>JBKQKK010000391.1:0-14687 GCA_052147535.1 Solirubrobacteraceae bacterium | reverse complement strand
GCACGCACGGACACGAGCACAGCCACGGCGACCACATCCACTCCCACCCCTATGCGCATCGGCAGGACCGCTCCGAGCAGCACGGACACCACGACCCGAAATGACTGCCCGGGCCGACTCATACCTCTCGTTGCGACCGGCGTTGCGCCAGCCCTCGACGTCGCGGCATCTAGATGTGATCAATCGCTCAGGTTCTCGCCGCGTTCGTAGCGTGGAGGTTTTCCGAGCGGGCAGGCGGAGAGTGCGCTATACAAGTGACAGGCAAGAGCTTGGAGAGATCGAAGATGCGGCGCGAGGGTGCGCTCAGGGACAGGAGTCGACGGGGGGGCCGGAGGGGGCTCGACGGGGCCGGATGGGGAGGCAATGGTTGGGGGGTTCGACGCGGGGGAGCGTCGAACCCCCCAGTCGATCAGCGCCGCAAGCGCGAAGCGCGTCACTCCCGGGTAGCTTGTCATGACGGGCTTGCACTGCCGCGCCTGCGGTCTTCTCGGCCAGGCCAGGGCCAGGCCAGGCCTGGCTTTCAGATCTCCGGTGGTGGCTGAGGCTTCAGGGCGACCGAGTGATCTTCGCCGCCTCCAGCGCCGCCACCGGATCGAGACTCGGGTCACCCTGGGCCAACTGCAGTGCGCGATCGGCGACCTCGACCGCCTCGGCGCCGCCGATCGAGTCGTCGCGCAGCGCCAGCGCCACCAGCCACTGGCGCAGCATGTCGGGGTCCTGCGTGTCCGGCGGCGGACCCGCCGGCGGCAGCCCGCGTACATTGGCCAGCAGCGTGGCGACGGTCGCGCCGCCGCCGAACCGTCCCGGATGCTTGTCCGGTATCTGTGCGACGACCGCGCCAGTGGCGGGATTGACCAGGTTCACCTTGCTGCGCAGCCCGACGCGCTCGGGCACCAGCCGGTAGCCCGACAGGCGCAGGAAGCCAAGCTGCGCCGCCAGCGCCGTGAACGCTGCCATGTCGCGCTCTTCGCGCAGCTTTGACTGGTGCAGGGTGATCTGGGTCCCAGTGTCGGTCAAAGTCGGATCCGGCTCGTTTGCGATCAGGAGGAATGCCTGCTGGCCGAGCCGGCCGGCGCCGACGCCGTAGACGTCGACCAGCAACTGGTAACCACCAAGCGTAAGCGCGCCCACGATCCCCGGCGGCAGTGGGTTGGCTGCGAGATGTCCGGGCGTGAACGCCATCAGTTGTCGAGCAGGCCGCCGACGATGTTGCCGAGCAGGCCGCCGCCACCGCCGCTGTTCTGCGCCTGCGCCTGGCCGCCGCCACCACCGGTCTCGGAGCCGGGCGGATGGTAGTAGGCGCTCTGCAGGCCGACACGGCCCGGACCGGTGAAGCGGTTGAACACCAGCTGACCGGCGCCGCCGCTGAGGAAACCGGTCTTGAACCCGTAGACCTCTTGGCCCATGCTGACCGAGTTGTCGCGGTATAACCAGCCGCCTGGCTCGATGTCGATCGTCTCGCCGGGCTCGAGCACCTTCTCGAACACGTTTCCGTACCCGTGAACCCAGAGAACGCCCTCGTCGCCGCCCGCCATGAACTGATCGATGAAGAAGCCGCCGCCGTACATCATGTTCGCGAAGCCCTTGATCCGCGAGTAGTCGTACTGGACGTGACCGGTCGCGGCAAGGAACTGGTGCTCGCGGACGGCGATGCCCTCGCCTGGCTGCAGGTGCAGCGCCACGATGTGCCCGGGCGCGTCACGGCTGAAGGCGATCTCACCGGCGGACTCAGCTTGGAGCAGCAGCAGCGGCATGCCGCCGAACATGCGACGCTTCAGACCCTTCTTGAGCGGGTGCAGGCCGATCTGCATCTGCGGGTACTTCCAGAGCAGCACGTGGTGCTCGAAGTAGACCGGCACCTGGCCGTCGAGCGCCATGTGCAGCACCGGGACTAGCTCGCCCTCGAGCCGGTATGCCAGTCCAGGTGCTTTACCCTCCGCGATCTGCGTCGGGAGGATCTTTGGGGCGGTTGGCATTGCTGTGCTCCGTTTCGTCGGGAGTTCGGGGCGGTCGCAGTTGGTGCGCTCCGTTTCTGAGGCGGCCGCACCCTGAGCGGGGCAGCGCAGACGCTACCGTGCGCGGCTCCGCAATGCCATTACGCGGCGACGCCGCTGCTCGCTACATAATCGACCGCGTGCCACTTATCTACGTCACCGGTCACAGAAACCCCGATACGGACTCGATCGCTTCCTCGATCGCTTACGCCGAGCTGAACCGGCGCCTGGACCCCAGGAACGACTATGTGCCGGTGCGGCTCGGTGAGCTAAACACGCAGACCCGCTGGGTGCTGCAGCGCAGCGGAGCGCCCGAGCCGGCGCTCCTGCCCCACATCATGCTGCGCGCCTGCGACGTCATGCAGACCGACTTTCCGCGCATCGACCAGGACGCGCCCGTACGCACCGCTGGTATCGAGATGGCGCACGCCAACGTCGACGTGGTCGCCGTCCTGGACGAGCGGGGTGCCTTGATCGGCGTGGTGACGACGCGCACGCTCGCTCGCCGCTACAGCCGCGAGTCGCGCGCCGGCTCGAGCCTGTATGACGCGCCCACATACGTGCACGCCGTGGTCGACGTACTCGAGGGGCAGCTCGTGATCGGCAAGGACAAGCAGCTGTCAGGCCGCGTGTGGGTGCATTCGATGGACGTCAGCTCCCCGACCGGGATCGCCGCGGGCGACGTGGTCGTGCTCGGCAACCGGGTCGACGCCCAGCGCCTCTCGATCGAGAAGGGCGCCGCGCTCGTCGTGATCTCCAACAGCGCCTCGCCCAGCGAGGAGATCCTCGCACTGGCGCGCGAACACGACACCGCGATCATCGTGTCCCCGCTCGACACCTACGTGACCGGCAGGATGATCACGCTCGCGGCTCCCTGCCGCGCGCTGATGGACGAGGACCCGCTTACCGCGATGACGGACGACCTCTTGGCCGACGTCTCCGAGCAGATCAAGGACATCCATTACGGCGCCGCCGTCGTCGTCGACTCGAAGCGACGACCGGTGGGCCTCGTGACTCGCTCGGATCTGGTGGCGCCGGCTCGCCGGCGTGTACTACTGGTCGACCACGCGGAGCGGGCGCAGAGCGTGATCGGCGTCGAGCAGGCTGAGATCGTGGAGATCCTCGACCACCACCACATCGGATCGATCGAGACGCGCGTCCCGGTGAGGGCGACTTTCGATCCGGTCGGCTCGACCTCGACCCTGGTTGTCGAGCGCTTTCGTCAGAGCGGCTTGGAGCCATCGCGGCAGGCGGCGGTGATGCTGATGGCGGCGATCATGTCCGACACCGTAATCCTCAACTCGCCCACGACCACGGACCGCGATTACGCCGTGATCGAGTATCTGGAGCGAGCGCTCGCGATGGATGCGCGTGAGTTCGGGCGCGAGATGTTCGAAACCACCGCCGATGTGTCGGCGGTGAGCGTTGAGGAGATCGTCGCGCGGGACGCCAAGGACTACCAGGTTGGCGCAGGGTTCGGCATCTGCATCGCGCAGATCGAGGTGGTCGGCAGGAGCTTGCTGGAGCGCAAGGAGGAGCTACTGGCGGCGATGACCCAACAGCGCAGCCAGCGGAGCCTGCACTCGTATGCGCTGATGATCACCGACGTCCTCAGCAAGGGCACCGTGCTGCTTGTCTCCGGCGACAGCGGCGCGATCGCCCGCGCTTTCGGAGTGGAGCCGACCGGCGACGCGATCGAGCTTCCGGGGGTAATGAGCCGCAAGAAGCAGGTCGCGCCAAAGCTGCTGTCAGCGTTCTAAACGCGTGCTGTGGGCGTTCTGAGCGCGTGCGTCGGCGCTCTGAGCATGCGGGGGCTAGCTGCGGGCGAGTAGCTGCGGGCTGGCGGCGGCGGCCTCGCTGCTGCTGGCGATCGCGAACGCCGGCGCCTCGCCCCATAGCTGCTCGAGCCGGTAGAACTCACGCAAGTCGGGCGTGAACACGTGCACGACAACGTCCAGGTAGTCCATCAGGATCCATTTCGCCTGTGGCAGGCCTTCGACGCGGCGCGGCAGGATCCCGTGATCGGTCTTCATCCCCAGGTGGATGCCGTCGTGGATCGCCTTCACCTGACGATCGCTGCGGCCCGTGCAGATCACGAAGTAGTCGGTGTAGGAAATCATGCCCCGCAGGTCAAGTTGGACAATGTCCAGCGCTTTGCGCTCGGTCGCGTATTCGGTGATCGTCTGCGCGAGTTCCTCTCCGCTAATCAATGCTCGTGTCCTCCGTGTCCATACAGACGTTGCTGTTCGATGTAGCTCGCCACCGCGTCGGGGACGAGGTACCTGATCGGCTGCCCAAGACGAACCCGGCGGCGGATCATGGTCGAGGAGACGCCGATCCGTGGCATCCGGAAGAACTCGACGCGCTCGCCACCGGCCAGACCAGTGAGCGCCTCCACGATTGCGTGCCGCGCGGTGCCGCGGCGCTTGGCAACAGCCAGACGCGCGAGCGACAGGACGCGCTCGGGCTGATGCCAGCTCGGCAGTCCGACCGCAATGTCGCCACCGACGATCAGGAACAGTTCGTTATCGGGCGTCGTGGAGTGCAGCTCTATAAGCGTATCGACCGTGAAGGATGGCCCAGCGCGCCGCAGCTCGATCTCTGACACTTCGAAGCGCTGGTCCTCGCCGGCCGCGCGCTTGCAGAGCTCGAGCCGGTGTCCGGGTCCGGGCTCCTCCTCGACCTGCTTGTGCGGCGGGATCCGGGCTGGGATCAGCAGCACGCGCTCGAGCTCGAGCGCGAGCAGCGCTTCCTGCGCGCAGACCAGATGCCCGATGTGCGGTGGGTTGAAAGTTCCGCCCAGGATCCCGATGCGCAAGTAAGCGGCCCGCGGGTGCTCGTCGCTCAACGACGGACGTGCCCGTCGCCGTCGATCAGATACTTGAACGAGCACAGCTCGCGCAGACCGATCGGACCGCGCGCGTGCAGCTTCTGCGTCGAGTTGCCAATCTCGGCGCCCATCCCGAACTCGCCTCCGTCGGTGAAGCGCGTCGAGGCGTTGACGTACACGCAGGCCGCGTCGACCTCGAGCTGGAAAGCCCGCGCCGAGGCAGTCTCGCCGGTGAGGATCGCCTCTGAATGGCCGCTGCCGTACGCGTTGACGTGCGTGATCGCCTCTGCGGCGGAGTCGACCACGCCGACCGCGAGCTCGAGCGCGAGGTACTCGCTGGCCCAGTCAGCGTCCGTGGCAGCCTCCACCGGAGTGCCCACAGCCACAGCGCGGGCACGATCGTCGCCGTGCAGGACGACGCCGGCGGCGTGCAGATCCCGCAGCACGGCGGGCAGGAACGCTTCGGCGACCTCGGCGTGCACGAGCAGCGTCTCGGCGGCGTTGCACACGCCCGGGCGCTGGAGCTTGGCGTTCAGGACGATCGCGTGCGCCGCGTGCAGGTCGGCGCTACGGTCGACGTAGACGTGGCAGTTGCCCGAGGCGGCATAGATCACCGGCACCGTGGCAACGCCCTTCAGCGCCGCCTTCAAGCCTTCGCCGCCGCGCGGGATGATCAAATCCACGAGACCGGTCTGGGTCGCGAGCTGCGCCAGCTCATCGCGTCCGCCCCCCGCGACCAGCGAAAGTGCGCCTTCGGGCAGCCCCGCATCGGTGGCGGCCTGCGCCGCGATCGCAGCCAGCACCGCGTTTGAGTGCGCCGCCGAGCTCGAGCCGCGCAGCACGATCGCGTTGCCGGCCTTGAGGCATAGGGCCGCCGCGTCGATCGTGACGTTGGGCCGCGCCTCGTAGACGACCGCCACGACTCCGAGCGGGACGCGCACCTTGCGCACGTCGAGGCCGTTGGGAAGACGAAAGCCGTCGATCACCTCACCTACCGGATCCGGCAGGGCCGCGATCTTGCGGGCGCCCTGCGCGATCTGGTCGATCCGCCCCGGGTCCAGCCCGAGCCGATCCAGTAGCGCGGCGCTCAACTGCGCCTCGCGGCCGTCCTCGAGATCGCGTACGTTGGCCTCCAGGATCTCCGGCGTATGCGCGCCCAACGCGTCGGCGATCGCGCGCAGCGCCGCGTTCTTGACGTCCGAGCCGACGGTGGCGAGCGTCCGCGAGGCGCTCTTGGCGCCCGCGCAGATCTCGCTCACCGAAGCGATCGTCGTGGTCATCTCGGCACCGTCGTCGTGATCATCGCGTCAAAGGTTACGCGAGCACGAAGTAGTCTCGGTGAACAGCCTCGTCGCTCGCCCGCGGAAGCAGCTCGCGAACAGCGCCGGACTGCAGGCCGCGCACGGCGCGCAGCTCCTGCGCCGAGTAGTTGCTGATCCCCTTGCCCACCATCTGCTCAGCGTGCGTGACCTCGATCGCGTCGCCCGCATCGAACGACCCGCTGACCTCGACCACGCCGACGGGCAGCAGGCTCGTGCCGCCGTCGCGCAGTGCGCGTGCAGCGCCGGCGTCGACCAGCACCTGGCCGCGAGCCGGCTTGGCGTACTTCAGCCACAGCTTGAAGCTCGAGTACCGGCTCGAGCGCGCGGCGAAGCTGGTGCCTACCGGCGCGCCGGCGCACGCGTCGCGGATCGCGCCGTCCTGCAGGCCGCTCGCGATCACGGTCTTGATCCCGGCGGCGGTCGCCATCTCAGCCGCAACCACCTTTGAGCGCATCCCGCCGGACCCCAGCGGTGAGTTCGCGTGGCCGATCCGCAGGTCCGCGAGCACTTCGAAATCATCGACCCAGCGCACAAGCTCGGCGTCCGAGTCGGTGCGCGGATCGGCGGTGAACACGCCAGCGGCGTCGGTCAGCAGCAGCAGCAGCTTGGCGCCGAGTAGGATCGCGACCTGCGCGGCGAGGAAGTCGTTGTTGCCGAACGAGATCTCGTCGGTCGTAGTCGTGTCGTTCTCGTTGATGATCGGGACCACTCGCCACTCGAGCAGCTTGTGCAGCGTCTGGCGCGCGTTCAGATAGTGCGCGCGCGCGCTCATGTCGAAGAACGTCAGCAGCACCTGCGCGCTCGGTACCCCGCGCGCCGCCAGCAGCTCGTCATACACCTGGTACAGCTTGCCCTGTCCGACGGCGCTGGCGGCCTGCAGCTCGTCGATCGCCTTCGGCCGCGGGATCTGCATGACCCCCATCCCGCGCGCGATCGCACCGCTGGTGACGACGATCAACTGCTCGCCGGCGTGATGGCGCTCGCTGAGCTGGTCGCAGACGCGGCCCAGCACGTCCGCGCGCACCGACCCCTCGTCGGTGGCGACGATGCTCGACCCCAGCTTCACGACGACGGCGCTCACGCTCCAGAGATTAGGGCTCCGGGAGGGGCCGTCACGACTTCTTTGGGCACCATGGGTTGGCGGGGACCCCCTGGCACGGGTTGGGCATCGTCGGCGTCTGCGAAGGCGCCGGCATCGGGTGCAGGCCGTTGAGGATCGCCGTCACGCGCGGGTATGGCCCAGACGGGCAGGCCGCAGGGACGCCCGCGCTCAGCTCGACCTGCGAGTCGCACAGCACCTCGCCGAAGAACGTCAGGTTGCTGGCCAGGTCGGACGGAGCAGTGGTGCCGAAGTTGCAGATCGCGTGGGCCTGCTGCATCGCCGCCGCGTATGCGTTGAGCGGGCCGCCGTCGTTGCCCGTGTTGCCGCTGTAGCAATCGCCCGGCTCGCCGCCCACCAGGTTGAGCTGCGCGAAGGCGCCGTTCGTAGGATGCCCGTAGGAGCCGTCGTTGATGAACCTGTTGTCGATCAGCGCGTCGCCGTAGTCGTCGTACAGGCAGCTGCCGTTGCCCAGCAGCGGAAAGTTCCTGACGCCGCCGGTGCAAGGCGGGCCGCTGTCCGGGTAGGCCGCCAGGATCACGCCCCAGGCGTCGTTGTCGGCGAGCGTGTTGTCCATAACCGTGTCGTAGCGACCGCCGGTGATCGATAGGCCGGTGCCGACCGGCCCGGCCGCAGCCTCACCTTGAGTCGGCACGTTCGGGTTGTTGTTGTCATACAGATAGTTGTGTAGGAACACCAAGCAGGAATGCGTGTGCGTGATTGGGCTGATCGCCTTGCCCGGGCACTCGCCATCCTGCGGCGGCGGGTTGTCTCCGTTCTGGCTGTTGGTGTTTATTCCGTTCTCGTCGTAATCGAACGTCGAGTTTTCGACGATCAGGCTGCCGCCGGAGTTTGAGCCCGAGTAGCCCAGGGCGTCGTACTCGCCCCAGCCATGGTCGATCACCTGGTTGCACAGCTGCCGGCAGGCACCGATGTAGTAGCCCGCGTTGCTCATATTGCTGGCGTACGTGTCGTGCCAGGTGCCGCCGTCCCAGTCGCTCGAGAAGATTCCGTATTCGGCGGCCGACACATCAGCCGGCCCCAACCCGAGCGCAGCGTTGAAGAACGTGCTGGTGGCGTTCAGGTAGGAACCGGTGTAGCCCCAGCCGCCGATCGTGCTCCCGTTCGCGCCGCCGTTCCACCAGATCTCGTTGCCGGTGACGCTATCTCCGCCCGCGCCGCCGAGGAAGTTGCAAGCGGTCAGATTCTCGACAGCGACGTCGTCGGCCTTCCAGACCATGATGCCGTTGAGCCCCGTCAGACCAGCCTTCGACGAAGGCCCATAGTTCTGGTCGGCGGGGTTGTCGGTGCACGCCGGACCCTTCTTCGTCCCGTCGACGATCGCGGTGTTGCGGTTCATTCCCCGCAGCGTCAGGTCCGGCGTGCTGATCAGAACGCCGGCCGGAAACTGCCCGCCGGATCCGCTCGGGATCGCATACGAGGTCGTCTTGTAGTCGCCCGGCGCCACGAGGATGAAATCGTTGGGCTTGGCGGCCTTGACCGCCGCCTGGATCGTCTTGAACTGCCCCCGGACGCCGTGATAGGTCCCGACCCGCAGCACACGCGGTGCGCCAGCCATGCTGGCGGGCGCGCCGACAGCACAGCAGACGGCCACCACCCATCCCGCAAACATACGGCGAAGCATCCTGCGTGCTCCTCTCTCGTTCCTCAGGCCGCGTGCACCAGACTGCCACGGAGTCGCAGGATCTTAGGGCACAAGCGGGCGGCCGCGCGCGGAAGAAGCCGCCGGCTGCACGCGCGTCAGGCGCCGGGATCGAGCTCGAACTCGACGCCGGTGATCTCGACGTCGTCGCCGGGCTCGAAGCCCTCGGACTCGAGCGCGCGGATCAGCCCAATCCCACGCAGGCGCCGCTCGAGGTGCGCCATCGCGTCGGCGTTGTCGAGGTCGTAGCGGGCGAGCAGACGCTCGACCCCCTGGCCACTGACGCTGAAGCTGTGCGCCCCGGTGCGGCTGACGCGGTAGGCGCGCGACGCTGACGGGCGGAACACCCGGTGCTCGGCGAGCCCCTCGAGGTCGACCTCGCCCGCGGCCGGCGCCTGGGCCGGCGCCTGCTCGAGTCCGATCATCCGCATCAGCAACGCCGACAGCTCCGCCAGGCCCTCGTGCGTCGCCGCGGATGTCAACAGGATCGGAACTGCCTCGCCCAGGCGCTCGCGCCAGCGCGAGCGCGCGCGCTCGGCGACCTTCGGCTCGACGAGGTCGCGTTTGGAGAGCGCCAGCACGCGCGGCAGCGCCGCTAGCTTGGAGTCGTGCGCGGCCAGCTCGCGCTCGACCGTCTCGTGGTTGGCCGCCGGGTCCGAGCCGTCGAGCGGAGCGAGATCGAGCACGTGCACGAGCAGCCGCGTACGCTCGATGTGCGCGAGGAAATCGTGTCCGAGGCCGGCGCCGGCGCTCGCCCCCTCGATCAGGCCGGGAATGTCGGCGATCACGAGCTGGCGGTCGTCGACGTGCAGCGTCCCGAGGACGGGCTTGAGCGTCGTGAACGGGTAGGCGGCCACCTTCGGCGCCGCCCGCGTCAGGCGCGAGAGCAGCGAGGACTTGCCGGCGTTCGGCAGGCCAACCAGGCCGACATCGGCGAGCAGCTTCAGCTGCAGCGTAAGCCAGCTCTCTTCGCCCGCCAGCCCCCGCTCGGCGAACCTCGGCGTCTGGTGCGTGGGCGCCGCGAAGCGCTTGTTGCCGCGCCCGCCCGAACCGCCGCGCGCGACGAGCGCGCGCTGCCCGACGCGCACCAGGTCGTGCCTGGTCCCGTCGGCCTCGACCAGCACGTCCGTTCCGGGTGGCACGCCGATCACGAGCGTCTCGCCATCGGCGCCGTGACGTTGAGCGCCTTGACCGTGGCCACCACGGCTCGACTTGAAATGCGAGCGGCGGCGGAAGTGCTCGAGGTCCCGCAGCGAGTCGTCGCAGACGAGCACGACGTCGCCGCCCCGGCCGCCGTTGCCGCCGTCCGGTCCGCCCTTGGGCACATGCGCCTCGCGCCTGAAGCTGAGGCAGCCATCACCGCCGCCGCCGGCGTTGACGAGAATTCGCGCTTGATCCTTCACGTTCGCGATCGCGCGCTGAGCGGCTCTACGGACCCGAGGGAGGCTCTACAGAACCGACGGAGCCTGCTGGGCGATCGCCTGTCCGGCGCTTGTGGCCATCCTCAGCGCTCGGCTACTGGGCTGGCGGCTTCGTCGACGGGCTGCAGGACCGAGATCACGCGACCGCGCCAGCCCCGCCTGAACTCCACGACGCCGGCAGAGCGGGCATAGATCGTGTCATCCCTGCCGATCCCGACACCGACACCGGGCTTGAAGCGGGTGCCACGCTGGCGCACGATGATCTCGCCGCCCGTAACCGTCTGGCCCGCGAAGACTTTCACGCCGAGGCGCTTTGCGTTCGAATCACGACCGTTGCGGGAGGAGCCGAGCCCCTTCTTATGCGCCATCAGCGACCTCCGCCGTTGCCTGCATTGCCGGTGTGGCGACAGACGCCGGCGCGAGCGCGATATTGGTCACCAAGATCCGCGTTAGCTCCTGCCGATGGCCATTGCGGCGCTTGTAACCGCGCTTGGGCTTGAACTTGACGATGCGCAGCTTCGGGCCGCGCTCATGGTCGAGCACGGTGGCGGTTACCGAGACGCGGCCGATCTCACTGCCGTCGATCAACTCGGAGTCGTTGACATAGAGCAGCGGAGCGAGTGTGATCCGTTCGCCCTCTTCGACAGGCAGGCGCTCGACCAGCAGCCACTGGCCCTCCTGGACGCGGTATTGCTTACCGCCGGTTTTGACGATTGCGTACATGTTCTCTCGAGAATCAGCCTTGGGTGCCGAGGCGCCGCTCCCGGCCTCGGCGCAGCCACGGCCTTCGACGGCCACGGCGCCGACCGCAACGATTCTACGTGATCGGCGCGCGCCGTGATCGCCTGCTGTAGGCGAGGCGAAAGCGCAAAGCCGCCCAGCGGACGCAGGCGTACCACGCGAACCACCAGCTCGGGGACCCCGCTCAACTAACCCCGTACCTGGCCGATCAGCCAGGGCATGGCCACGATCGAGAATGAACGGGAGTTCGGGATCGCCGAGCTATTCTTCTCCACGACCGACTCCAAAGGGATCATCGAGTCCGGCAACGACGTGTTCGCACGTGTGGCGGCGTATGACGAGGCGGACATGATCGGCAAGCCGCACAGCCTGATCCGCCATCCGGATATGCCGCGATGCGTCTTCAAGCTGCTCTGGGACACGCTCGCTGAGGGCCAGGCGATCGCGGCTTACGTCAAGAACCGCGCCAACACCGGCGAGCCGTACTGGGTCATGGCGACGATCACGCCGTGCGAGGGTGGATTCCTGTCGGTGCGTCTCAAGCCCTCGACCGCCTACCTCGATACCGCTAAGGCCGTTTACCCGGAGCTGCGCGCGCTCGAGCTGGAGCTGGGCGGCGAGCGCGAGATCGAGCGCAAGCGGGCAATGGCCGCTTCCGGCGAGCGGCTGCTCGAGATCCTCGCCGGCGCCGGCTTTCCGGACTACGCGTCGTTCATGAACGCAGCGCTCGCCGGCGAGCTAGCGAGCCGCGCCGCGCAGCTCCCGCCGGTGCTCACGAGCCAGCGCCAAGCGGTCGGCAACACACCGCTTGTTTCGATCCAGGCCGGCTGCACGTCGGTCAGCCAGTTCCTGGACGGCCTGTTCGGCTCGGGCCTCGACGGGCACGCGAAGCTGACCGAGCTGAGCCGAGAGCTCGGCACGAAGTCCGGCTTCGTGCTCGAACTGGCCGAGAGCCTACGATTGTTCTCGCTGAACGCATTGCTGGCGTCCTCGCGGCTCGGCAGCGACGGGGTGGTGCTCCACACGGTGGCCGGGATCATGCGCAGGTCATCAGACTCGATGCGCAGCCTGATCAGCGACCTATCAAACGACCTGGAGGGCGCCGACGGATTTCTCAGCGAGGTCGGTTTCCGCGTATCGGTCGCCAAGCTGCAGTCGCAAATGGCGAGCGTGTTCGTCGAGAAGCTGATGCTCGACCAGCGCTCCTCGGCACACGAGATCGACAGTTGGAGCAGGCGGTTGCGGGATGTCGCGCGGCTTGCCGGCTGCCTGGAGGAGGCGTTCGGGCAGCTGTGCGTCGCGCTGGAGGGCCTCGGAACGCACCTGCGCGGCGTCGCCAACAGCGTCGCGCGCCTGACGCACGACCTGAGAGTGATGGGCGCGCTCGAGTCCAACGGCCGAATCGAGGCCGCACGGACTGATGGCGCGGCCGCGATCGTCCTGTTGTTCGCTGAGATCAACAAGCAGATCGGGACCGCCACCGTCCAGCTGTCCGAGTTCGCGGCAATCACCGCGTTCGGACGCGCGGCCGTCTCCAGAAGCACGATCGATCGGCTCAGCGACGACCTCGAGCGCATCCGTCATTACACCGACAAGCTCGCTGCTTAGACCGAAGTTCCCCCTTCGGCTTAGACGGAAGCAAAAACTCCGCTACTGGGATCTCCATTTAGCCGGACCCCCGAACTCCGCTTAGAGCCCGCGGGCCCTTAGACCCTTTGAGTTGGTCAAGCCGATTCAGCGGCTCCCTCAGGCGCCGACGCTGACGCCGACGTGGCGACGGGCGCCTTCGCACCCGACCGGCGCCGGCCGCCACGGCGGCCACGGCGCCGGGCGCCCGTCTCGCCCTCGTCCTCACCTGAATCGGCGGCCTCCCCGACCGCCTCGAGGGTTGCGTCTCCCTCCGGAACCTGTGGGTCGATCAGCCTGGCGCTAGCCGAGGTACGACCAACCTCCTCGATCCGCACAAGGCGCTTCTCGCCGACCGAGCCTTCCGCGTTCTTGACCGCGATGATGTAGCCATCGACCTTGGCGACGGCGTCACCGGGGCTGTACATGTGCGGCTCGACGATCTCGACGTGGACCTCCTCGCCCTCCCTGAACGGAAGCGCGCGCTGGAGCACCTGCTCGCGATCGCCCTCGAGTAGGACCGCGAAGTGCTCGAGCGGTAGCCCCTCGGACCCCTCGAAGTGGAACCACTTGCCGGTGTCCTGCTCGATCACCCGCAGCACGCGGGCTTCGTTGGCGGTGAGCTCGGCGCTCACGCGCGGGTTCATCTGGAGCAGCAGCGCCTCTGCCGTGGTGCTCGTCGCGAGGTCGCGCATGCGCCGCTCGAACCCGATCGCGATCGTCTCCTCGGACTTGATCACGCCCTCGCCGCTGCACGTCGGGCAGGGCCGGGTCATGATCTCGCGCACTCCCTCAGTCACGTTCTGCCGGGTCATCTCGACCAGGCCGAGCGGTGAGATCTCGACCACGAAGGTCTTGGTCCGATCCTCCTCGAGGGCTTTGCGCAGCGTCTTAAGCACCGCGTCGCGGTTGCGCGCACGCGCCATGTCGATGAAGTCGATCACGATGATCCCCCCGATATCGCGCAGGCGGAGCTGGCGTACCACCTCCTCGGCGGCCTCGAGATTGGTCTTTGTGATCGTGTCCTCGAGCCGGGCGCCCTTGCCCCGACCGATGAAGCTGCCGGAGTTGACGTCGATCACCGTCAGCGCCTCGGCGTAGTCGATCATCAAATAGCCGCCGCTGGGCAGATCGACGCGACGCTGCAGCGTCGATTCGAGCACCGAGTCCACGCCGAACGCCTCGAACAGCGGCTTGGGCTCCGACCAGAGCTCGACGTGCTCGACCAGATCCGGCGCGGTACGGGAGAAGAACGAGACCAGCCGGTGGTGTTGCTTGGGATCGTCGACGATCGCGCGCTCGAACGCATCCGAGAAGATGTCGCGCACGACGCGGACCGAGAGATCGGCCTCCTGGAAGACGAGCGCCGGCGCGGACATCTCGGCGACGCGCTTGGTCAGGACCTCGCTGAGCTTGAACAGGTACAGCAGCTCACGCTCCAGATCGGCCCGCACCGCACCCTGGGCAGCCGTGCGGATGATCGCGCCGGCCCCTTTGAGGTCGAGCTTCGCCGCCTCCTTGCGCAGCCTTTCGCGCTCCTTGTCGTCCAGCCGGCGCGACACGCCGACACCCTCGCCGTAAGGCGCGTAGACCATGTAGCGGCCGGCGATCGTGAGATCCATCGAGAGCCGCGCGCCCTTGGTCTTCAACGGGTCCTTGACGACCTGCACGACGATCTCCTGGCCGGGCTTCAGCATGTCCGTGATCTGGCGCTGGTCACGCCCACCGTCGCGCCCGCGACGCGGTGCCTCGACCCCTGGCAAGACGATCTCGTCGACGTGCAGGAAGCCGTTCTTGTCCAGCCCGATGTCGACGAAGGCGGCTTCGAGGCCGGCGAGCACGTTGTCGACGCGCCCTTTGTAGATGTTGCCGACGATCGAGCGGGCGCCACGACGCTCCAGGTAGAGCTCGGCGACGCGGTAGCCGGCGCCGGGGTTGGCCGTCTTGCGACGGCGGCGAGCGGTGCCCGGCGTGCGGGCGGGAACGTCTCC
>JBKQKK010000390.1:0-2968 GCA_052147535.1 Solirubrobacteraceae bacterium | reverse complement strand
GTCGGCCGGCGATGCGTATGGCAACCAAGGAACGACCCGACCCGCCGACGCCGGGCTATTGCTCGACCACGGATGCGATCGCCGAATCGAGCAGCGACTGGACGAGCGCAATCGCGTGAACCCGATCACTCGCTCCCCGCCGCCCTCAGTCACGAGCGGTTGGCTGGTCAACGAGCGCATCCCCGCTTACGGCTGCGCGATCGCGGCTATAGCTGTGGCGACTTTGCACTCGTCCGGATTTCGCTCCCCGTCCACCCGGGCCTAGAGCCAATACCGGCAATCCTCCACGCGATCAGCTTGTTGCCCTGCACAGGTCGGAGCACCAGTTCCTCGCGCTACGCGGGTAGCCGCAGGTGAGGGTGTCATGTGCGGACGACGGTGCGGTCATGCACCAATGGCTGTCTTACCGACGGTCGCCGTGACCGGCGCGTGCGGGCGTATCGGGCGGGTGTTGGTCGAGCATCTGGTCGAGCGGCGCTACCCGCTGACGCTCGTCGATCGACCCGGCCGTGGCCTCGCAAGCATGACCGGTCTGGGGGCGGTCAACGAGCTTGACTTGGCAGATCCCCCGCCGCCTGGGCTATTCGAAGGCGCAGAGGTCGTGATCCACCTGGCCGGCGAGGCCAACCAGAACGCGTCGTGGGAGTCATTGCTTCCCGACAACGTCCAAGCGTCGTACCACGCCGCGACTGCCGCCATGCGCGCGGGCTGTAGGCGGCTGATCGTCGCATCGTCAGTGCACGCGGTCATGGCCAGCGCACGCCGACCTGTGGCGGCAGACGATCCGGTCGCTCCCGCCGATCTGTACGGAGTGACGAAATGCTTCGTCGAAGTTTTGGCATTCTGGTGCGCACCACCGAGGCGAGATGTCCGCCGCGGCTGTCCGCATCGGCGCGTTTCACGACATCGAGGTGCGTAGCTCGAGCGGTGCGGAGGCGTTCGCCGACGTGTTCGTCGCAGCGCTTGATCTGCTCTCACTGCTGGAGCGAGCGATCAGCGCCGAGTACCGCTTCGCCATCCTGCATGCCGCCGCGCCCGGACCTGGCGTTCTGCTCGACACGCGCTCGACCGAGCAACTTCTCGGCTGGAGCGCTGAGAACCAGTTTCGCTAGACGCACGGCCGGCATGAACCCTGACGACCCTTCGGGTCCCGAGCGGAAGCGACTTCTTTTCCTCGTCCATTGCGGCAGTCTGTGGTTGTCATCGGTGACGCGACCAGGTGGGGATCGTCGGCGGTCGGGTGCGGCGGGGTGATTGCGGTGGGCGCGATCTGCACCCTGGGTTAGAGGGGGTTAGGGGCGAGTTCTACCGTTGCGCCGATGTGCGATCGGCGCTGGCGCAGGAGGATCCGGTCGTACTCTGTCTAGGTCGAAGGGGAAGGGTTGCTCAGTGCTTACTTCGTTGACGAATCTCGCTCTGCGCCATCCGCGCCGGATGGCCGTCCTAACGCTTGCGTTCTTCATCGCCGCCGGGGTGTACGGCGGCCCGGCGGCGGGTCTGCTGAACGCCCGCAACGGCTTCGCCGCTCCGTCCTCGCCGTCCGCCCGCGCGCAGCAGGCGATCGAGCGGGCGACCGGCGCCGAGGACGGTCCGGGCGTGCTGGCGCTGATCAGCGCCCCGCCGTCGAGTCCGACGGTCGCCGCGATCGCGCGGACGATCGTCGTGGTGCCCGGGGTCGCAGCCGTCACGCCGCCGCCCGCCGGCCCGGCGAGCCGGAACTCGCCGCTCGTCTCGCGCGACGGGCGCTCGTCGCTGATCGCTGTCACGTTGCGCTCGGCGCCCGACCCCAACGCGGTGGTCTCGGCGATTACGACTGTGCTCCGCGGGCGCCGCGGCGTCCTGCTCGGCGGATCGGATGTCGCCGGCAAGGAGATCAGCGCGCAGGCGACGAAGGACCTCGGGTTCGCCGAGTTGCTGGCGTTCCCGCTGCTGGCGCTCCTCGCGTGGCTGATCTTCCGGGGCGTCGCGGCGCTGCTCCCGGTCGCGGTCGGCGCCGTCAGCGTGCTGGGGTCGTTCGTGATCCTGCGGCTCGTCAACGAGCAGCTATCGCTGTCGAGCTTCGCCCTGAACCTCGTGATCGGCCTCGGTCTGGGGCTCGCCGTCGACTACAGCCTGCTGCTCGTGTGGCGCTTCCGGGAGGAGCTGAGCGAGGGCGCCGAAGTCCGGAACGCGCTCGCGACGACGCTCCGAACTGCTGGCCGGACGATCACGTTCAGCGCCGCCACGGTCGCCGCGGCGATGCTGACGCTGACGCTGTTCCCCCAGCGGTTCCTGATCTCGATGGGGATCGGCGGCGCCGCCACAGCGCTCGTCTCGTGCGCGACCGCGCTGCTTGCGATGCCGGCGCTGCTCGTGCTGCTGGCCGGCCGGATCGGGCGCGTGAAGCCGGCGGCGGAGGGAACGGGCCGCTGGTACCGGCTCGCTCAGGTCGTGATGCGCAGGCCGGCGCTGGTAGCGGTCGGCTCGACGCTCGTGCTGCTGGTGATCGCCTCGCCGACGCTGCACGTCCGCTGGGCAGGCGTCGATGCGACCGACCTGCCGGCCGGCCAGAGCGCACGCGTCGTCTCCGACGCACTCGGCCGCGAGTTCGCCGCCCAGGAGCTCAACCCGATCACGATCGCCGCGACCGGTTCCGCCGCGGCCGGGCAACGGCTCGACGCGTACACGCTGCGGCTGCTGGCGGTCTCGGGCGTGAGCGGTGTGCAGCCGCCGCGCTATCTGGGCGGCGACACCTGGGAGATCCAGCTGGGGGCCTCTGGGGATCCGATTTCGGCGCCTGCCCAGCGGACGATCGCGCGGATCCGCGCGATCACTTTCGGGTCAGGCCGGCACTAGCTAAATTAGTTGTTGCATGGTTGGATCAGCAGCGGTTCCATATCCGAGAAGTACCGAAGCAACAGTTCGTGAAGGTGCTCGAATTCGACCTCTGACCGTAGGATTCGGGGGTGTAACAAGGAGGAAGGGATAG
>JBKQKK010000389.1:0-36412 GCA_052147535.1 Solirubrobacteraceae bacterium | reverse complement strand
CAGCTCCGCACCGACGCCACGCGGGAACGCGACGAGCTGCGCGAGCTGCTCGACGACCGCGCCCGGATGCTGACGGAGGGCCGCGACGAGCAGCGCCAGCGCGCCGAGCGGGCCGAGCACGAACTCGGCCAGGCGCGCGGCGAGCTAGCGCAGCTCCGCGCCGGCACCACGAAGGACGCGGCACAGGAAAGCGGCGCGGCTGTCGGCGGTGAAACGCCGCAGCGCCGCCGCCGGGGCGGCCCGGCTACCCCCGAAAAATCCCTGTAATCCACGCCTTTCTGTCCGGTCAAGGTGAGAGAATTAACCAGTGTCGTACAAGGTGAGAAACATGCCGTACCGTTCACCCGCCCCTGACGCTCGGCTGGGGCTCGCGGTCGTTGCGCTGCAGCGCCTTCGCTGCGAGCGGGGCGAGCACGACGTCACGGTCGTTGCGGCTGATCGTGTGGTGTACGCGCCGGGCGGCCGGCGGCGAGCGGTCGGCGAGCGCTATTGCCGCTGCTGTGGTGAGAGGTTGGCGGCTGGTTCTGTAAAGAGCCCCCGAACCGGGTGGGACCGGCCGGGGGCAGACACCGAGGAGGTAACCCTCAATGCCACCATCCCAAGCTAACGCAAGTCCGCCCGTCGAGACGCCCGACACCCAGCCGTTGGCGGGGTTGGTCCGCACGCATTGGATGCTCGCGCTGTGCGTGGTGTGCGGGCACGAGCGTGTTCACGGGGAGCGTCATCACGCGAGCTGCCCGTCGTGCGGCGCGGCGCTTCACAGCTTCGCGCTGTACCGCGATCTGAGCGCTGGGCAGCGGTCATGAGCGCTACCGACCCTGCCGATAGAGGTCAGGTTCGGCGCGTGTTTGACGCGATGCATGAGTCCGAGTTGCTGTTTCGCAGCTTGACGGGCGAGATCCGGCGTGCGACGGATGTCGCGATCGAGAGCCGGCGCCCGGCGGACTGGCGTAACGTCGCGCGGCTCGCGGGCCGCGCTGCGCGCAACGCGCGCGAGCTGGCCGCCGACGCCGAGCTCCAGCGCGAGCTCGACACGCCGGTCGCGGTCGAGGCCGCACGCCCGTGACTCGCCGCGGCGATCATGTACGCCTCACCTTCGCGCAGCGGCGGCTGCTTGAGATCGCGCGGTCGTTCGGGCCGACGGGCGCGACCGAGCGTGAGATCACTCTGCGCTACCAGCGACTCGCCGGCCGGATGAAGCGACCGCGCCGATGAGATCCCGTGGCTGCTTGCCCGCCGGTCTCGCGGTGAGGTCCGCGTGCGCGATCGCGCGGTCGCTGATCGCGCTCGAGGCTCTCGTCACGCTTCTTGAGGACGCGAGTGACGGGACCGAGCCTTGTCTATGACACCCGAGCAGCAGGCCGCGTGGGCGCGCCTCGCACGAGCGGCCTCCACCGTCGGCGAGCTGTACCTCACCGGAGCTAACAAGCCCGCCGCGAAGGGCGAGCTATTCGACGCCACCGTGGCGGCAGTGTTCGCACGGTTGCCGCTGAGCGAGGTCGCGGCGGCGATGCGCGCTGGGTGGCCGGAGCTTGGCCCGGTCGAGGCGGTGGACAACATCGAGGGCTTTCTCGAGCGCCAGGCGAACCTCGACCGCGACCAACTGCACTGGAGACTTGCCGCGCTGGCCCGACGGAGCGCGTCGTGAGCAGTCAGACCGCGATCGAGTGGACGCAGGCGACGTGGAACCCGGTCACGGGGTGCTCGAAGGTCTCGCCTGGTTGCGCGCACTGCTACGCGGAGACGTTCGCCGAGCGCTTCCGCGGCGTCCCGGGCCACCCCTACGAGCAGGGATTCGATCTGCGCCTGTGGCCCGAGCGGCTTGAGCTGCCGCTGCGCTGGCGCAAGCCAAAGCGAATCTTCGTGAACTCGATGTCCGATCTGTTTCACCCCGACGTTCCCGAGCAGTTCGTCGCGGAGGTGTGGGGCACGATGGCGCGCGCCGAGTGGCACACTTTCCAGGTGCTCACCAAGCGCCCGGAGCGGATGCCCGGATTGTTGCGGGAGCTTGGGCTGCAAGACCCGCCGCTTGCGAACGTGTGGTTGGGGACGTCGATCGAGAACCGCCGGTTCGTCGGGCGGGCTGAGCACCTTCGGCGCACGCCGGCCGCGGTGCGGTTCATCAGCGCCGAGCCGCTGCTAGGGCCGCTGCGCTGCAGCCGCCGCACGTGGCCTGACGGTTACACAGGCCCGAGCCTGTACCTCGGCGGCATCGATTGGCTGATCGCGGGCGGTGAGTCCGGTCCGCGGCACCGCCCTGTCCGGCCGGAGTGGGTCCGCGACCTTCGTGACGCTTGCCTGTGCGAGTTTTGCCGCTCCGAGCATCAGCGTCGCGCGGACTGCGCGCTGTGCGGCGAGGGCAGCGGCACCACGCGGCCACGGTTCTTCTTCAAGCAGTGGGGTGGGCGCACTCCGAAGGCGGGCGGCCGGCAGCTCGACGGCCGCACGTGGGATGAGCTACCACGCCCGCAGGGCCCAGGCGACGTGTCGCAACCGGAGGCCGCGTCTGGCGACGTGTCGCAGCCGGCGGCTGGCGGCGCGCTGAGCGGCTCGCCGCACGCCACCCAGACCCTCGGCGCCGGCGAGCGGGACGGTCAGCTGTTGTCGGTCGCGCACGAATCCTCCCCGGACCGCGCGGGAGCGCAGCGTGTGAGCGGAGCGACTGCGCTGAGTGCGTCCCCCCGCGCCAGGGCCTCCCGCGACACGTCGCGCGGATCCCGCGGACGAGCTCGCCGCGACACGTCGTCGTCCTCCCTCCCGGCCCGTGCGAGCGCCAAGCTCGCCGCCGCGACGTCGCCGATCGCGCGCGCCACGAGCGCGGGGAGCCCGTCGGAGCGCAAACCGGCCGGGTCATGTGCGGGACAGCGCGTTGTAAGGCGCTCTGAGCCGCCCGCCGAGCCGGCCGCGCCCTCGTCCGACGTCGGTGGGTCGGCGCCGGCGTCGACGGGCGACGCGTCGCTGCTCGAGCATGAGCAGCCCGGGGTGCGCGAGCTTGTGCTTGCCGCGCTGTCGGCCAGCGACAAGCGGCTGCTGCTCGAGGGCGGCACCCCTCGACATGAGCTGAGCACCTCGTCCGGGCCGCTGCGTCCGGAGGTGACGTTGCGGCGGCGGGAGATCCTCGTCAGCCAATACGCGCCGGCAGCGTGGCGCTCGCATCTTGCCTGGCACTCCTACTGGGATCGGCACGGCGGGTTCGGCGGGGCGAATCTCGACGACGAGCAGTTGATGGCCGCCTCTCCGCCGACCCCGAGATCCGAGCATCGCAAGGTCCGGTTGACGTGGGGGCAGGCGCGCACGTGGGTCCGCGAGGACACCACCCAGCGGCCGGAGAGCCAGTCGAGGGCCTCGCGCGACACGTCGCGCACGCCTCGAGTCGCCGCGCGCGCGGGGTTGTCGTCCCGGACGCGGCACGACCTGGACCGCGCCGCCCAGCAGCTGCGCGACCGGTTCGCCTACCGGCCCTCCCACCGCGCGCCGGCCGCCCCGAAGTGGGCCTGGACGGACGCGGCCGCGCAGGGGTGCGAGGTCTCGATCCGCGAGGTGCTCGCTGACGCTGCGCGCGCCAAGATCGACGTCGACGCGGTGCAGCGGCGATCGTGCGCCGTGCTGGAGGTCGCACACGGGCTGCTGACCGGCGGCGACACGTCGCTCCCGTCGGCGACGCACGCGACACGTCGCCCCGACCCGCTGGCTACGGGCCGGTGTGCGTGGTGCTCGGGTCCGATGCCCGACGGCCTGCGACCCGAGGCGCGTTTCTGCAAGAAGCGCTGTCGGCAGGCCGCGTCCCGCGCCAAGCTGAAGGCCCAACCCGCCCAGTCTCCCTCCCCGCCGCCCGAGACGTGCGCGTGGTGCACCGGTCCGATGCCGCCGGGCGTTCGCCCCGAGGCGCGGTTCTGCCAGAAGCGCTGTCGGCAGGCCGCGTCCCGCTTTGACCTGGCGGTGCGCAGAGCCTTGCGGCCGGCCGCCGACGCGGCGGGCCCAGGCGACACGTCGCTCGTCGAGCCCACGCCGGCGGAAGCGACACGTCGCAGCGCGGAGATCTCGGGCCCGCGCGACGCGTCCCCGGCGCGGTCACAACAACCTCGCTGCGATCAACTGCGTGACGGGTCGCTTGAGCTGCGACCGCGGACGGTCGAGCTCGTCGACGCGTTCCTTGCCGTCGAGCGGGATTGCTTTGGCGCGTTGTGTGTGCTGTTTGACCGTCGCGGCACGCTCGACCCCGATGCCGTGGTCGCGTCTCAGGAGGCGGTGCACGCCGCGGCTGAGCGGTTGCGGTCGTGGTGCGCCGATCCGGATCTGCGCACGGTCGCCGAGTTGGAGCGCGTGGAGCTGCTGCGCGCCCAGGTCACAGAGGAGCGGGCCGTAGAGGCTGCGATCGCCGCCCAGCGACGCAAGGAGCAGCGCGACCCGGTCCGCGTGGCGTGGAACGAGCGGCGCGCGTGGCTGTACGGAGCGCGCGACGCGCTGTCGGTCGCGCTGGGATGGCCGCACCGCGGCGAGCGCGTGACCGTCACCCGCTCCTCCGACGTCAACGAGAGCCAGCACGCGTACGTGGGGCCGGCGATCTACCTGCACAGCTTCGACACCCACAACGTGTCCTGCCAGGTGTGGGTCCCCGAGCGTGATCGTCGCGGCCGGCGGTTCGAGCTGCGCGTTGCTTGGGAGCCGCACGAGCACTGGGGGTGCGCTGACCCCGCAGGCGACATCGCGATCCGCCGCGCCGACGCCCCGGACGAGGCGATGCCCGTCCCGCTGCCGCGGTGGCCCACCGCCGACGAGTTCGCCGCAATCACCACCCTGCCCGCCGGCGAGCAACCCTCGGCCCCTCCTCGAGGCCTGCGCGACACGTCGCCACCACCAGGTGCGCCCGGCGGCGCCGAGCTCGACGCGACACGTCGCTCCTGCAGCCCCTCGTCGAGGCCTCGCGCGACACGTCGGCCGACGCCGGTGGCCGCGGAGACATCGCGGGCGATGCGGTTCGGCTACGCCGACCCGCCCTACCCTGGGAAGTCGCGCGTGTATCGCGACCATCCCGGCTACGCCGGCGAGGTCGACCACGCCGCGCTGATCAGCCGGCTGATCACCGAGTTCCCCGACGGGTGGGCGCTGTCCACCTCAGCGCAAGCGCTCCAGGACATCCTTGCGCTGTGCCCGCCTGGGGTGCGGGTGTGCTCCTGGCATCGGCCGGTGCGTCGCACCCGCTCGCGGCGACCGCTCTCGGCCTGGGAGCCGCTGATTGTCTACGGTGGCCGGGAGCTGTCCACCAGCACGCCGCAGGCGGTCACCGACGCGCTGGAGTACCGCGGCCGGTTTCGTGCCTTCCCCGGCGCGATCACCGGGATGAAAGCGCCGCAGTACGCCGCCTGGGCGTTCGCGCAGCTCGGCACGCGAGCTGGTGATGAGCTGGTCGACCTGTTCCCCGGATCGGGCGCGGTCAGCGAGGCGTGGCGGCGCTACACCGCCGCGGCGCCAAACGACACGTCGTCCCCGCCGGCGCCCGCCGCCCCGGTGAGCGCGGGCGACGTGTCGCCGACGCCGGCGATCGCCGAGGTCCTGAGCGACGCGTCGCGGGGATCCTCGAGCGGCTCGCCGGGCGACGTCGGGCGCGACACGTCGCCCGCACCGCCGCTCGCCACAAGGGGCTCGGTGGTGGGCGAGGTGTCGCAGTGCTTGGAGTGCTTTGGCTACAGCGAGCCGTGCGCAGCGTGTGTCGCGGCGGCTGGCGATCCGCGCCCCGAGGAGTTCGCGGTGAGAGTTGCCGGTATCCCCGGCGGGCAGGTTGACGGCACGCGGCGGTGTGCCTGCGGGCGCGTGTATGGCACCTACCACGCCGGGTCGCTCCTGTGCTTCGTGATGCAGGCGCCGGGCCGCCGGCAGGTCAACGCGTGCGTGCGCTGCGGCGCGCAGCTGGCAGCCCAGACCACGACGGACTGCACGCCGCCGGTCACGGACGCGGCCGCGCCAGACGACACGTCGCGCCAAGTGCGCAGGGCGGCGTGAGCGGCATATGTCCGGGGTGACGGGTGATGTTCGCGGGTTCTACGCCGCGCTTGGCATCGAGCTGCCGGGATGGGATGTGACCGAGGCCGCGGTGTCGTGCTTCGCTGACCCTGGCGCGCACAAGCACGAGGATCGCTCAAAGTCGTGCTCGGTCAGCTTGGTCAAGCGTGGCGCATGGCATTGCCACGGGTGCGGCGCCGCCGGTGGCGCGTATGACGCCGCGATCGCGGTTGGCCGCAGCCCGCGCCAGGCGATGGATCTGCTGGTCGCGCACGACCTCGCGGAGCGCCGCCCCGCGGGCGCGCGGCCGCCAACCGGCGTCCGTGAGCGGACCGCTCCTGCGTCGCGAGTCGCTCCTGTCCAGCCAGCGGCCGCAAGGGCGTTCGAAGTCTCCGAGCGGGAGATGGCCGAGTGGCGGGCGGATCTTGAGCGGATGCGCTGGCCGTTGCGGGTGATGCGCTCAGAGCACCGCGCGCTGTGGAAGCGCGAGACGCTCCTCGGGCTTGGGCTGGGGTTTCACCGTGGGCGCGTGATCTTCCCGATCCGCGACCGCGCGGGAGATCTGCGCGGCGTGTTGCGGTACGCACCGACGCACGAGAAGGCGCCGAAGATGCTCGCCGCGACGGGTACCTCGCTGGGGCTTGTCCCCCACCCCGCTGCCGATCCCAGTGTTGACGTGTTGTTGGTGGAGGGGCCGCCGGACATGCTCGCGGCGCGCTGTCAGGGATGGAGCGCGTTTGGGGTCCCGGGCGATGATGCCTGGCAGCCAGAATGGGCGCGGCTGCTGTCGGGCCGGCGGGTGACGATCGTGATGGACGCCGATCAGGCGGGCCGGGCGGCGGCGGCGCGGATCGCCGCCGATGTGGTGGCGGTCGCGCTCGAGGTCCGGGTGGCAGAGTTGCACCCGGGTCGTGAGGATGGCGCGGATCTGACTGACTGGCTGATCGCCAACCGCGACGCGAGCGCGTCGGAGCTCAGCGCACGGCTTGCGGGCACAACAACGCTCGTCTCACCGGAGCCCCCGGCCACAGAGGTCGACCATGAGCGCGAGGCGGCGCTGCGCGCCGCCCTGGAGCGCTGCGAACCTGTCCTCGGCACCGCGCTTGTCCGCCAGCTCGCCGAGCGGCTGCAGGTCGCCTACCGCGGACTGGTCGATGCTGGCGAGAGCGAGGTGCGCGCCGCTCTCGCTGATGGCCGGGAGGCGTGGCGTGCGCTTGACCAAGCCGGCGCTCGCGAGGCGCTCACGCTGACTGGCGAGCAACAGCGCACGACGGCGGTGCTCGCGGGCGTCCACGCCTGTATCACCGAGATCACCAACACCCCTGCCGACCTCGCCACCAACGCCCCGGCGGCCACGGACAATGCTGGTGGCCAGCTCGCCGAGCTACATGAGCGCGTTGAGCAGCTGCAGGCCCGCGGCGCCCGCGTCGCCGAGCGCCTGGATGCGTTGTCCGCGCGTGACGCCACGCCTGAGCGGTGGGCGCAGACGCACGCGCGCGCGTTCCTACAGGGCCTCGCTGCTCGCGAGATCCTCCACGTACGCCAACTCGCCCAAGGCCAGCAGGACGGACACGCACGTCCACGCGAGCACACCGCGACGAGCGCGACAGCGCCCGCTCACGCGGAGCATCCCGCTACTGACGCGGACCCGTATGCCGACGCGCGCGCAGCGCTGGCGCTGGCAGCGGCGGCGCGCCCTCCGGCAACCCGCGCAAACAGTGCGTCGCTCCCTCCGGTCGCCGTCCCGGCACGCCCCATGCGGACGAGCGGCCCGGCGCGCTCACCCCGGCCGCACCGCTAAGCGCGCCACGCTGGCCGCGCGTCAGCGGCGGCGTCGGGTGTGGCGCGCGAAGCGTGTTACTTGTCGTCGTGGTCCTCTGCCGCCGGCTGGTCGGGCGTAGCGGTGGGCGTGCCGTTGGCGGGGCGCGCCAGCAGCGAGCGGATCGTGCCCGCCGCCGCGCCCGCGGCCGATGCGATGTCGCGGTGCGCGAGTCCGAGCCGCCCAGCGCGTCGGATCGCTTCCTGGTACTCGACCTCGGCATCGCGACGGCGTCGTGCGGCGCGCTCAACGCCGCGCAGTGCGTCTTTGCCGAGCTCGTCGCGCACGCGCGCTTGGCCGGTCTGCTGCGCCGCCGCGATCTCCGCGAGATCCACACCCGCGGCCATCGCCGCGCCAGCCGCCGCGACGAGCGCCTGCTGCGCCGCGGCGCCCTGTGGCTCATCGCCGGCAGCCTGCGCACGCAGCCGCTGCGCCGCCGCCGCGGCGACCGGTTCAAGCTGCCCCGGCAGCGCATCCACAACTGGTGTCGGCATCAGACCACCAATCCTTTCAAGTCGATCAACCTGTGACTGAGCACACTACGCACCATGCCACACGCACCGGCCAGAAGCCACGAGCGCGCGCAACCTGCACCATACGCCCACACCGCCCGCAAGCAGCCGCTGGGTGAAACCTGCTCCAACGGCGTCTCCCACCAGGTTTCAGCATCGCGCGAGAACTGCGCACGAACGGGCCTGGCGCGTGCCACACACACGTACGAGACCAGCCGTCCCCCAACGAGCGGACACGCTCCCCTGTCCCGCCGCCCGCGAAGGGTTGCCCGCGTAGGCGAGCGGAGTGAACCAGCAACGGCACCGGCCCCCGGCGCAGCTTTCGTTGGTCGCGTGGACACGCGGACGCGGGCGCCACAAATTTCCCCGGGCGGGAGCTGCTGCCTCGCGCCGGGGGAGCAAGCTATAGTTTCCGGCATGTCTGCCGAAAACGCTTGCCCGGCAGGGCCGGGATGGCCCGCGGCGCCTGGGCGCGCCGCGGCTGGGTCCCGCCTTGGGGCGGGTCGCTGCGCTGGGCTGGAACGGCCGCTTCCCGGCTGGCGGGGAAGCGGGCGGCGGGGACGGGGATGGGGTCGGTGAGCGAGACGGTGCTTGTGGAGGGTGCGGCGCGGCGGTCGCGTGCGGACCGTCCGCGGGTGTCGCGGCTGTGCGTGATGTTGAGCGAGAGCGAGCGGGAGCTGCTGCGCGGACGGGCGCGTGAGCGGGAGGTGTCGATCGCGCGGCTGATGGTTCACGCGGCGCTCGAGCGTGTTCCGGCAGCCAGGGCGCAGCGGCGGGCGTGGATGGCAGCGACGAATGACGCGCGGTGGAACCTCGCGCATCTGACGGTCAACCTGCGGCAGCTGCGGGTGATCGCCGACGGCTGCGGCGACGCCGCGCTCGCGGTAGAGCTCGGCGAGGTCGCGGACGCGCTGTGGCGCTGCGAGCGCAGGCTTGGCGAGGTGCGCGAGCCTGGCGTCCAGGAGCCGCGAAGCGTGGCGGATGGCGGTGCGCGTGGTCGCCGTGGCGCTGTTGGGGACGGGCGGCGGGTGTCGCTCGGGGTGCTTTTGAGCGCGGCTGAGCGTGAGCGCCTCGCGGTCCGCAGCGAGCAGCTCGGGGTGCCGGTCGGACGGCTGTTGGTCGACAGCGCGCTCGCCGAGCACAATGATCGCGACGTCGACGTCGAGGTGCGGCTGGCGGGGATTGGGGAGATCACGACGTCGTTGCGTGAGGTTGGTGGGCGGGTGAACACGCTCGCGCATGGCGCCAACGCGAGTCGTGTGGTCGGGCGATCGCCACGGCTCGATGAGACGCTCGGCGAGAGCCGCAGGCTGCTGGAGCGGGTTTCTCGGTGGTGTGATGAGCAGGACGGCGAGGCGCGGTTGTGATCCCGAACGTCGTGAGAGGCGGACGTACGCGCGGGGTGCTGGAGTACCTGATCGGCCGCGGGCGCCGTGATGAGCATGTCGAGCCGCGGTTGGTCGCGGGGTCCCCGCAGGCGCTCGTGCTCGCCGACGCTGAGGGGGTCGAGGCGGGCGAGCAGGCCCGTGAGCTTGAGCGCCGGGACGCCGGCGAGCTCGCCGCGTTCCTGGACGAGCCGCGCGAGCGGTCGGGCACCACGGTGCGCGTCGCCGAACGCGACGCGCACCGCCAGGTGATCGGCTATCGCGACGCGCACGTGTGGCATTGCTCGCTGTCGCTGCACCCCGAGGAGCCCGACCTCGAGAACGCACGCTGGCAGCAGATCGCGCAGCGGCTCGTTGCCGAGATGGGATTCGACCCCGGTCCCGAGGCCGGCGCGGGGCGCTGCCGGTGGGTCGCGGTGCGCCACGGCCGCTCGGCCGGCGGCTGCGATCACATCCATCTGGTCGTGACGCTCGTGCGTGAGGACGGGCAGCGCGCGAACGTCCACAACGACCGCCCCAGAGTCCAACAAGCGTGTCGAGTCCTGGAGCGCGAGTTCGGGCTGCGCGCATTGACCGCGGGTGGACGTGGGATGGGAAGCCGCGGTGTGCGCAAGGGCGAGGTCCAGTGCGACGAGCGCCGAGGCCGCGACGGCGTGCGCGCGTCGGGTGAGGGTTCCGAGCGCTCCGGCCGCCAGAGCTTGGAGCGGATCGTGCGCGCCTGCGCGTGCGGCGCCGGCGACGAGCGGGAGTTCCTGGCGCTGCTACGCGAGCGCGGCGTGAAACCCTGGCCGCGGTACGCGGAGGGCGGCTGCGAGCGGGTTGTTGGCTTCAGCGTCGAGCTGAGCGACAGCGGCCGGTTCGGCGGTGGGCGGCTCGCGAAGGATCTCACGCTGCCGGCACTGCGGGCCGCGTGGGGGCACGGTCTCGAGGGCGAGCGCGCGGCGCTTGAAGACTGGAAGGACGTGTCCGGGCCGCCGGCGGGAGCGTCGCGGGACGCTCGCGAGCAGCTCGTCGCGCGCGGTGTTCGGTGGGAGTCGGCGATCGCGGCGGTCGACCAGCTCCGCGCCGAGCTCGCGGCCGGCGCGGGCGATGCGCACGTGACCGCGCGGGTCGCGAGGGAGGGTGCGGCGGTGCTGGCGGCGTGGTCTGTGGCGATCGACTCCCCACACTCCTCGCGGCTTGCGCGAGCGTCCCGCGAGCTCGCACGCTCCGCCGAGCGCCCCAGCTCGCCACCCGCCGGCTCCAGCCAGCCCGCGCGGCGGGGCCGTGGAACGGCCGGTGAGCTGTGCTTGTGGCTGCTCGCCAGCCGCGGTGATCCGGCTGCGCAATGGGCGCTGTTGGCCGACCAGATGACGCGGCTGTGCGCGGACATCGCGGCCGTGCACACAGCGCGAGGACAGCTGGAGCGCACGCGCGAGATGGAACGCCGGCTGCGGGGCGAGCTGGCGGCCGTCCGCGCCGGGCTGGCGGCAGCGCGTCCGCCGGCGGGGACGGTAGAACGCGATGGTCTGCGGTCGCCACGGCGGCCCGCAGGCCCCGAGCAGGACCCCGGCCGCGATCGCGGGCGGTAGCAGACAACAACCCACGGGAGGGCAGCGATGTCGGCGGTAGGCGAGTCAGACGGTGTACGGGAGATGGTGGAAGAGACCGCACGAGCGGCGGTGATCCTCGCGGCGACGATCGCCAGGCGTGTGCAGGCGCATCGTCAGCGGCAGCTCGAGCAGGCACAACAGGAGAGCGCCGCGCGCGTCGCCGAGCTGCATGGCGCGCTGGCGCGGGAGCGCGCGCTGGAGGTCGCGCGCGCGAGCGCGGTGCTCGACGACGCGTGGTGGACGCCTGAGCGCACCCCGGGTGAGGTCGCCGAGATGTGGCAGCCGATCGCGGAGACGATCGCCCGCGACCCGCACGAGGCTGATCCCACGCTCCAGCGCGGCGCTGAGCGGATCGTCCGCGAGAGCCACGACAGGTGGGGGATCGACGTGATGTCGCTCACCCACCTCGCGCGAGCGCAAGAGCTTGAGCGCGAGCAGCAGACGCTCACCGCCCGGGGATCCTCAGATCCCGCCGTGGTCCGCGAGCTTGCACGTGTCGAGGTGGAGCTCCAGCAAGCGCGCGCACTCGCGCCTGAACCCGAGCCGGCCGTGGCGAGCGACGCTGTGCACAACGGCGCCGCGCGCGATACCGCACGCCCCGATCATCATCAATACACGGGGAGAGAGGACCGGCTCGAGGTCCTGCAGAGCTCGCTGGAGGCCGCCGGTGTCAGCGGCGAGGGCCTAGAGGCGCGGATGCTGGCCGAGGCCGCATTCAGCGGCCCTCCCGAGCGGTCGCTCGGCGCCGGGAACCTGCACGCGCGCGGTAGGACGGCTGATCACGCGCAGGCGCGCGAGGTGCAGAGGCATCGTTAGGCGTCCTTGAGGATTCCTCGCACGCCGAGCTCGTCGGCGGCGAGGAGCCCGCGCAGCAGCTCCCGCTGCGCGCGGGGGCCGCGCACGCGCAGCGTGATCATCCACAGGTTCTCTGGCCAGGAGATCTCCGCAAGGTGCTCGTCGGGTTGCGCCACCCAGCGGGTGTGGGCGCCGGCGCGAGTGAAGCGGCTCTTGACGCCGCCGACGCCGCCTGTCGGGGTTTGGTGAAAGAGCAGCAGGTGCGTGTCGCTGAGCGCCACCCACAGCGGGTGCTCGCCGTGCCAGTCCTCATGCGGCGCTTGCTGGAGAGTAATCACGCACGGGCAGACCACGAGCACGGGCTCGCCGATCCGCGAAGACGCGATCTCACGCATGATCGCCGCCGCCGGCGAGCTCAGTGAGGAGATCTGTTGCGCAGGGGCTGATGACGAGAAGCCGGTAGGCGCCGGCGCGCGTGCGGTTACGGGCGCGGTGCTCGACGGCGGGGTGTCGTCGTCATGGCGTTGCCCGAGCTGGCGCACCCCGCGCGACGCCAATGCCAGCAGCGCCAGCGAACCCGCGAGCGGCCAGATTCCCACCGTCGGCAGCACGTAGATCGCAAGCAGGACGAGCAGGCAGAGCCCGCCGCGCAGCAGCCACAGCAGCGCCTCACGACATCGCTTGAGCATCACTCATCACTACCAGATCGTCGCCCAATGCGTGCCGGTGCTGCCCGCGAGCCACGTCGGGCCGCGCCCGGTGATAGCGCGGAACGCGAACGCGCTGCCGGCATCGCCGGGGAGCGCCTGGTAGCCGACGCGGTAGCGGCCGCCCGCTCCGACGGACGCCGCGCCGATCGTGCTCCAGCCGACCGGGGTCTGGTCCTGGATGATCACCCACGGCAGCCCTCCTTCTCCTCGCTGCCAGCTCGTGAGGATCCAGCCGGTGAAGACGAGCCGGTAGCCCTTGAGTGCCCGGACTTTCAGGATCATGGTCGCTCGAACGCGCTCCTGCAGGGTGACGGGCGCGGCGGCGCCGGTGGTGATCTGCACGAGCCGCGAGCCGCTACGCGGCAGCTCGAGCGTGAAGTGGCCGGTGACGTTGGTGGTCGCCTGGGCTCCCGGACCGTCGTTGCTGGTGGCGGTCACGATCTGGTTGGCGACGGGCGCGCCAGCGTCGTACACCGTCCCTGAGATCGCTAGACCCGACCAGACGTACGTGCGTGTGAACGGCCGGCGGAACAGCCGCGCCGAAGCGCGGGAGAACACGATGCTCGGGCCAGCTGCCGTGGCCGCAGGCGCGGCCGCGGCCGCGGCCGCCAGCACGATGATCAGGGTGGTGGTGTGTCGTTTCAGCATCCGAGCTCTCCTGGGTAGCAGGGGGCAGAAGCCGGCGGCGCGTACGTTGACGGCGCCGGCGCGGTGTAGGACGAAGCAGGCGTCGCTGTCGGCGCCGGCGTGGTGTAGGACGAAGCAGGCGTCGCCGGCGCTCTCGCAGCGGGGCTGCGGGTCGCGGCGCGGCCAGCGGGGGTATGGGCCGCGGCGGCGGGGGCGCCGCGGCGGCTGTGCGGTCGACGCGCGACACGTCGCGTGCGCGTGCGCGTGAGCTGTGGACGGGCGCCGCGGCGGGTGCGATGGGTTGTGCGCGCAACCGGCGCCGCAGCGGAGGTCGGGAGGGCCGCGGCCGCGGCGGTCGGGTCTGGGGGTGTGGAGAGGTGGGCGGCGAGCGAGGCTACGGCCGCGTGGTGAGCGACGGGGTGCGACGCCGCGACGGGGTGTGACGCGCCGGAGGTGCGCGCCGCGATCGCGACGATCGTCGCGACGACGCACACGAGCGCGGCCAGCGCGCCGAGGCGCGCTGACCAAGGCAGCGACACGCGCGCAGGCGAGCCAGCGTGTGTCGCGCGCGGCGGCCGCGGGTGGCTGGCGCGCGCGCGCCGAGGCGACCGCCCGGTCGCGGCTGGCGGTGCCGGCGGCGGCTCGGAGGCAGCGGGGGTTTCTGACGTCGGCGAGATGGCGGCTGGGGCCGGGAGCGGCGGGGGTGGCGGGCCGGTCGGCCCGGTGTGTTCGGCGACGTCACCGTCGGGGGTGACGGTCAGGGCATACACCGTTCCGGTGGTGTCTGGTCCTGGTTCGCGGACGTTGAGACGGACCGGCCGCGAGAGGCGATCGGCGGCGAACTGCGCGGCGCGGGCGATGACGTGGGCGCGCGCGTCCGCGACGCTCCCGCACAGCAGCTCGCTGTCCGCGCCGCCGGGGATCGAGACGACGGCGCGGTGCTGTTGGTCGATGGTGGCCTGGATGATCGGCCACTCGAGCGACCGGGGGTCGCGTGTGAGAAGGGTCATTGCGTGGGGCCTCCAACGGTTGTGACAGACCACCCGCCGCGGCGGGTGGGTTGGACGGTGAGGATCAGCAGGTAGGTGCTGGCGGAGTCAGCGACGGTCGCGTACACCCGCCAGCCGCGGGCGGAGCGCTCGGGTGTGAGCGCGAGCACCCGTCCGGTGGGCTGGTTGGCCATCGCGGGTGGGATGTTGGGCGGATTACGCGCCAGCGCCGCGGTCAACGCGCTGGTCGCGTCGTGGACGGTCAGCGGCGCGTGCCCGTACTGCCAGGGCAGATACCCCGACAGGAACCGCCTGGCGGCAGCTACCGGTGCGGCGGAGCCTGCCGACGCCGGCGTCGGCGCAGCTGACGGGGTGAGGTCCTGCGTCCAGTCGGGTGTCGCCAGGCGGGTGACGATCCACCCGGCGCCGGCACGCTTCAGGGTCGCGGCCGCGGGGAAGGTGTGCGCTCGGTCACGGCCGGAGAAGAACCACCCACCCGGCGTTCCCTGGGCGGGAGTGATGTCCACCAACGACAGCGGCCCAGCGCGCTTGGCGGCGGGCAGCTGCCCGCCACGCGCGGCCTCGCGCCGCACCGCAACGGTACTGTCGGGCAGTCGGGCGGCGCGCGACCGGCCGTCGAGGAACCGGAGATAGGCGTCGGCGAATTGCGTGAGGGTGACCTCTTGGTCGACCGCCGCACCCGCCGTCGCGGCCTGCCGGCGCGATGGTGAGCGGGTGGGCTGCTGCGCGGCGCCGCAGCCCGCGAGCGTGAGCGCGGCAAGCAGGGTGCTGAGGCGTGCTGGTGCTCTCATAGGCCGGATGGGTGGTGGGCTTGGAAGCTGCCGGTCTGCGTCTCGAACGCCGCCTCGGCAGCGGTCTGCCACCGCGGGCCGGTCCCGCCCGGCGTGGTGGGCGTGCCGTGCACGGTGTCGAGCACCAGCCCGGCGACTTCGATCCACGCGTGCGGCGAGCCGCCCGAGGTGCCGCCGTAGTAAGTGACCCACTGCCCAGCGCCCGCTGGGCCGGTGACCGCGAGCGTCTGCGCGACGGGCACCTGGCCGCCGAGCAGCGAATCGCCGAACCCGCCGGCCCACAGCACGAAGCTCGTGGAGCTGCTGCAGTCGTATCCCGGCGCGCCGTTCTCCTGCTGCCCGGCGCAGGTCGACGCCGGCCCGGGCGGGATCTGCATCGCTGCGGGGCAGTGCCCGCCCCCGTAGGAGTACGGGTAGGAGATCAGCTGGTTGCCCGCAGCGATCATCGCCTTGACCGCTTGCGGCGCATCCGCCGGCGCGGCGGCGATCCCGCCAGGGAGAATCTTGCCGACGCTGCCGGGCGTCAGCGGCGCAGGCCCGGCAGCCGCGGCACTCGCGCACACCCCGGCCGTGGTCGTGGCGCTAGCCGCGCCGGGAGGGAGCAGATCGCTTGCGACGGTCTGCATGACCTGCTCGCCGGCGGACAGGCCCGAATCGCCGTCGGAGACGATCGCGATCCCGGCGGTCTGGCCCTCGACCGTCAGCTGCCCGGCCTGGTTGACCACCCAGCTGCTTCCCTCTGGCTTCCATCCCGCCTTGCTCGCGCTCACGCCGATACCGGCGTCCAGGATCCCCCACCGTTCGTCTGCGGAGATGCTCTCGAGCAGCCCCATTCCGTACTGGCGCTCACCGGCGGGGATGAGCTGGTCGATGCGCGCGAACAGGCGGGCTTGGTCAAGCGCGGTGACGAGGCTCTGCCCGAGCGTGTACTGCGGGTCGCTGGTGTCCAGCACGAAGTGCGTCATCCCGGCCTGCGCGGCGACGCGTTCCACCGCGCCGGCGCCGACCTGGGCGAACACCCAGCTGCCGTCCTGGTTGGTCGAGTCCTCGATCATCGCCACCAGGTGCGCGGCAGCCGCCGCCGGCACCGGGCCGCTGCCGAGCTGCTGCAGGTAGGCGACCAGCAGCATCGCCTTGGTGATCGACGCGCCCGGGACCTGCATGTCGCCGTTGTGCTGCGCGAGCACCTGGCCGCCGGCGGTCACGACCGCAAAGCCGGCCTGCGTTGGGGCGAGACTGTTGATGTAGGCAAGAGCGCTGGACTGGTCGATGCTGCCGGCGCCGCCGGCGGCTTGTCCTTGCGCGGCGGTGCGGTACTGCGCGGCGTAGCTCTCGACGTCGCTGACGTACCACGCGGCGTGGTTGTACGCGTAGATCGCCGTGTTCCAGTCCGCTGGCGCGCCGCTGGCGCGCAGGTAGCTGGCGGCGGAGTAGATCGCGTCGGCGGGGTCGTTCCACCCCGCGGGGCCGTCTGGCGCAGGCGCTCCGGACGGCGTGATGCCGTACTGCGCCCAGGTGGCCGGCATGAACTGCATCCAGCCGACAGCCCCAGCGCTCGAGGTCGACAGGTCAGCGCCGAAGTCGGTCTCCACACGGTTGATCGCCGCCAGGATCGACCAGCCGGCCGGCCCGAGACCGTACTTCCCGGCCGCGGCGGTGAACAACGGCATCAGCTCCGCGCGCACACCGCCGGCGCTCAGCGGCCCGACCGGCCCGCCACCCACAGAGCTGCTCGCGCACGACGCTTGCACAGCCGACGCCGTGCCCAGGAGCAACAGACCGACGGGCAGCGCGACAATCGCGCACAGCGCCGCAGCTCCCACGAAATACGCCGCCGCGCGCGCCACCTACCCCCCACCCTCCGGCTGTCCGGTGTCCTGCTGCTCGGATGGCTGTGCGCCGCGGCGCTGCTCCGCGCGCTCACGCGCCGCGACCCACGGCCCGGGCCCCCACGCGTCGATCGTGGCCTGTGGCAGCACCGCCCACACAGCCTCGCGCGAGATCCGCCACGTCCTGGAGATCTGGATCGCATCGATCGCGCCCGACTGACACCACGACATCAACGTCGACTTCGTCAGCCGCAGCAGCCGTGCGACCTCCTCGGCGGTCAACAAGCCCGGCCACTGGTCGGGGTTCTCGAACGTCGGCTCGATCTCAGCCATCACCAACACCTCTCGATAGGGAGCAAAGGAGATGGACATGATCTACGCGCTCACACTCGCGCGCACGAACGCAGACAGTTCCGACCGACCTCGGTCATAACCTCGGCGCCGGGACGGATGGCAGGAGTGGGCTGGATGCTCCACGCGGGATAACAACCCCATGCGTTGAAGATGGACTCGGAGCCCTATTATATACTCCAGGCCCGCTAACCAATCAGAGCCCGGTTTTCGGAAAATCAGGGCTAATATCGTCGTTCTTGTACTTCACATGCTATTACGCGGTCGATCATCACGACAGAAGAGCCCCTCCGACACGCACCCGTGGGTCGCGGCGGCCGCCGGACGCTCGCCGGTGATCGACCCGGAGCCCGACACCGAGCAGCAGCCCCGCTGGCGGGAGCTGGTCCCGCACGCGGCGATCCCCTCGCCCCCACCCGACCGTCAGCTGCCACTGCGGGAGCTCGACGATCAGGAACTCGATACGCCGCTGTTCCTCCTCGGAGCGCATAGCGCCGCGGGCGAGAAGACGCTCGCGCGCGTGCTGCCCGAAGCCAAGGCGGCTGATCACGCCTGGCCGATCGCGCCACAAGGCCGCACGGCCGCACGCGTCGCGCTCGTCGCGCGCACCAGCGCGAGCGGTCTGCGCGCAGCGCAAACCGCGCTCGCCGACTGGATGTCAGGCAGGCCACGCGCCGAGCTCGCCGGCGTGATCCTGAACGCGGACGCGCCCGGCAAGCTCCCCGCCCAGCTGCACGAGCTCGTGGAGCTCGTAACCCACGCGGCCGGCGGCCGCGTCACGCACATCGCATGGCAGCCCGCCTGGCGGCTCGGCGACAGCACCCCGGACGCCCGCGTCGCGCGTCAGCTCTCAGACCTCATCTCCCACAACAAGGAGGACCCATGAGCGCGATCAGCCACATCATCCTGATCCCAGCCACCCTCCACAGCTACACCCAAACAGTCCTCAACTGGGTGTTCGGCGGCGCCGTGCTCGCGTGCATCGCAGGGGTCATCATCGCCGCCGCCAAGCTCGCGTTCACGCCCAGTGACCCCGGCCCACAACAAGTCACCCGCTGGATGTGGGTCGTCCTTGGGTGCGCTGTCCTCGGCTCCGCATCCGCCATCGCCGCGACCGTCGCCTGACCTGATCTCCCGTACAAGGAGGAGCTATGAGTGCAATCCCCCACATCCTGAACCTCGCCGCGGTCTACTCCCCCACAGACAAGCTGCCAACCACCTTCCAAACCGACGCGCAAACAGTCCTGGACTGGGTGTTCGGCGGCGCCGTGCTCGCGTGCATCGCAGGGTTCATCGTCGCGGGCGTCAAACTCGCGCACGCGCACCGCCAAGGCAGCGGCAGCACGGAACAGATCACCCAGCTGGTGTGGGTCTGCGTCGGATGCGCCGTCGTCGGCTCCGCATCCGCCATCGCCGGCGTCTTCGTCACGTGAGACGGCAGCCGTGAGATCGCGCAGCGCCACGGCCATCGCCTCCGGAGCGCTCCTCGCGCTGATCGTGATCGCGGGGATCGTGATCGCGATCACACACGCCGCCGGCGGTAACAGCAGCACATCGCGGCACACGAGCACAACCCCGCGCGTGATCATCGGCGGCAGCAGCGGCACAACGTGCAGCCTGCCCACAGCCCCGCAGACGATCCCAGCCGACAGCCCGCCCGCCGCAGAATGGCAGCCCGTCGGCGCGATGGAAGTCCCCCAAGCACCCACAACCTACGGGCCGCAACACACAAACGGCGTCTGGAACACCTGCTTCGCCCACAACCCCAGCGGCGCCCTCCTCGCCGCAATGAACTTCTACGCGTCCGCGACGATGCGAGGCATCTCACCGACGCAGTTCCTGGACCATCTTGCGACGGACGTGCCCACAGGGCAGGTCAAGGCCGGAAAGCCCTTCCCGGCAGGCACTCAGGTCGCCGGCTACCGGTACGACAACTACACGCCCGCGCTCGCCCGCGTGACGATCGCGCTGCAGGGGCCGAGCGGCATCTATGTGGCAGCGATCACCTCACTGGCGTGGACCGGCTCAGACTGGCGCTTCGTCTATCCGGCCGCCGGCGGTTCAGTGGCAGCAGAGGTTCTGCCGGACTTGACCGGCTACGTCGTATGGAGCGCGTTCTGACATGTTGCCTGTGCCTATCGGGTTGTCCCCGATCACGAGTCTCTTGTCTGGTGCGGCGTCGTCGGTTGCGGGGGATGTGGTGACGATGGTCGCGAAGGCGATCGTTGGGTCGCTTTTGCAGCTCGCGGCCGCGATGTCGACGCTCTGGATCAGCGTCGTTCCTTCGCCGACTGTCGGTGACGCTACGACGGGGAGCGCGGCTGGCACCTCGGCGGTGTTGCAGGCGGATTTGGTTCCGATCGTGAGCTTGGTGGTGGTTGGCTCGATCATCGTCGGGGGGGTGAAGATCGCGATCGAGGAGCAGAAGTACGAGCAGGGCCGCCACTTGATGGCCTACATCGTGCGGTTCGTGGTCTGGTCGACGCTGGGCGGCGGGTTGTGCGCGCTGTTGGTCGCCGCGAGCGACAGCATCGCGGACTTCTTTGTCGCGCAGGCCTCCAGCGGCTCGGTGACGTTCGGCGATCACGTCGCGCAGATGCTCGGGTTGGCTGCCAGCGGCGGCGGTGCCGCGGGGTTTCTGGTGGGCTTGGCGGGCGCGCTCGCGACCGCGTTCCTGGCGATCCTGCTTGGGCTTTGGGGTTTGATCGCCTCGTTCATCGAGATCGTGATCATGTTCATGCGCTCGATCATGCTGATTCTGCTCGTCGGGACGCTGCCGCTGGCGGCGGCGTGCAGCAACAGCGACATGGGCCGGCAGTGGCTCAAGAAGTCGATCGCGTGGATCATCGCGTTCGCTTGCTACAAGCCCGCCGCCGCGGTGCTGTACGCGGCGGCGTTCCAATTCGGCGTGCAAGGCTCGTCGGTGATCGGGCTGGTCGAGGGGTTCACCGTGCTGCTGATGAGCGTCCTGGCGCTGCCGGCGATGCTGCGGTTCCTGGTGCCGTTGACCGCGTCGTTGACAGCGGGCGGATCGTCCGCTGCGGCGTATATCGCTGGTGCGGGCGGGATGCTGTACGCCAACAGCGGCCGCGGCGGCCCGACCGGCGCCGTGCAGTCCAGCACGACCGGCGACCCGGCCACGAGCGCGGGTCCGACTGGCGCGGACACCACAGGCTCAAGTGGCGCCGATGGCGCAATCCCACCCTCGCCTTCACCTGGTGGCGGCGCTGCCGGCGACAGCCAGGGCTCAGCCGGAGTCCAAAGCTCTGTCACGGGCGCGATGGGAGCGGCGGGATCCACCTCTGCGGCGGCGCAGGGAGCCGCCGACGGCGCGGTGCGCGAGGCCACTGGAGAGCCCGGCACCTCCGGTGCCGGCGGCAGCTCCGGCAACGCCGGCCAGAGCGGACCCAGCGGCAGCACCGGCAAGCCCGCCACGCCGGGCGTCGACGGACGCGCCGCAAGCGGTCAGAGCGGACCCAGCGGCGGCGCGCCCGGCGGTAGCGCCGGCGGCGGCGGTGGCGCGGCGGCGGGCGGCGCTGCGGGCGCGCTGTAAGAACAAGAGCGAGCGAGCGAGCAGAGGAAAGGATCAGCCATGAGTGCAAGCAACCCTTCGGCGCGGACGTACGGCAACTACCGCAGGCCGCGGTCCTATGGCGTGGCGTTCCTGGGAATCGTCCCGTCGATCACCCTGGGCGTGTGCGTCGTGATCGCGATGCTGCTGATGCTGTTCGTGGGGCTTGTCGCGATGATCGTGTGGGTCGTGCCGGTCGCGCTGGTGTTCGCGGTCCTGCTGCGCCCCGACCCGCTCGGCGAGACGCCGCTACAACGGATCGCGCCGCGCGCCGCGGCGCGTCACGCGCGGCGCACCCGCCGCAACCAGTACCGCTCCGGGCCGATCTCGCACCTGCCGTGCGGAACCTTCCGCCTACCAGGGCTGCTGTCCCCCACGATCCTCTCGGAGTTCGAGGACGTCTACCAGCGCCCGTGCGCGCTGTTGACCCACCCGCGAGCCGCGCACGTGACGGTCGTTTTGGAGAGCGAGCCCGACGGCGCCGCGCTGGTGGACCAGGCGCCGATCGACCAGCGCGTCAGCAACTACGGCGCGTGGTTAGCGTCGCTCGCCGAGCACCGTGATCTGCTCAGCGCACAGGTATCGATCGAGACCGCGCCGGATCCCGGCACGCGCCTGCGCCACGAGCTTGACCAGGTGCTCGACCCCGACGCCCCACCACTCGCGCGCGCGACGATCGACGAGCTCGCGCGAGTGCACGCGGCCGGCAGCGACGAGGTCCGCGCGCGGATCGCGCTGACCTTCACGATGGTCGACGAGGGCCGCCGCCGATCCGGGCAGGAGATGGCGGTGCACATCGCCAGGCACCTGGGGCAGATCACCCAGCAGCTCGCGTCCACAGGCGCGGGCGTCGCAAGGCCGGTCGACTCGCAGCGGATGTGCGAGATCGTGCACGCCGCATACAACCCCCACGCAGCCGAGATCCTCGAGCACGCACGAACCGCTGGGCAGCCCGCAGAGCTCTGCTGGGAGGACTGCGGGCCGGTACGCGCCGAGGCGCACCCGGACTACTACCTGCACGACCGGGCGCTATCGATCACCTACGCGATGTCGCAGGCACCCCGCGGGGAGATCCGCGAGACGGTACTCCAGCGGCTGCTGTCCCCGCACCCCGACGTCGACCGCAAGCGCGTCACGCTGCTCTACCGCATCCTCACGCCGGGCGAGGCCGCCCGCATCGTCGAGGCCGACGAGCGCAACGCGATCGCGCGCGTGGGCAGCGTCAAGCGCCCCGAGCACCGCGCCCTGATCGAACGCGACGCCGCCGCGGCATCCGCCGCGGAGGAAGCACGCGGCGCGAGCGTCCTGACGTTCGGGATGCTCGTGACGCTCACCGTCCTTGATCCCGCGAACATCAACAAGATCCGCGCGGCGGTGCTCGGGCTCGCGCCAACCGCACGCGTGTCGCTGCGCCCGATGTGGGGCTCCCAAGACTCGGCGTTCGCCGCCGCGCTGCCGTGCGGGCTGTTCCTACCCGCCCACCTACGGATGCCGCGCTCCCTGCAGGAGATCGTCTGATGCGCCTACGAGGACACGCCCGCACCCGCAACGGCTCGGACTTCGCGCTCGAGCCCACCAGCCGCGGCTACAAGCGCAACGCTGGCGGGTACAGCAGCTGGGTCGCAGCTCCGCTGGGATGGCGCGCCACGAGCGTGCAGGCATGTGGGATGTGGCCATTCAGCGTCGGCGCGGGCGCACCACTGATCGGCGCCCCACTCGGACGGCACCTGTTGACGGGCGCGGCGGTCTGCGCAGACCCGATCAGCTGGTTTCAACGCGCCCGGCTGATCACCGCACCCACCGGCTTCATCCTGTCTCTCAACGGCTACGGCAAGAGCTCCGTGATCCGCCGGATGGTGCTCTCGCTCACAGCGTTCGGGTGCCTGCCGATGGTGCTCGGCGACCTCAAACCCGACTACGTCGACCTGATCGAGGCGCTCGACGGGCAGATCATCCGCCTCGGCCGCGGCCGCGGGTACCTCAACCCGCTCGACATCACCTTCGCGCGCGACGCCGCGCGGCAGCTCGGCGACGAGCACTCCAAGCTCCGCGACGAGGTCCTCGCCGACGCGACCGGCCGCCGGCACCAGATGGTCCTCTCGCTGGTGGAGATCCAGCGGGGCGCGGTCATCGACGAGCACGAGGACCCGATGCTCACCGAAGCGCTCCGGTGCCTGGACGATCGCCACCACGGCGTGCCGCTCCTGCGCGACCTCCTCCAAGTGTTCATCGACGCGCCCGACAACGTCCGCGCGGCCGCGGTCGACCACGGCGACATGGCGCGCTACCACGCGAAGGTCGAGCGCCTCCAGGGCACCCTGCAGGCGCTCTTGGGCGCCGGCCGCCTCGGCGAGATCTTCAGCCGTCGCTCCTCCGTCGATCTCGCGCTCGACAGACCCGTCGTCTACGACGTCTCCTCGATCCCGATCGACGACACCGCGCTGGTCGGCGCGGCGCTGACAGCGTGCTGGGGCACCGGGTTCGGCGCGGTCAACGTCTCCAACGCGCTGGCCGAGGCAGGCCTCGGGCCACAACGCCACTACTTCCTTGTGCTCGACGAGCTCTGGCGCGCGCTCGAGGCCGGGCACGGCATGGTGCACCGCATCGACGCGCTCACACGCCTGAACCGCCAGTGGGGCGTCGGCACGATGATGTGCAGCCACACGATCAAGGATCTCCTCTCGCTCCCCACCGAGCACGAGCGGATGCGGGCGCTCGGGCTCATCGAACGCTCACGGATGCACATCCTCGGAGCGCTCCCGCCCGAGGAGATGCCCAGGCTCGCGCAGGTCACCGACCTCTCGCTCGCCGAGCAGAAAGAGCTGATCAGTTGGCAGGACCCGCCGCCGTGGTCCGCCGCCGCGAAAGCAGCCGCGCCACCAGGCCGCGGGAAGTTCATGCTCAAGCTCTCCGGCCGGCCCGGAATCCCGTTCGAAGTTGTGCTCACCGACGCCGAGAAGCGCCTCGGGGACACCAACAAGCTCTGGCACAACCGCTCGCGAATCAACCTTCCCGCCGATCCGGAGGTGCTGTGAATGCCTGCACAGACCAACCGTCACGCGCTCGGTCCCGGCGGCGGCTACGCGCCGCTCGCCGCGCTCCTCGCCGCCATCCTCGCGTGCGCCGCCGTTGACGGCGCTCTGCAAGCAGGCGACAAGATCGCGCATCTCCCCCCCGCGCCGCTTGACCCACTCAGCGTCGCGATCGACCTCGCGCGCGGCACGCTGCGCTGGCCGCGCCAGGCAACACTGATCCTCGCCGGCGAGCTGCTCGTGCTCCTCGCCGCGGGCCTGGTGCTCTGGCGCGTGTCGCGCCGCGGCGCCCGCACGAGGCTCTCGGTAGACCGTGCGGCGCGGCTGATGGGAACCGGCACCGCGATCGCGCCCGTCACGCTCGCGAACGCCAAGCGGACCGCCGCGCGCTTCGGCATCACCAGGCCCGGCCTGCCGATCGCGCGCGCGGTCGCGGGCAAGCAGACGCTGTACGGCACCTGGGAGGACATGAGCCTTGACATCTGGGGGCCACGCAGAGGCAAAACCACCAGCCGCGCGATCCCGACGCTGCTCGCCGCGCCCGGCGCCGCGTTCGCGACCTCCAACAAGGCCGACCTGTACGCCGCCACTGCCGGGCCGCGCAGCGAGCTCGGGCGGATCTGGAACTTCGATCCCCAACAGATCACCACACCCGCGAAGCCCACCTGGTGGTGGAACCCGCTCACCTACGTCACCTCCGACGCGAAAGCGAGCGAGCTCACCGACGCGTTCGTCGCCGCCTCCCGCGACCCGAACGCCCGCACCGACGCGTTCTTCGACAAAGGTGGCGAGCAGCTCGCCGCCTACCTCCTGCGCGCCGCGGCGCTCGATAACCGGCCCGTCACCCAAGCGCTCGAGTGGTCAACCACCCCTAATGACGAGGAGCCCGTCACGATCCTGCGCGAGCACCGGCTCGAACTCTCCGCCGCGAGCCTGCTCAGCTCCATCAACGCGCCCGACAAGCAACGCGACGGACTCTGGGCCACCGCCCACCACGCGCTCAGCTTCCTGCGCGACCCCGCGATCGCCGCGTGGGTCACCGACCCCTCCCGCTCCCGCCCGCAGCTCGACCTCGACGCTCTCGTGCGATCCACCGACACCCTCTATCTGCACTCCAAAGAAGGCAAAGGCACCAGCGCCGGGCTCGTCGCTGCGCTCGCGATGGCGCTCTGCGACGCCGGCGAGCAGCTCGCGATCCGCAGCCCCGGAGGACGCCTGGCCACCCCGATCGTCGGGGTGCTCGACGAAGCCGCGAACATCTGCCGCTGGACGAGCCTCCCGGACCTCTACAGCCACTACGGATCACGCGGCATCCCGCTGCTCACGCTCCTGCAATCCTGGTCACAAGGGTGCGCAGTCTGGACCGAGGCAGGTATGCAGAAGCTCTGGGGCGCCAGCAACATCCGCGTGTACGGCGGCGGCAGCTCCGAGGAGAAGTTCCTCACAACGCTCGAAAAGCTGATCGGCGAATACAACCGCCCCGTCCGCACAACCTCCACCTCCCACCACCACAACGGCGGATCGAGGTCCACAAGCGTGCAGCTCACCCCCACCCCCATCCTCACCGTCGCCGAGCTCAGCGCTCTCCCCCGCGGCCGGGTCGTCGTGCTGCCATCCGGCAGCCCCGCCGTGCTCGCAGCACCCACCCCGTGGTGGGACACGCCCCACAAGGACGCGATCCAAGCGTCCGAGCGCCGCCACGACCCCGCCGCCGCGCACGCCGCCGCACACCAGCCACCGCCACCCCCAGTCAACCCGTGGATCACGCCCGCCTAGACCCCGACAGCGCCACCGAGGCCTCGCGCGACACGTCGCACGTCGCCGGCGCCGCGGCCGCCGGCGACACGTCGCAGCCCGGCATCGACGCTGCCAGCGACCCGCTCGCGCGCTACCCCGACCTCTACAGCTGGGTCACCGAGTGGCTACTGGCCGTCTACCGCCGCTCGACCACCGGCGCTGAACAGACCTGGTGCACCCAATGGTGGCGTCACCCCGAGGTCGTCGTACGGCTCACCGCGCTCTGGCGCGCATGGCTCGCCGCCCAACAGGAAGACGGCGGCGCGATGAGCGCCTGGTGGGCCTACCACGCCGACCACCACCTCCCCATCATCCTCTCAAGCCGCGGACCCCTAAAAGGCTGCACCCCCGAACAACACACCACCCGACCCACACCCCCCCTCCAAACCACACCACCCGACACGCCCATATTCGCCGAGCTCCAACACCTCACCCCCTCCCCCGCCGCCCAACAACCCCTCGACGACGACGACCTCTGGCCAACCACACCAACCCACGCCGCCGCCTGAACAGCCGGGCCGGTGGTTCGCCGGCTCCGCGTCGCGGACAGCCAGGGTTGGGCCAAAGATCGGCTGGCGGGCGGCTAGAGGTAGCGGGATCGCTTAGTCCCCGCGCGGGCAATACAGCGCGCAATGCTGCGCGCAATATGGCGAGTCCCGCGGCGTCACCTCGAACCACCGCACGAGGGAACAGAACAGCCGCAAGGTGCAGCCGAGAGGGGAGGGCAGTTTGGCGTTTAGGCAGCGTGTTCGGCGGCGCGTTTGCGGCGGATGATCTCGCCGGCTTGGTTGGCGGTGGATGGACCTTCGACCAGGAGTTGGACGACAAGTTCGGTGAATCCTGGGCGGCGTAGGCGGCTGTCGCTCTGCTCCAGCTCGGCGAGGAGGTGCTTGTAGCGCTCAATCACAGCAACGGGGATGCGGAGGCTGACCATCCTCGTCTCGGCGTAGTCGAACGGCCGTGTCTCCCCCACTCCGCGGGGAATGCTGGACGGGGCCGGCGCAGGGGGCGGGCTAGGGGGCTCCAGCGCCGCCAGCCGCGTGGTAGCCGTTGGGGGAGATGCGGGTGGTGCGGCTTCTGGTTGTGCTTGCGTCTCGGCTGGCGGCGGCATCCCGGAGATCCGCCGGCGGGTGGAGGGCATCTCGGTGCTCATCGGGCGGTTTCCTGGAGCACCAGGGTGGCGAGGTCACGGTAGGCGCTGCTGACGCGGCTGTCAGGCTCGAGGATCGCTGTCGGTGCGCGGTGCCGGGGGGCGCTGGCGACGCGGGTGGCGTTCGGGATCTGCATCGGCAGGACCTTCATGCGATCCAGCGAGATCCGGTCAGCCGCCTCGCGTGTGATCCTCCAGCGGCGGTCGGAGCGTGCGATCAGGACGCCGAGGATCTGGAGATGCGGCGCCTGCTCCTCGACGAGGTCGTAGATGTCGCCCGCGCCGCCCACGTCGAGATCGGCGGGCTGGGTCGGGATGAGGAGATAGTCGGCCGCCAGGAGCGCCATACCCGAGAGGATGACGAGCCCTGGTGGGGTGTCGATCACGATGTAGTCGTAGGAGCCGCGTTGGGCGTCGATGATCTCCTTGATCGCGAGTTCGTAGCCGGCGCCGTTGGCGGGCAGCTCGCTCGCGACGTCCGCGAGCTCGCGGCTACACGGAATGATCCGCAACTGGTCGCGCCAGGCGAGCTCCTGTGCGACGTCGGGCTGCAGAGCTTCTGGTGCGACATACAGACGGCTGGGAGCGTTCGCGAGGAGATCCTCAAGCCTCTCCCCCACCTTGTCCTCCGTCCAGCCGTACAGGCGGCTGAGGTTCGCCTGCGGGTCGCAATCGACCATCAGTACGCGCTTTCCCGACTCGGCGAGGAGCGCCGCCAGATTTGCTGTTGAGGTTGTCTTTGTGACCCCGCCCTTGTGGTTGGCGAGCACGATCACGATCGCCTCTGCGTCGTGTGACACGTTGCCGTTCTCCATTTCGCTGTCGAGATCTTGTACTTCGCGCTGTACCACTCGAAGTCCTGCCAGCAGTGCGCCTGGCAACGCTGCTCACAGTGCTGCCAGGCGCACTGCTCGCAACGCTGCGAGCAGTTCAGCACGCGGTCCCGCTCGCAATGTTGCACGCCACATTACTCGCCACACCGGCGACAGCACCGCTCGCACGACTGCGAGCCGCACACCGCGCTGTATTGCGAGCTGTATTGCTCGCCTGGCGGGACCCGGCCGCGTGGCTTGGGCGCGGGGGTTTGGGCGCGTTGGCTTGGGCGCGGTTGGGGGTTGGGGCGCGCACAGGCTGGGGCGTTGGACAGCAAGGGGCCCAGACTCCACGGTCGGGGCTAGCGCGCATCTCGGCTGCGCATAAGCCCCCACAAGAATCTTTCTCTTGGATGGGTGACGCGAGGCAAACGGGGGGCGAGGGTTGGGGTGGGGGGAGTGCCTGAACTGGCCGCGTGCCACGCGATACACCCCCGTTGTACCGCGCGCAATATTGCGAGCAGTCATGCGCGCTGTATTGCGACCTGTATTGCTCATCGTCTCTGCAATTGTGGCGTGGCCCAGCCGACCATTGACGCCCGAGGGCGGGGGGGACGGCGGGGGGGCGAGATCCGTCCGAGACGCCCTCTAACGTGGCATATGCCCGTGCAAAAGTGGCCCCGGCACCGCGCGAACGGTCCGGGGCCTGACACCGAAGGAGAGACCTTCGATGCAAGCCGAACGTACCCGATCGGTCGGCCGTGCTGTTCCGCACGGCCCGGTGTTTGTTGCTGCGCGCGGTCTTTTTCCGCGCTGCACCGCGTGCGGGGATGAGCAGCACCACGGCAGCGGCCCTCTCCGCCTGGACTGCCCGGTGTGCGGCGCTGGCGTCCGCACGCCCGCTCCCGCCGGCCGCCGCAACCGGCAACGATGAGCGCCACCCACGTCCAACTCGCCGACGGCAAGCTGGACCACGAGATCCTGCTGCGCATCGCGCGCGGCGGGTTGCACATCGCCGACGCCGAGCTGCGCTACCAGCTCGGCCGGCGCGGAGGACCGCTTGGGCGGTTGGCTGGGCTGCTGGTTGATCTGCAGCGCCGCGGGCTGATCGAGGCCGAAATGCACTACCGGCTCACCCCTGCTGGCGCCAAGCTTCTGCACGCCCACGAACGGCCTGCGGCACGAGCGCTCAGCAGCCTTCCGTGGAGCAACCTTCCCCTCCCAGAGCGACCGCGCGTCGCACAGCGCGTGAGCGCATCGGGTCCCCGCTCTCGCGCACAGACGCGCATCTCATGACCAGGCGGCGCAATGTCACGGAACGCCGCCGCAAGCGCGGCAAGATGCTCACGCGCCGGCTACCGACCTGTCGGCAGAGGGATCACATCGCCGCCGGAGGGCCGCTCGACGCGCAGAACGTAACCGTCGCCCCCGCGCTCGACCAGGAGCCTGGTGTAGCGCGGATCCTGCTCCGCGATCCGCGTCGCCGCGCGTGCGATCGATGCTCGCCGGTCGCGTTCCCGGGCCGCAGTGATGCCGAACTCCTCGTACAGCTCTTCGGTCAGCTTGACCGTAAACCGCTCAGTATGGGCGGTGATCGCCACGAACTCACTGCTGCGCGCAGCCAGATAGATCGCAAGTCGCTTTGCGATCCCGCTCAGGCCGCGCAACACCTGCCAGCCGATCGCCGCGACGGTGTGCGCATCAAGCTGATCGACCAGCCAAGAGCTCAGCCGGATCTCCAGCGTGCTCGCACTGCGCGCCGCCCCGGTGGACAGCGGCTCGTGGATCGAGAGCTCCTGGATAATCCGCCGCCGGCGGTGCGCCAGCCAACGCTCATCCCCCTGTTCGATGCTGACGACCGTCAAGTCCAGGCTGACGTTGAAGAGGCGGTCCAGAGCTTCGCGCAGCAGCTGGTACTGCATCCCACCCTCGCGGCGGCCATACAGCGCATAGGCGACCTCGCCCAGCGTCGCCACCAGCCGCCCATCACCCGGCCGTCTGGCCTGATACCAGCGGGTGATCATCCACGTCAGCACGTCGAACTCCAGCTCCCCCAACGGCGCGTTCTTCGCGTTGGCGAGGAAGTCCAGCAGCCGTGGATCGCGACGGGCGACCTGACGCTCCAGCGTCCGCGCGCCCATCTGCCACACAGGGCTGCTCGCCAGCGAGCGCTCCAGATACCCGACCGCCTCCGGATTGTCCGGATGCAGCTCTTCGCGGCTGGGCCCGATCTCGCTCACAGCCCGCGATCCTACGTCCGCGCGCGGACGCACCTACAGACTCCCGCGCGAACGAACCTACAGACCCAACAGCCCCCGCCGCCACCGGCGCCACCGGCGCGCGGATCAACCTACAGACTCGCGTGCCGGACCGCCGCGCGGCGAGCAGAGCGCCGCGCGGGTCGACCTACAGACCAGGCGCGGGTCGACCTACAGACCACGCGCGGGTCGACCTACAGAGAAACGCGCGTCGACCTACAGAGCGCGGGTCAACCTACAGAGCCCAAACGCCCCCGGTCCGTCCGCGGCGCCACTCACGATCAGGTGTCATGCACACACACGGCCTGAGCGCCCCGACGCTCACAGCCCCATCCCGGGAGCCGCCGGTGTAGACGCGGCTCCCGTTTCAGTCGGCCCGTTAACGACCGAAGACCGAGCGCCAACTCGATCTTCGCCTGGCGGGTTGGGTCCCCGATAGCGCCATAGGGGCGCGCCCGAGAAACCTCTTCAAAGGTCGAGGGGGAATGTAGCGAGGGTCTCGGACGGACGCAACCCGGGACCGATGGGTGAGCGATGCCTGAGGCAGGTCGGTCGCTCACGCGCCTGGACTGTCGCCGCGAGCGTCGCCTATCGCGGCGTTGGCGGTGGCAGTCACAACCCTTACCGCGCCGGTCGACCCGGCCCGCGACCGCGGCTTGCGTCGTACTCGCGTGCTGGCGGCGTGCCCGGCGGTCGAGCCGACGCCGTTGCCGGCGGCGGTCGAGCCGGTCCGCGTGCTTGCGCTGCTCACGCGCGTGCGCGCCGAGCGGGTCGCGGCCGGCGAGCTGGCGGCCGGTCGCCTGTATGACGTGCGGGCGTTCAAGTGCTGCTTTGCGGAGCTGGGTTATCTGCGGCGGCTGGCGGCGGCGGGCCGGGCGGGGGGGACGGTCGTGACGAGCTTCCGCCAGCTGGTGGCCGGGCTCGCGGCGTTGCATCCGGCGTGGCGGATCGATAGGGGGGAGGGGTGGGAGGATCGCGATCGGCATCAGAGCGCGGTCCGCCGGCGCCTGGATGCTCTGCAGGCGATGGGGCTGCTGCGCTGGCGGATCGGGACCGATACCGATGGGGAGGAGCGCCGCACGGAGCTCGAGCTCCAGGACCCGCCCGAGGTCAGCGTCGAGGAGCTCCAGGCCGCGGCTCGCCAGATGAAGTATTGGCAGGCCCGCTACGGCGCGGCGTTGAATACCGGGTCAAAGACCGGGATCCGCAACGCCGCGGGCCACGGCCGGCCGCTCAGCGCCTCTGAGCGCCAGCGTCGTGGGTGTCGGAGGGCGCGTGTTGCGGCGGCGAGCCGCCGGGTTGGTGGCGGTTCTCAATCAAATTCGGCACCCCCCTTCGGGGCTCTGGCTACGCCAGAGAACGACCTTGCGGTTAACACAAACGTTTCAGATCTGCGAGAGGTTTGTCAAAGAACAAGCGTGACGCGCGCGAGCGCGCCCGCAGTTTCCAGCGCTAGCGCTGCGCTCGGTGGCGTGGAAACGGTGGGCGGCGGGGAGGGGGAGGCGCAGCTGGCCGAAGGGGGGTCGGCGGGTGTGGAGGGTGCTGTGGGCTCGTGTGTGGTGGCTGGAGGCGACGGGTGGGATCCGGAGGCGTTGGTGGCCCGGGTCCGGGCGCGGGAGGAGCAGCGCCGGCTGGTGTTGGACGCGATCGCCTGCCAGGCGGCCGGGCGGGCGTTGGAGGTCGCGGGCTGGGGGTTGACGCGCTCATGGCCGGTGGGGCGGTTGCGGGAGGCGTGGGTGGTCGCGCGTTGGGGTCCGCTGGCGGCGGCGGATGGCGGCCCGGTGCGGGCGGGGCCGTTGTACGGCGAGGACTACGCGCGGTTGCGCCGTGCGGTCGCGCGGTATGAGCGCAACCGGGCGGCGGCGCCTGAGGGCTACCCGGCGGGTGGGCTGGCGGCGCTGTTGCATGTCGGTGCGCTGGCGGGGGCGGGTGAGCTTGCGGGTGGCCCGCGGTCGTTGCGCTATGCGGTCGGGGCGCTTGATCAGCTCGCGCGGCGGATGCGGGCGCTCGCGACCGCCGACAGCGCCGAGCATGCCCGCCGCGCGGCTGGCCGCGCGCGTCGGCGCCGAGACGCGCCGCGGCGGGCGCTGGCGCTGAGCTTCCGGGCGGTGTGGCCGCCGTGGGTGCTGCTCGACGAGCGCGGTGAGCCGACCTTCGACCAGCTCGGCATGCTGCGCCTCGATCCCCGGGCGCGGTTGGTGCCGGCGGCCGGAAGCGACGCGTACCGGATGGTCGTTCGTGACGCCTATCTGCTGGCGGGCCGGTTGGCGCCGGTCGACGTCGACGCCCGCAAGCAGATGGCGCTGCGCCACCTTGGAGAGATCCCACCGGCGGTCCGCCGTCCGGTCCTCAGCGACGATCAGCGCGAGGTGGCGGAGCTCGCGCACCGCACCGGCCAGCCGCCGGGCGTGCTCGTACGCCTCGCGCCCGGCTACCGCCGGGCGTGGCTGGCGCGGCTGCGGGTGCAGGAGGCACGGCAAGCGTGGGGGGAGGTGTTGGCGTTCAAAGCGCAGCTCGCGGGGATCCGAGATGAACGCCGGTAGCCTGTGCCGCGGGGGCGTGTCCGCGGTCGTCTTTACGATGCGTGGGGATCGGCAAGCGGTTGTGATGCGATGCGTTCCAGACGAGACCCGTTCTGCGCCAGCTCGGCGACGGCGAGCGATCCTCGCCGGGGGGAGAGGCTGAGATGGCAGCTCGCGGGCGTAGCGGCTATAACGACGGGCAGCTCAGCTTCGAGGCCCTGTGGGCCGAGCCGGAGCCTGCTCGCGATGAACAAGTACGCCCACATGGCGATCCGCCACTGGCAGACGTTTCTGCCGGACAGGCTGCGGGCGATCCCGGAGACCGACCGGACACGGTTCTTCGCGGAGCTGGGGGAGCAGGCGGCGGTCGAGATCGAGGAGCTGCAGATGCAGCTCGCGGGACCAGACCCGAAGGGGGAGGGGTATCTGGAGAAGGTCGGACGGCTGAACGCGGCGCGGATGCAGGCCGAGGAGAAGGTGCTGACCGAACTGATCCTGCTAGCCCCGGAGGACGAGGAGGACGACTCGCTGCCGCCGGAGGACCTCCAGCTCTTCGAGGATCTGCGCCGGATTCGGGACGAGGACGACGAGTAGCGTTCTCACCGGCGGCGGGCGAGCAGCTCGCCCCGAGTGGTGAGCGAGCGCGGGTCGACGCCAACCTCGCCGCGCTGCGGCTCCTGCGCGACCTCGAGCAGCAGGGCCGGGAGCTGACGGTCGAGGAGCAGCGGACGCTGGCGGCGTGGTCGGGCTGGGGCGCGGTGCCCGGCGTGTTCGACGAGGACCGCGACGAATGGGCGCAGGCGCGCTCCGAGCTGCTGGAGCTGGTCGGCAAAGACGGGTACGCCGCGGCCCGGCGGACCACGATCAACGCGCACTACACCGACCCGGCGATCGTTGCGGTGATCTGGCAGACCGTTCGCGAGCTCGGGTTCGACGGTGGCCGGGTGCTGGAGCCGGGCTGCGGGATCGGCACGTTCATCGGCCTGGCCCCAGCGGATGCTGAGCTGACCGGGGTCGAGCTGGATCCCGCGAGCGCCCGGCTCGCGCAGGCGCTCTATCCCCACGCCAGCGTCCGGAACGAGTCGTTCGCCGACACGCGGCTACCGGACGGTCACTTCGATCTCACGGTTGGGAACGTGCCGTTCGCCGACGTGCGGCTGCACGACCCGCAGAACAACGCCGGCCGGCACTCGATCCACAACCACTTCATCCTCAAATCGTTGGCGCTGACGCGGTCGGGTGGGCTGGTGGCGGTGCTCACCTCACGGTTCACCCTCGATGCGGGCAACCCGGCCGCCCGGCGGGAGATGAGCCAGCTCGCCGACCTCGTTGGCGCGATCCGCCTGCCGAGCGGATCGCACCGCCGTACCGCCGGCACCGAGGCCGTCATGGATCTGCTGATCCTTCGCCGCCGCGGCGACGGCGAGCCCGCAGACTCGAGCTGGGAGAGCACGCGCGCGGTCGATGTCGACGGCGAGCAGATCCGGATCAACGCCTGGCTGGCTGAGCGGCCCGAGATGATCCTCGGGCATCTGGCCGCCGGCCGGGGCATGTACGCCAGCGACACGCTGCTCGTCCGCTGCGACGTGCCGTTCGGCCAGCTCGCCGAGCGGCTGCGCGACGCCGCCGGCACGCTCGTCGCGGCCGCCCGCGAGCATCGCCTGACGGCGGCCGCGCGCGACACGTCGCCCGCCGGCGCCGAACACAGCGAGGTGGTCGCGCTCGCTCCGCCGGGTGAGTGGGACGGGCACATCGTCCCCAGGGCGGACGGCACGTTCGCGACCGTCGCCCAGGGCACGCACGAGCCCCTGTCCGTTCCCGCGACCCAGGCCGCAGAGCTTCGGTCCCTGCTGGGGCTGCGTGACCGTGCACGGGGGCTGCTGGCGGCCGAGGCGGCCAGCCTTCGGGACACGCCCGAGCTCGCTGTGCTGCGCGACGGGCTGCGCGTCGCCTACACCGCCTACGTTGAGCGCTACGGCCCTCTGAACCGGTACACGCTGCGACGCGCCGGCCGTGTTGACGCGGACGGTGGCGAGGAGCGGATGGCGCGGATCACGCCGCCGGCGGTGCGGCTGCTGTGCACGCACGACCCGTTCGGGCCGCTCGTGCGCGCGCTTGAGAACTTCGACGACAGTACGCAGACCGCGGCGCCGGCGGCGCTGTTGACCGAGCGGGTCGTGGCGCCGCGCGCGCCGCGGCTCGGCGCCGACACCCCGCAGGACGCGCTCGCGATCTGCCTGGACACGCACGCCCGCGTCGACCTCGAGGAGGTCGCGCGGCTGCTCGGCACCACGCCCCAGGACGCGCGCGAGCAGCTCGGGGAGCTCGTCTACCACGACCCCGCCGATGAGCGCCTGGTGCCCGCGGCCGAGTATCTCTCCGGTGACGTGCGCGTCAAGCTCGACCAGGCCCGCGCGGCGGCCGCGCGCGACACGTCGCTCCAGGGCAACGTCGCGGCGCTGGAGCGGGTGCTGCCGCCGGACCTTGGTCCCGAGGAGATCGCGCCGCGGCTGGGGGCCGTCTGGATCGACGCCGACACCCACCGGCAGTTCCTCTCCGAGCTGCTCGAGGATCCCAGCGTGCTGGTCGAGCATCCTGGCGCGGCGATCTGGGCGGTCAAGGGCCGCACGTACACCGTCAAGGCAGCGAGCGAGTGGGGGACGGGCAGGATCGACGCGCTGGCGATCGCCAAGGCGGTGATGGAGCAGCGGCCAGTGCGGGTCACCGACGAGATCGACGTCGCGGATCGCACCACGCGCGTGCTGAACGCGACCGAGACCGCCGCTGCTCAGGAGAAGGCCGACGCGCTGCAGCAGCGCTTCGGCGAGTGGTGTTGGGAGGATCCCGAGCGCACGGCGCGTCTCACCGCCGAGTACAACACGCGCTTTAACAGCCTCGTAATCAGGGATTACAGCACCGCCGGCGAGCACCTCGCGCTCCCCGGCATCGCCTGCACGTTTACGCCGCGCGCGCATCAGCGCGCCGCCGTCGCGCGAATCGTGGCCGAGCCGGCCGTCGGCCTGTTCCACGAGGTCGGCGCCGGGAAGACCGCGACGATCGCGATCGCCGCCAGCGAGCTGAAGCGGCTCGGCCTCGTCAACAAGCCCGCCGTCGTGGTCCCGAACCACATGCTGGAGCAGTTCAGCCGCGAGTGGTTGCAGATCTTCCCGCAATCCCGGGTGCTGGCCGCTTCCGGCGAGGACCTCGCTGGCGACCGCCGCCGGCAGTTCGTCGCGCGGGTCGCGGTCAACGACTGGGACGCGGTGATCATGACCCGCTCCGCGTTCACCCGCCTGCCGGTGTCCACCGACACCGAGGCCGCCTACGAGCGCCAACAGGTCGCGCAGCTACGCGACATGCTGGAGCGAGCGAAGGGCGACCGCGGCCTGACGGTGAAGCTGATCGAGAAGCAAATCGCACGGCGCGAGCAGGACCTCAAGGCCAAGCTCGACGCGCCCCGCGATCCGGGTGTCACGTTCGAGCACACGGGGATCGACTACCTGCTCTGTGACGAGGCGCACGATTTTAAGAACCTGAAAACGGACTCGAACATCCGCGACGCGTCGATCACTGGCTCAAAGCGCGCCTCGGACCTGCACATGAAACTCGAGTACCTCCGCTCGCGCCACGGCGCCCGGATCGCGACGCTCGCGACCGCAACCCCGATCGCCAACAGCATCACCGAGGCGCACGTGATGAGCCGCTACCTGCGGCCCGACCTGCTCGCGCGCGCCGGCGTCGAGGATTTCGACAGCTGGGCGGCGACGTTCGGGCAGACCGTCACCGAGATCGAGGTCGACCCCGCCCGCAGCGGCGACTACCGGATGCACACCCGCTTCGCCCGCTTCC
>JBKQKK010000388.1:0-2594 GCA_052147535.1 Solirubrobacteraceae bacterium | reverse complement strand
CGGCCAGCAACGCGCTGCCCGCGTGACCGACCTGGCCCTTGCCGTCCGCCGTCACAGTTAGCTTGTCAACCAGCGATTCATGCGCCACCATATGGGTGATCCTCCTGAAGTTCGGGAAAGCGAGCCTAGTAACCCGCATTATCCCTGCTCAGGCGGACGTTCCCGCGCCCCGGCCAGCCCGGGGCGCGGTCGTTTAATCCGAGGGTTTCCGTCTTACTGCAAGATCGAGGTTGGTGGTCGCTTGCGATCTTCGCGCTCTGTTTGTGGATCCTGCACGGCCTGATCGTGTTCGGCGTAGAAGCGCCGACCGACTCCGCGGCGCCGGCGCGAACCTAACCGCCGCTTGTGGTCGGGAGCCTGGCCAGTGGGGCAGGCTCCCCCCACTGTTTGCCACTCCGACGCTGTCATCGTCCGTGCGAGAGCTTGATGCGCTCTCGCTCACGGCTCCAAGCAGCCGTGCGCGCGTCCAACCGAGTGATCATGCGCCGGCGACGACGGCTGACCCGGTCATCTGCGGCATCTCATCGGCCGCAACGAGGGGCGGCACCGAACGCGGCGCTTGCGCACGGCTCTGGCATTCGACGCCGTAGGACGCCGTGCCAGAGACCGAACGCAGAGCCGCAGCTCACCGCAAGATCATTCCCAGCTCGCGATCTTCCTTGGCCGTGACGTGCGGCAGGTGCATCACGGTGGCGACGATCTTGCCGGGGACGACCGAGTCGTCGTAGTCGAGCGGCGTGTCGGATTCGAGTGCAGCCTCCGCTCGGCTGCGTATGCGAGCGTCATTGTGGCCGTACCGGCTGTCCCGGCAAGCACGCTTTGGATCGGGCAGGGCACACCCTGTCGACCCATGGGTTTGTCAGTCGACCTCGTCGGTATTGATCGTGATCCTGGTGGGGCGTTTGTGTCCGAATCCTGCCCAGGTCCAGTCGACGACGGCTTTGGATCGGTCTTCGCCGGTGGAGAGGAGCATTAGGTGCACGGCTCCCCAGGCCATGAAGGCCATCTTGCCTTGCATCGTCCGTCCGCCTTCGAACTGGACCACAGCGGCGCCGCGGCCGATCGTCGCCATCGTGCCCTTATCGTTGTATTCGAACGGCTTCGCCTGCTCGCCGGCGGTCAGGCGGGCGATGTTCTCGCCGGCCCAGGTTCCGGATTGGAGCGCGACCGATCCGAGTTGGGGGAGCACCTTGTTCGTTTCGGGGTCCGTGATCCAGGCGATGTCGCCGACGGCGTAGACCTCGCGATGCTGGGTGAGGGTGAGATCGGGACTGACTGCGACGCGGTTGCCTTTTTGCAGTTCGAGTCCGAGCGAGTGGACGATCGAGTTGGCCTGCAGGCCCGCTCCCCAGATGAGCGTGTGCGCCTGGATCACCTCTCCCGATTTCAGCGTGACGCGCGTCGGTTCGATCGAGGAGACCATCTCGCCCGTGCGCACCTCGACGCTCAGCTTCCCGAGCGCCTTATTCGCGTAGGCGCGGAGGTTCGGCTTGAACATCGTGAACAGCTCGGGTGCTGCCTCGACGAGGATGATCTGCGCTTGTTCTTGGGGCAGGTTCGGGTAGTCTTCGGAGAACACGTTGCGGTACAGCTCCGCGAGCGCGCCGGCGCTCTCCACGCCGGTCGGGCCGCCGCCCACGACGACGACGTTGAGCGCCCCGTCGTCGAGCAGCGCGTGATCCTTGTCTGCCGCTTCCCACTTTTTCAGTACGTGCGTCCTGACGCGCACAGCGTCAGGGAGCGTGTACATCGGGAACGCGTTCTCCTGCGCGCCCTCGGTGCCGAAGAAGTTGACCTTCGCGCCGAGCGCCAAAACGAGGTAGTCGTACGGGAGCGGGTCCATGTCGCTCACATCTACCTCGCGCTTGGCGAGGTCCACGCTTGTCGCTTGGGTTTCGTGGAAGGTGATGTTGTGCTGATCGTGAAACAGGTCCCGCAGGGGGTGCCCGACTGCTGTGGTCTCGAGCAGGTCGGTCGCGACCTGGTAGAGCAGCGGCTGGAAGGTGTGGTAGTCGTGCTGATCGACCGAGGTCTCGATTGCTTTACAACAAGTGCCTACCCATTGAGCAATCGGCATTGCTTGTCATCGATGCGCAGGACTCGTTCAAAGCCACGCCCCGATGGGAACTGCGTAACAATCGGGATTTCGAAACGAACGTAGCCCGGCTTATCGCAGCCTACCGGGGCGCGGGCTTACCGGTTATCTATTTCCTTCATACCGACAACGACCCGGGATTTGAAACTACGAGCAAATATTACAAGCTAATGGACTTCATTGATCCGCGGCCGGACGAACCCGTTCTCCACAAGAACACGCGCAACGTCTTCACCAGCACGCGACTTTCGGAGTTGCTTCTCGAAAAGGGTGTACGCCGTTTGGCAATCACTGGAATTCAGATGGAACAGTGCTGCGAGACCTCTGCCCGGGTTGCCGCGGATCTCGGGTATGCGGTGGATTTCGTCATTGATGGCACCATGACCTTCCCCATCCAGCACCGCGAAAACCCGATGCAGGAACTCGGCGTCGATGCGATCCGAGAACGTACCGAGTATGTTCTCCGGGGCCGCTTTGCGACGATTACCACCGTAGCGGA
>JBKQKK010000387.1:0-6171 GCA_052147535.1 Solirubrobacteraceae bacterium | reverse complement strand
TGTCTCCCGCGGCCGGTCCGCTGACCCGGTTTCCGATCGCCCGGCGCGCGCTGTTCTCGCAGATCGCGGCCCATCCCGAACGGATTCCACCGCAGGAGGCCGCCTACCGGCTGCGAGCGCTCGCTGGTTGCACAGTCCTCCCCGGGCTGCTCGCATCCATGCTCGGCGCGCCGGCCGAACGCCTGGACGAGATCCTCTGTCCGGTGCTGCTGGTTTGGCCGCCCGGCGATCGCTTGCTCCCAAAGGCGCAGTTCGCCCCGAGCTTGCTGTCCGCCCTGCCAGAAGCGCAGTTGCTCGAGCCGCCTGACGTCGGCCACATGCCGATGTACGACGATCCCGATCTGATCGCTCAGATCATCCTCGAGTTCGCGCGAGCGCACCCCCTCAAGCCGGCACCACGGACCACCTGACCGGCCGCCTGACCGACCTCCGCGCATTCAGCGGACTCGTCTCAACCGCTACCCAGCGCCGCTATAGACGATCGTAAGCCGACTTCCTGGCAGCGACAAGCTTCCGCTCCGGGAACGCAGAAGTCTCCCCAGAGGGCGGAGGGCGTCGCTTTCGCAACTGAGCCCAGGGAGCAGCGTCACGGAGCCCAGCCACGAGACGCCCGCCTTCCAAACCCAAGCGACAACCCGCGACCGTCACTGCTAGCCAGCGAGCGGTCGGCCTGCAAACTGCGCCGGCGCAAAAGCGGGAGTGCCACAGCCAAGTTCGACGCTACCGGTCTGGTCGAAAAGCAGTAGCGCGCGCCGCTGGAACCACGCTTATGGCTTCGCGTGAACTCGGCAGTCGCGGTCGCCGCCCTGGCACTCCCGGTTTGCGCCGAAGGCACAAGCTGTCCGCCTGCGCCTTTGGTCGGCGGCTACTGGTTCAGGCGCTCGGCGAGTTCTGCGCGTTGGCGGTCGCTGAGGCCGCCGAACGTCTTGTTGGGCGAGACGCGGCAGTTGTTCATGATCTTGGCGGCTTTAACCCTCCCGACTTTGGGGAGCGCGAGCAGCATGTCGAACACCTTCGCGCTCTGCAGGAACGCGGGAGGGTCGAGCACCATCTCGCCGATGGACGCTCGACCGGTCTTGAGATCACGCTTGAGTTGCGCGCGAAGCGCGCGCGCCTCGTTTGCGATCTCGAGCGCGGCCATGCGTTGATCCAGGCTGCGCTCGGGTGTCGTCGAATGCTCCTCGAGCGGGTCGCGGTGGGACACGATAACCAACGCGGGAGAGTACGCCGCTGGAGCGTCAAGCGCGGTTCCGGTAACTGCGGCGCGTCGCTCTGTCCCAGGCGGCAGCCCTGTTATCCGACAAGCAGGTGCATACCTCGGCACGGGGCCGAGACCTGCCTTCGCTGCTGCGCAGGTCTTCGGGGCAGGCGCGATGCGTGGCCCCGCCTGTCCGATCGCTCTGACCCGTCGTCGAGAGCGCGGGAAAGCCACCGGCAATCCGCATAGACAGCGGTCGCCGATTTCGCTCGTGCGAGCCACGTTGGGGTGGTGCACGGCCACGAGTACCGCACTGTGGTTCACACGTTCCTGCGGGTTCCGAACCCCTTCGCCGGCTGCAGCCAGCGGGGCCCGTAGGCCTGCTACTCGAGCCCATCTGGTCAGAGAACCTCGCCATCAACACGCTCCTGTCATCAGCCAACGCGAACACCGGACCGCAAGTCCGGCAGGTAACGGCAGCTTCCATGGAGGCTCCGCCTGTCGGCCTGAGACCGCCGAGATCCGGCCTCGGGTTTGTAGGAGAACTGTGTAGGCACGAGCGAAAGAGATCGCCATGCCTACGACAACGAGAAGCAGGACCACTCACAGCAGCAACAGCAGGAGCGTGTTGGAGCTCGACCCGGGCCTGGGGTCAGGGGATTGTTGGTAGGACCTCCGAGAGCAACTGCGCGTACGGCAACGCTTTACATTTGTCGCCGTCGTCGTTCGGCCGTGAACTCGGGCATTGCGGGCTTGCGGCGGGGCTCGCCGACGGCACCATCTCGAGCAGCACCTCGCTCCGTCATCACCGATGTGGCCCGCCCTCGCCCGTCCGCGAGGCCGCAGACGCTCAGGGCACATTGGCGCTGCAAACGGGCAGAAACGAGAGAAACGAGTGCGTGAGGGACGGGTCTGTTCGGCTCGTCGGGCGGGCGGCGACAAATACAAACCGTTGGATCTCGCGCGTTTGCTCTCGGAGGCCCAAGCCTGGTGGGCCAGACGCTTCGGCGACCGAGGGCGCCTGTTGGCGTTCGTCGACGAGCACCGCGACGGCGTCGTGACGACCCTCCGAAGCGCTCAACACGACCCGGACGCGCGGCGGCTGCTAGCGCCGGAGATCCGCTCGTGCTCCATGCTCTCGACGATGACCCGTTTAACCTGCAAGCCGCATGGCCTCAGGACCACGACACACGAGAACTGCTCGCTCTCGCCGACGTGTTCGGACGGCCCTACGGCTGATCTCTCTCGGCCAATCGTCTGCTGGTTCAGTTTCAGGATGGCGGCGACCTCAGCGACGGTCAGGAACTCGTCGTCGACGTCTGGCAGCCGACGCTCACCGGATCTGACGAGTGAGATCGTCTAGAGATCGGCAGCTGGACTCACGCGGCGCAGCCAACTCCTGAAACTGATCAGGAACGCGATCAGCCCAACTTGCAACCAGGGCGCCGCGCCGCAGGCATGGACCGACCGGCGCTCCGAGGGCCGTTCTTGACCCGAATCACCTTGCGGCTCCTGACATCGACCCGAGCACTGGGGGGCCTGCAACAGCCAGCCCGGGCTTTTTCGCGGGAATGATGGGGTTTCTCGTGTTCGGATCCGGCGAATTCGCCCACGCGGCGAGAGGCTCCAACGGATGACGCGTCTATGCGCCGGGGGTCGTGCGGGCCAGCGGACTCAAGCGGATAGACGTCCTGCCGATCTTCGAGTATGGTTGGTTGCCACTAAGGTTGCCACCGATCCTTCAACTGTGGAAAGGGCCATGACTGCCTTCGGATCTCTACCTGATGCCCCTCGATTCCGGCTCGAGCGGCCGCCGCTAGCCCAAGTCGTTTGCCAAGTTCGGTTCTCTTCGGTACTCAAGCTGCAGCGCGAACCGGAGGTCATTCCCTTCCAGGACGCCATCCGCGCCGACTACCCCCGGTACACCAAGACCGAAGCGATGAGCATCGTGGTGACGCCTGCAGGCGTCCAACAACAGCCCCTCGGCGGGACGCTGTACCGCTTCCAAGACACTTCGGCCGCCTACACGGCTGTTCTCTCAACGGACTTCATAGCGCTTGAGACCAGCGGCTATGTCGACATTGAAGACTTCGCCTCCCGCGTTGTGGCGCTGTCGAAGGTGATAGCCGAGCAGTACCACCCCACTGAAATCAACCGCGTCGGCTTGCGCTTCATCAACGAGTTACGACTCGGCTCCACCGATCCCAAGAGCGAGATGCTCTCAGCCATCACGCCGGCACTGCTCGGGCCCATCGGCACCGCTGAACTCGCGGCGTCGACCATCAACATGCAGCAGGTCTTTTTACTGCGAGGCACCGGTACTAGCGCGTTGGTGCGCCATGGCCTGAACCCAGAAGGCGGAACCACGGTCGACCTCGGCCCGGGACAGTTCCCCGGGCCCGAGTACGCGGACCCGTTCTACCTGCTCGACATCGACGTCTTCAGCGAACGCGCTGTCCCGTTCAGCGTCGAGGGCATTGACACTCTGGTGCGTGACTTCAACGAGAACGTACGGGCAGTCTTCGCGTGGGCGGTGAACGAGGAGTACCGAAAGAACAAGCTCGGACAAGTGGAAGCCACGTCATGACCACGGTCCCGCGCTCCGACCTTGATCTCTTCCGGCGGAGCTCCGCGGCCGCCACGGCCGCGTGCATCGCCGCGCTCGCGGGCGTTGGCGGCGGGCTGCTTGCCAACGACACCGGGACCCGCGTCATGCTCCGCGCCGACCTTCGAGCCTTGGCTGGTGGCACCCGCCTCGAGTCCTACGAGACTACCAACGGCACTGTGCGGCCGTTCGTGCAGCCGACCCGGACTGAGCGCATCCTCAGCCTTACCGGACTGTCCCAGCGCCAACTCGCGGCCGTGCTTGGCGTCTCTCATACCCTCGTCGGTAATTGGACTCAATCCGAGCCCAACCGTGACGAGCTGACCGAGATCCTTGGCGTCATCGAGCATGCCCGGCGCTATCACCCCGATCTCAAGCGATGGCTTCTCGCGCCGGTGCCAGGCACCGACATCACCCCGGTGACCCTGCTGAAGGCCCGCAACTGGCGGGCGCTGCAGGGTGCCATCCGCGCGAAGGCCGCGCCGCCGCCGAGCTTGTCGTCCGAAGCGTTGCTGGCGCGCCGTCAGAGAGAGGTCTCGTGGGCGTTGGCCGAGTCCGCGATCCCCCTCATCGATGAGTGAGCATGAGCGCCGCGGCAAAGAATGTCACGCGCAAGGCGTTGGAGGCTACAGCCTGGCAGCAGGGCAGCTTGCTGCCCACCGCAGTTGTCACGCCTCCGGTGTTCTGGGCCCATCCGACCACGCAGGGCGCCAAGTCCGCCAGAACCGAGATCTCCGTAGCAAGACGCCACAGGGAGGAGGTCACGGTGCCGCGAGTGGCCACTCGCCAACTGCGGCAGGACGAGCGCCTGGTAGTGATCTCCCAGACCTGCGACATCCTCAAGGCGCCCGAACAACTGCCCCTGGTAGAGACAGCATTGGCCATCACTACCAACTCCCAGCGGGTCATTACTGACGCGCTGGACCTTGGCTCGGCCCGATTTCGCCTCTTGCGCCACGAGGCCGGCGCTAGGGCGCTGGTCCTGGACTATGCCTGGCGGGTCTTCTTGGACAAAGGCTTCCTTTTGGAGCATGCACCCGACAACAGCGCAGTCGGCGATTCCGAGGAGAATCGCAAGACGCTGGCGCGATGGTTGGGCCGTCGCTACGGGCGGCCGGTGCTCAGCGACGTCGACGTGCAGCAGATCGCCGATCCGGTTCGTGAGCGCTGGACACGTCTGCGTCAAGAGGAGCCCGACCGCGCACGTCAGTACACCCAGACGTTCCCCGAGTTCCGCTTTCGTCGCGAACCCCGTGGTGGCCTGACGCTCTTCATCCTGTCCACCGACGAACACCCCGACCAGATGCTCGCGCTAGAGGTTGCCGGGCTGCTCGCCGAAGCTCTCGAGCCAATCCACGGAGCGGTGACTGTTGATCCGGCCAAGCGCTCGTACCACACCTTCACTAAGGCCGACGAGCTATCCACCGAGCAACTGGACCTCGAATGGGCCAGTTACGAAGAGGGCGAACCGGCGGGTCTCCTGCCCGCCGCCTAGTCTCTCTAGTCGCGTGGGCCGCCGGTGCACAGGCGCTCCGAGGTTGGATTTGCCTTCCGGGCTCCCGTTCAAGGGCGACGAGGGCGTGAACTTATCACGCTCGATAATGGTGGTTCGGAACACTCGCAGCGGCTCTCCGAACCACAACGTCCCGTCCGGTCGTCGTCGCTCATGACCGTGGCAATTCGGCGCCGCGACAGCCGCATGGGAGCGTAAATGTGTCGCTCGGGAGCGGTGGTCCGATGTCGGCCAGGTACGGAGGCAGCTTGGCCATTGGGTTGACATCCCAGGCGATCTTGTGCGCAGCCAGCTGCTCGGCAACTAGCGCAGATGGCGGATAGTCGAAAAGGATCATCTGGATCATCTCCGTGCTGATACCGCCGATGATCTGAATCTCCACATACTCGTCGGCTCCACCCTCATCGAGAGATTGCCGGTCGAACGGCGACCCGCGGTCAAACGGCCATGCGAGCTCATCGGGCGCGTCGAGAGGGGCAGGTGCTCCCTCGCGTCGGCGGATCCAGGCGAGGCTGTCGCCGAAGAACACAGTGGTTCGCTCGCGGATGTCGGCCCGAAGCAGCGCGCGCGCCGATCCATACGCGTGGTGCATCGTTGCCCGGGTTGCCGGCTCCGACACGTCGGCTATCGAGGCGGCGTAGCCGAATATCGGAAACTCGCAGAGCCGGTCCAAGTCGAGGTCCCACACTTCGGCCTCCTCCTCGATGCTCCTGTTGGGATTGTGGCTGCGGTGCCCGCGATCACGGTTTTCTCCCCACATCTGATCACGAGAATTCCCCAGGGCGGTAGCGCGTAGAAGGGTTGCGCGCGCGGGGTTCGACGGAGGTGAGGCCCGGAGGGCCGTGCCGGAGTCGA
>JBKQKK010000386.1:0-3351 GCA_052147535.1 Solirubrobacteraceae bacterium | reverse complement strand
CGGTGAGCTGATCGCGAGAATGCATGCGCTCGGGCGTCGCGGGGAGATTGAGCGGCTCCCAGTGCTCGAGGTTGACGAGCTCAAGCTCGATCCGATGACCCATCGAGTCTCGCGCGGCGATCGACAGCTCGAGCTCCGGTCTGCCCGGACTCCCCGCACGCGAGGAGCAATCTCGGCGGTAGCTCACACTCGACCCTGGGCTTCCGCGGATCCCCCCACCAGGCTAGCTCCGCGGGCATCCAGAGCGAGCCGGTCATCGGCTACGGGTTTGACAACTTCTGGCTCCTCGCCGTTCTGAGTGGGTAGCGGCCCGGACCTGATCCAGCTCGTTGCCGATCAGCGTGAAATGCTCGACAACCTCATCGAGGCCCAAGTCGCGCGCCACCGTCAACAGCCGAGCGAATCTTGCGGCATGCTCGTGATCAATGCCCGACCCATTCCGCTGCCGAACCACGCAAGCGATCGAGCACATCCTGGACGAGTCCTCGGGATCCCGACCGACCGTCTGCCACACAACAGCGACCTGGCACCGTTTGCGTTACGTACAATAGAGAACGGGTTATGTGACGGCTCAGATGACCCCGTGGATCGCTCCGCCGGCTATCACGTAATCGGACGTATACGTGACAAGAAGGGAATGCATGCTGGTTGGCTACATGCGCGTGTCCAAAATGGCACTGCGCAGCTGGCCTTCAGCCACGGCGCAAGAGCACGCCGTACTCAGGAAGCGAGGAAGCGATCAGTCTGCAGGAATTGCGCCACTTTCGAGTTCGAGTTTCGTTTCGGGATCATGGGAGATGACGGAATTCCTGCATGCGGATGAGCCGGCTGATGAGGCCAGGGCCGCGCCGTCAGTTGCGCCGTGGGCGGATAGCAATGTAGTTGCCGGGTTGACCGGCGAGTTTGCAGCCAGCCAGACGTTCGCGGTCATCCCGGATGTCGCGAGCGATCGCTACGTCGTTCAGGATGCCTCGTTGCGGCGTGTTGCCTTGCTACCTCGCGAGGTCGGGCGCGGCGAGGAGGTCCTCACGCGCGCTGGTCGCTGGCGCATCGCTCCTGAGCGCACCCGGTTCGGTTGGGCAGTGATCGCTCGCACGGTCCCTGACGGGAGCGTCGTGGCGCGTGCGTCGCCGCGGTCGTGGTTGAACACGGCGTACAAGCTGTCGCTCGCCCCTGACGTCCGCTGCCAGCTGACGCGCAGACCGCTCGCGAGCGTCTGGACGCTGAGAATCGCCCAGAGACGCATCGCGAGCGTTCGGTTTGACCCCTCGTGGCTCATCGAGCGTCCCTCGTCGGTCCCGGCTGGATCGATCTCCATCTACGCGAGCGCGATCGGCGATCCACCACTCGCGCTGCTGCTCGCACTCGCGCTCGAAACGATCAGGGCCGACAGGGCAATCGTCGTGCCCCGCTGGGCCGGGTAAGCCGCCGATCGTTTCTCATAGTCGGCATATATCGGGCGTTGAATTGGAAACGGGTGCGGCTCTTCTGGAGGGACCTGGACGGCTAGTACGGATGCGGGCAAATCTCCCGTAACCACCGGGGGTTTCGAGTCGCCGCCGGTCGCTGTGGCAGTCCCAGGAGCGAATCAATCCCGACAGCCGGCCAAGGCAGGCACGCCAGGTCTGGACTCGCCCGCGCTCCAGACCGGTCAAAGCGCGGCGCAATCCCTGCCTCTGGACTCCGAATCGCCCGCAGCTCCGGGGATCATGCCTCACTCCAGAAGAGCCGCACCCATTGGAAACCGTGGTCTGTGGCCGGCAGGCGAACAGTGCCGAGCCGAAACTCTGGCCCCGCCAGATCAAGTGGTTCGGGACCCCTTCCTGGAGCCGGTCATGTCCGGCGAGGAAGGGTGGGACGCCCAAGAGACGATCCACCGCGCAATCGAGATCCGCAACGGGATCGTCCAGAACCCAAAGATCCTCTCATTCCAATCCCGCTCTCCAACGTATCCCCACCCCAGGCTGAGCGTCCCGCACCCAGCCGTCCCGGTGCCCACCGCACACGCGCGATGAGATCCACAACCGAACGGCGCGCACCGCGCCGCGACGACGCGCCCCGCGGGGCATCCACGATAAGGCACCCTGACGCGCGGCAATCGGCACGGCGCCAGTCCGCCTGAGGAACGAGCCGACGACCCCCGGGGCGCAAGACGGGCCACGCGACCCCGAGCCCCCCTTGGGGCGCGGCGGCGCGGCTAGAGTGGATGCCTTCGCGGGTCTGGTCGCGACGGAAGGACCTCCGCCTTGGCTGATCTCGTCCGCTCGGGCCGCTGGAGGACGTGAGGGTAGCTGCCGAGATTCTGATCGACGATGCGCTCGCTCAGCGGCCACCGGCGTCGTTTGCCGTCGGCGTGAACGGCTCTGAGGGTCATTTTGGCCATTGGCGTTGCCTTTCATTGATCGCGGTTGATCCGGGGACGCCCGGGCAGGGAGCCAAACCGGCGCTTTGGGTTGCTCAGCGTTCGCGAGGGCTGGCATTGGGCGCGCGCCCGGCGCCATGGTGAGCGCCGTCCAAGGCGTGTGCGCACCGTCTCCAAAGGAGAGACTGGCGCTCGAGTCGCGCGACGCGAGCGTGTTACGCGACAGCGCGTGCTCGATCACGCACGCGGGAGCGGCGGTGACGATCGCGAATGGCGACGCGTGCGCGGCGAGATCGCGAACGGCGCTGCTCGACGAAGTCGGCGTGCGTCAAGCCAGCCAGCCACGCTTCGATGATGTGTGCCGATCGCCGATGGTGCACGTCCTGCTCATATCGCGCGGCAGAAGCGAAGCCAGCCGCGATGGGTGTGGGGATTCGTGCCATGCCCAAGTAGAGCCCCGCCGCCACACGATGGCCTTAACCGAGACGAAGAAGCGGTGAGGACTCCCGTGAGAGTCATCTCACGGGAGTGAGACGGTACGAGACGCGTCGTGCGGATAATCGGGTAGGCCAGGGATGCAAGCTGGGAGCGCTGACGTCGGCTGGACCGGGAAAATTGGTGGGCTGGGCTGGCGTTTGACCGGATGACGGCATCGAGCGTGCGAGAAGAGCCTGGCCGGCCGTCGGCGACCCTCGCGGCGGCGGTGGCCGATGCTCTGGCCGGGAGCGTGCGAGAGCTTCTCATCGCCCGCTCATCGGTGGCTGGTGTAATCACCGGATGTCCGAGGCGCCAAGAGCCGCGAAGGTCCGGTGAGTCGCGTCCCGACGAGATTGCGGTTGACGCTTGTGTTTGCCGCGATGATGTTGCTGGTCCTGGCGGTGACGGGGGTGTTTGTGTACCTGCGGTTTCGCGCCGAGCTGGATAGGTCGATTGATCTCAACCTGCGGACCCAGGCGGCTGCGCTGGTGCCGGTGCTCGCCGGTTCGGAC
>JBKQKK010000385.1:0-2810 GCA_052147535.1 Solirubrobacteraceae bacterium | reverse complement strand
GAAGTAGGAACCTCGAATAGTTCCGGCCAGCTTCGACTTCTGCCTCGCGAACTTGAATCGCGAGGCGAGCTCTGCGGGAACTTCCATCCCTTCTGAGAGCTTGAAGCCGACCGCCCGTTTCTTGGGATCGTCGACGGTGTACATCACGTTGATCGACAGACCGTTCTCGTAGAAGACGTACGCCATTCGGATGTTCTCGACCTGGAAGGCCGTCGCCTCGAGAGGGCGAGAGGAGATGACGATGTCGCGTTCTTCGTTGAGGATCCGGTGCACCCAGTCGATGGTCGTCTTGGCGTTGCTCGCAGGCTCGACCGCGAAGACGTGGCCGTACTTGTTCTTGAAGTAGCGGGCCTCGTTCGCTCGCAGACCCGCGAGCGCGGCCGCAACCGGCGACGTCTCCAAACCGACGGTCGATACGCTGTTGAAATCCACGGTGTAGGGCATGATGCACTCCAGAACGCGCCAAGACATGTCTGTTTACTTCGGCTGTACGCTACCTGAGCCGGCGTTGCGGAGGACATCGCTCCCGGAGCCCGTACGGACATCCGCGCGGACCGACATCACACCTCGACGTCGCGCCGCCGCAAGTCGGTGCCATCGGCCGACAACACTGCGTCGCCTGTCCGGAACACAACTACCGGCGGAGTCGCGTCTCGTCCTGCGCGGCGTAGTGCTTGACGGACTTGGGGTTCAGTGCGCGAGGCGCGACTGGGCATGTCCAGGAGGGCTCATCGACGCAAATCCTGGGCATCGGCCGTTCTCAACCGCGACCGCGTCGGCAGCGGGCGAACACAGATCGTTGATCCGCGAGGACGCCGGCCAGCGCCACCATCAGTGCTGCTTCGCCCGGGCACCAGCCCTGCTCTGAGTCCGCGACGAACATCTCAGGCGTGCTGCCTTCTTCCCGGAAGCGCGCGGAAAGTGCATCGACGCCGATCGCTTTAGTCTCTGGGGCGACGTTGGAGCTGGCGATCGCAACGGCGACAAAGAGCTCTTGTGGGATCGGGGGAGGGCACGCCGGCCGTTGCAGGCATCGCAGCCATCCTGCCGGCCGTCAGGCGAGCGCTTCCGGCGATTTGCGCGGCCGACCCGCCGACGGGGCTGGGTCTGCGTCCGCGGCGTCATCACGTGCGCGCCGCAGTCGCCCGCCTCAGCGTCGAGCACCTAGACCTTGAACCTGCGGTTTCTGACCGCCCGCCGCACGTGCATCCCGAGCGGGCCCGGCCCGCGGACGGGTTTTAGCGCGAATTCGACGACATCTCGGTCGTGCCGAGGTCGTTGGCTTGCGCCAGTTGCAACGACGTCGAATTTCGTCTCGAGGTCGTCACTTCTCTCCGACGTGCTTGCTGAAGCGCAGCAAGCGCAACCGTGCTCTTGAGCCCCTTCTCCGATGCCTGGGATCGCTCCGGCTTTGAACGAGCCGACGATCGAATTCTCGAACGCGATCGTGATCCTCGCCGGGGACCGGTGCCGACCGGGGCGATCGCGTTGTCGCCTTTGCAATCGCGCGCTGCGCGCTGGCGGGAAGCTCAGAGCGATAGCGCGACGCGCGGCTGGCGGACGCTTGAGATTGGGCGGCAGCAGCAGCGCGGTGTCCGCGTCGGCCGCCCGGTGGCTTCGATTCGCGCCGCGGAGCCAGGAGCTGGCCGCTATTGCTGGCGCCCGAAGTCCGCGAATGTGAGTAAGCGCCTCTCGGCTCCGTTATGCCGCGCCCGCTGAGGAACGCGTCGAACTTCTCGACCCAGCAGGCACTCGTCAACGGCGTACCGCCGCTTGGCCCGAGCGCGACGTCCGGACTCCTCGATGATGGCCAGCGCCCGCCTGGGCACTGCCATCGGCTACGTGCTACAGGACTGTCCGCCAGTCGGGGGTGAGGATCGGCACCCGGTGCCGGCTCGTCCGGCTAAGCTGGTCCAGGTGCGCGAGCGCCTGGCCTGACCCGAACGCCACGCAGGTCAGCGGCGACTCGGCTGAGAACACCGGCATCCCGGTCTCCTGGGCCACGAGTTCCTGGAACCCGCGGATCAGCGTGCCGCCGCCCGCGAGCAGGATGCCGTCCCGAGCGATGTCGCTTGCCAACTCGGGCGGGGTCTCCTCGAGCGTGTCGCGGATCGCGCGGAGGATCTCCCGGACCGGGGCCATGATCGCGGCTCGCACGTCCTCGCTGTGCAGTTCGATCGCGGTGGGCAGCCCGCTGACCAGATGCCGGCCGCGGACCTCGATCGTCTTCTCGGGATGCAAAGGCGTGACCGACCCGATCTGGATCTTGATCTGCTCGGCCGTCAGCGAGCCGATCGCCAGCTGGTACGAGTTGCGCAGGTACTGCGTGATCGCCTCATCCACCTCGTATCCGCCCACTCTGACCGAGCGCGAGACGACGATGCCCCCGAGCGAGATCACGGCCATCTCGCTCGTGCCGCCGCCGACGTCGACGACCATCCGCCCGATTGGCTCCTCGATCGCGAGCCCCGCGCCAATGGCCGCCGCGATCGGCTCTTCGATCAGGAGGACCCGGCGGGCGCCGGCAGCCAGCGATGCCTCTTCAACCGCGCGCTTCTCGACCTCGGTGACGCCCGAGGGCGCGCACACGATCAACCGCGGGTGGGCCATACGACGGTCCAGCACCGTGCGGATGAAGTAGCGAAGCATCTGCTCGGTGACCTCGAAGTCAGCGATCACCCCGTGGCGCAGCGGCCGGGTCGCCGCGATGTTCGCGGGCGTACGCCCGATCATCCGCTCGGCGTCTGCGCCCACCGCGTGCACCTCGCCGGTGTCGACGTCGCAGGCGACCACCGAGGGCTCGGACACCA
>JBKQKK010000384.1:0-3389 GCA_052147535.1 Solirubrobacteraceae bacterium | reverse complement strand
CCTGGGTTCCGGCCGCGGTGGCGCCGCCGGCGACGATCAGCTCGCCGGGAAGCGTTACGACGGCGGCGTCGGAGAGCGGCTGGGGGAGCGTGCCGGCCGGGGTGACCATGCCGGTGGCTGGATCGATCGCGAGGACGCGCGCGGTGCGGTCGCTGACGAGGTCGCCGCGACCACCGACGAGGTACATCGTCCCGTCGAGCACGCCGGCGCCGGCGTGCGTGAGCCCGGCCGGCAGGTGGCCAACGGTCGTGACCGCCCCCGTGGCGGGGTCGACCTTGTAGATGTCGTTGCTCACTCCGGTCTCGGTGGAGCCGCCGGCGATGATGACATCCCCGCCGACGATCGCCGTGGCGGCGTAGCGCAGCGCGACCGGCAGGTGCGCCACCACCCGGACCGAGCCGCCGGGGGAATAGGCGAGGACCGTGTTCAGCCAGTTGACTCCGTCGAAGCCGCCGACCACGTAGCCGGTGCTGCCGTCGCCGGTGACCGCCACGTCGGAGGCGGCGCTCGGAAGCGCGCCGGTGGTGGTGACCGCGGTCGTGGCCGGGTCGAAGGCGAGGATGTGGTCGTACTGGGTGAACTGGCCGCCGCCGAACACGTACACCTGGCCGCCGAGCGCGGCCGCCTGGGCGTCGTGCTGGGCGTTGGGGAGCGTCGCCTTCACACTCGATCCGTGAAGTCCGGCAACGATCACCTCATCGCTGGAGGTATCGGCGGCGTCAAGCCCGCCGAGCAGCACGAACGTCCGCGGGCCGAGCGCGGCGCTGGCGGGGTCCTGGACCGGTGCGGCGAGGTCGTACAGCGGGTGGTAAATGAGGCTCACCGGGCCGGCGATGGCCTTCCTCGGTACGGCAGCGCTGCGCCCACCCGACAGCGCTATCCGGTTGCGCGGATGATGCACCGCAGCGGAACCCTGACCGCCGCAGGCACCCAGGACGAGTGCGCATGCCGCCGCCGCCAGCCCGGAGAGTGCCGGAAGGCGTCGTCGGGCAGGTCGGGCCAGCGAGCAGATCGCGCCAGCGTACCCTGATGCATGGGGAGGCTCCACAGACCACTCGGGATCACTGAGAAGTTCCTCACGAACGGGCCTGGCGGATGAGACGTTCCTCACGAACCGGGCCCGCCGGCGCGTTCACGCGGAGCGGCCTTCTAGCGTGATCGCGATGACTGCGTGCCGTCCTGCGACGCTTCGTCTCGTCACTCTGATCGCCTGCGCGTTGCTCCTGGCGGCCTGTGGCGGGGCCTCTCGGAAGAGCCACGGGAAGGGCCACCGGCCGGGAGGCAGCCGCGCGAACGCGAGCCGGAGCGAGGTGGGCCGCCCAGCCCGGGCCGCACGTCCGATCAACGTCTACCGCAACGATGGAGCGAACGACCTATCGCCGGTGGTCAGGGGAGATCCGGCGTTGGTGTACGTGCCCAACAGCATGAGCAACACGGTCGACGTCATCAGCCAGCGTACCTTCAAGATCGTCGAGCAGTTCCCGACCGGCGAACTGCCCCAGCACGTCACGCCGGCCTACAACCTGAAGACCCTCTACGTCGACAACGACCTCGGCAACAGCCTCACCCCGCTCGATCCCCGCACCGGCAAACCGGGCACGCCGATCCCGGTGGAGGATCCCTACAACCTGTACTTCACTCCGAACGGCCAGTACGCGATCGTCGTCGAGGAACGGCTCCAGACGCTGGCATTCCGCAACCCGACATCGATGGCCCTCGAGCACACGCTGCACGACCCGAAGTGCCGCGGGATCGATCACATGGACTTCTCGACCGACGGGCGCTACGCCTTCGCCAGCTGCGAGTTCGCCGGAGAGATGATCAAGATCGACCTCAGCACCCTGAAGGTGATCTCCACGCTCGCGTTGGCGAACGGCTACTCGAGCCCCCAGGACGTCAAGCTCTCCCCCGACGGTCGAGTTCTTTACACGGCCGACCAGGCTGGCGGCGGCATCTGGGAGATCAACCCGAACGCGTTCAAGGTGATCGGCTTTCTGCACACCGGCGCCGGCGCGCACGGTCTGTACCCGAGTCGCAACGCCAAGTTCCTCTACGTCTCCAACCGAGCCGCAGGCAGCGTCTCAGTCGTCAGCTTCACAACACGTCGGGTCGTCGCCACTTGGGTCATCCCGCCGCCGGCGAGCCCGGACATGGGTGGGGTCTCCGCCGACGGCAGCACGCTGTGGCTGAGCGGCCGCTACAACGCAGAGGTCTATGCGATCAATACCGGCACCGGCAAGCTCCGCGCACGGATCTCAGTCGGCCTGGGACCGCACGGTCTCTGCGTGTGGCCCCAGCCCGGGCGCTACTCGCTGGGCCACACCGGAATCATGCGCTGACTCTAGTTTCTAGGTTAACTGGGTTCGCCAAATCCACCACGGATCGGATCGCGGCGACACCCAGCGCCGTGCAGGATTTTGGGGTTGAATTCGAAGTCTCGGGGTGGGGGCCGAAGCATGGCGTCAAGGTGCCGTGCCTGTGGCGGTTGATCGCGTCGGCACGGCCGGCCGTGACCGCGACGTAGTCCTCCGCTTCGATCACGCGGTGCCATCCTCCCGGGTTTCACGCGGCGCGTGTGCCGATTGCGTAAGGTCCGTAGACCGGCCGGTTTGCGGCGGCAACTATCGGGAGCCGAATTCCGGGGTGCAGAACCCGGGCCGATCCGGCCGATAGTGCACAACGCCGCCAGCCATGCGGTCCCCGGTTGATCACGGCGGAGAACCCCACGACACCACATGATGACGCCGGGGCCAAGTCGCGGGAATAACAGCATGCTTTCGCAAGCGCGCGCGAGATCAACCACAACGGCGCGCTGTTTCCGTGGCGCACGATCAACGGCGAGGAGGCATCCGCCTCCTATCAGTCCGGCACCGCGCATACGACCTCAACATCGGCATCGCGTTCGCGGTCCGGCGCTACATGAACGCCAGCGACGACGGCGACTTCCTCGCCGAGGCCGGCGCCGAGCTGCTCGTCGAGACCGCACGAATGTGGGCAGACCTCGACCTCAGCTCGATGTGGTCAAGCTAGGAAGCGCTCGGCGACGCCGTCAGCTACGACCCCCGCCGGCTGCAAGCGCCGATGCTCTGGCCCACCGGCAGGGCAGGCGCTTGGCACGCCCTGCAACTACTGATCGCCGGGATTACTAGCACTTCATCCTCATCGCGCAATCGGACCCGATGATCGTTACGCTCACGCTCGCCGCAATCGACATGCACCTGCGCGGACCGTCGCTTCGGATCGGCGGTATAGGCGCTGTGGACGGCGTGCCGGCCCGGTCGCGCGGTAGATGGCTGTCTCGACGCACGCGCAAGCGATGCAGAACTAACGCGCCTGGCAGGACTGGATCCGGCCTTTGCGCGACTGCCTGGAGGACATTTGCACTGGTC
>JBKQKK010000383.1:0-9553 GCA_052147535.1 Solirubrobacteraceae bacterium | reverse complement strand
GCTGGCGTTCGCCGCCAAACGGACAGGCAAGCCGCCCAGCGAGCTGGACATCGCCCAGCTCGACGCGCCGCTGATCGCCGCGTTCCTGGAGCACCTCGAGAAAGCTCGCGGCAACAGCATCAGCAGTTAAACGTCGAGTACTCGCCCGGGCCCAACTCGCCACTGAACCGGCTCTCCGGCCGGCCGACGTCGCTGCTAGTCGCGGTCCTGCTGGATGCTCGAAACCCAGGAACAACACCTGCAGCACTGACACAGGATCATCCCGCTCGACCCCTCAGACACGGAGCGCTGCGGTGGCTAGACTAGTTCATCGCTCGCCGATCACCTCAGCGACGCTTCGGCTGAGCGGCGGGGCTCGAAGCTTGACGGCGTCGCGATGTCAGTGGTTAACCGCATCGAGCGGCGTACGTTGCACGGATGCATGCGCCTGCCTAAGCCGAGAGTCTCTTTTGTGGTGCATGGATGCTGTTCTTTCCGGTGGCGCGGCGCTCAGGCAGGGCATGTTCTGGGTGGTTTTGCTCTACAACAGTCGACGCCTTCGTCGGCGACTTCAGTCGATCTCGGCGGTAAGGGTTTACTCATGAAACGAAAAGGTGCGCGTGAACGTCGTGTGGTGGTTGGCTTGGCGCTTGCGCTGGCCGTCGGTAGCGTGCTTATGGTCAGCACGACCAATGCGCTCGCCGCTCCCGGCGAGCCGCTTGTCCAGATCACCCCGTTCTCCGGTGTGGTCAGCGGCAACATCGGCGCGGCTACGGCTGGCGTAACTGTGAATGTGACCCTGAGCCGTGGCGGCTCGGTGATAGATACCGCCCCTCCGACGACCACGGGCAGCACTGGCGCGTGGAGCGTGACGCTGCCTACGCACGACCCTGCAGACCCGAGCGACGATATCGGTGTCTCGTATAGCGGGACGGGGGCCCCGACGCCCGCAAGCAGCACGTACTCTGATGTTGCGACGCTCGCGGACGCCGCGGTGATCACGGCGGACGGGACTACGATCACGATCGACTGCCAGGATTCCGGGGTCGACTGTGGTAGCTCGGTACCCGTAACCGTCAATTACGGCAGCGGCGCTACCGACACCTTCACGGCCACGGAGGATGCCTTGGGCAACTATTCCGCGACGCTTTCGCCGGCCGTGACAGCGAACGACGCCGTGACGTTTCAGCCAACGTATGACAACGGTGACGGCACAATGATCGCAGCGACGCTCGCCGCTAGCCTTCCCGGTGTCGGGGTTACTGATGAAACCGGCGACGGTCCGCCTTCATGCACGGCGGATCTTGTCCTGGGCGCCGTCTCCTGCTCCCCCGTACTCGCGGGCGCCACGTACACGGTCGCGGACTCAAGAGCAGGGTCCGTTGTCGCCAGCGCTTCGCTGACGGCGAGCACGGATGGCGTCGCGACGGATCCCGGCACCGTCGCGACAACCTTCCCTGGCCTTCCGGCGGGCGATCAGATCGAGCTCATCGTCCCCGCCTCTGGTGTCGAGCCAGCCCAAACGTTGGCCACGCTGCACCTTTACACGCTGCGCGCGGACCTGACTGAGAGCGACGCGCACCTGGACGCAAGCGGTACGAGCGGAAGTTGCCAGTCCGACGAAGTCTCGAGCAACCTTTACAAGCCGTGCTCGTCGTCGGGCACGTTCAGCGACACTTCAGTAGACCACTACCTGTCGTTGGAGGACGAGCTGAGCGGAGGCACGACGAGCATCTCCGTCCCGTCCATCAACGACGTGTCTCCGATCGACAACCAGCTCACGCCCTCGTCCTTCATCGCGTACGCGGACGCGGTCAACGGAACCGGGTTTGACACCACATCCAAGATCGGCCTGATGCTCAAGGCGCTTACGGGAGGTGCCGTGACGTCGCTCTCGGGGAGCGCGAGCTCGTCAGCCGGGATCTCCGTGAGTGGGTTGAGCGCCGGCAGGTACGCCGCCACATGGGAGCTGACCGACGCCCATGGCGATACCGACAGCGTGACGACTTGGTTCGTCGTCGAGGCATCCGAAACGGGCCCCGCAGGCCCCGCAGGCCCGGCAGGCTCGACGGGGGCGCAGGGTCCGGCAGGCACGTCGGGGGCGCAGGGTCCGGCAGGCTCAGCAGGGGCGCAGGGTCCGGCAGGCCCGACGGGGGCGCAGGGCCCGGCAGGCCCGAAGGGGGCGCAGGGCCCCGCAGGTTCCAAGGGGGCGGCAGGCACGTCGGTCAAAGTGACCTGCACGCGTAAGACCACCGGCAAGGGCAAGCACAAGAAGACCACCCAGGTCTGCACGATCACGAAGCTGGCCGCAGGGACCAAGGTCTCCGCCGACTTGCAACGCGGAAAGGTCGTCTACGCCCTCGGCCACGCTCAGATGGGACGCGCGCGCGCGACCCTCACGCTCCATTCGCTACGCGCAACACCCCAAGGCCGCTACGAACTGACGCTCGTGATCGGTACCGGCTCGAGCGCCACGACAATCGAGCGCGAAGTGCAGCTATGAGGCCCTCACGCAGCCCTCAAGCGCCTCGACGTCGCTCACCGCGACCAGCCGGCGTGAGACGCTCACCGGCGACGATGATGGCGCTCGCCATCATCGTCGCCGTGGGACTGTGCGCACAGTCGACGACAGCGCTCGCCGACGTGCCGCCCGCGCCCTACCACGGCCCAGCCGCCACCACAGGCACCGAGTTCTGGTTCTCGTTCGGAGCCAATGACAGCGCCAGTACTAACTATGTGGACATCAGCGCCACAACCGCGACGAGCGCTACTGTCGCTGTCCCAGGCCTGTCATTCACCACGGATGTCACAGTCACGCCCGGCCAGGTCACCGCCGTAGCGCTCCCATCGGGCTCGAACGAATCGGCGTCTGACGGTGTAGAAGATCTCGCCGTTCACGTAACCGCCGCCGCGCCCGTGACGGTCTACGGGCTAGAAGATCTGGATTACTCGACCGACGGGTTCACGGCCCTTCCGGTCAGCGCGATCGGGACGGACTATTACGCGCTGGGCTACGAGGCCGAGCCGGAACAAGCACCGGAATCTGAGCCCAGCGAGTTTGAGGTCGTCGGCACACAGGACGGAACCACCGTAACGATCACGCCCGCGACCGCGACCGCGAACCGCGCCGCGGGGGTGCCGTACACGGTGTCACTGAATACCGGGCAAGCGTATGAGTTGATCGGTGAGCCTGGGAACGACCTGACCGGAACCCATATCAGCTCATCGGCGCCGGTCTCCGTCGAGGCTGGCGCGCAGTGCGCGAACATCCCGAGTTTCAGCTACTTCTACTGCAATTACGTCACCGAGGAGATGCCGCCGACGACTGAATGGGGCAGCCAGTTCGTCACCGAGCCGCTCGCAGCCCGCACCGCTGGGGACACGTTCCGCGTTCTCGTCAGCCAGAACGACACTACCGTCTCCGTAAACGGCAGCTCCGTGGCCACCCTCGACACCGGCCAGTTCTACCAGACCCAGCTGACCGCTTCCTCGACGATCGCCACCAGCAAGCCAGCGCTCGTCGCCCAATACTCCGACTCGACTACCTTCGACAACGTCGCCGACGCCGACCCGTCCGAGACCTTGGTCCCACCAACAGCACAGTTTCTGCGCGGCTACACCTACGCCACCCCGCCAGATGCGCGCTTCACCAACTACGTAAACCTCGTGGTCCCGAACGCCGCCACGAGCTCCGTGCAGCTCGACGGAACGACGCTACCGTCATCCGACTTCGCAGTGATCGGCCAATCTGGATTCTCCGGAGCCCAAGTGCCAGTCCCGCTCGGAAGCCACACCCTCTCAGCGCCAGCTGACTTCGGGGTGATCGCCTACGGCTTCGCTCCATACGACGCCTACAGCTATCCAGCCGGCTACTCGACGTACTCCCTCGCCACCACCGCGCGGCGGTACGTCGCTTTAGGCGACTCCTACTCTTCTGGCGAGGGCGCCTACAACACCAACGATTGGGCGGATTTCGATCCGAAGACGGCCACGGATGAGATCAAGTCCAATTACCCCGACGATCAATGTCATCGCTCTGGGTATGCCTATGCGAACCGCGTCGAGCAGGCAATCGGCGCACAGTCGCTGACCTTCGCCGCCTGCAGTGGCGCCACGCTGCCGGATCTCGTGGCCAGCATCCCCGAGGTGAAGAACGGAAGCAACAACGGTGAGCAGGGGTTCACCCAGGTGGGCCAGTGGGGAGAAGGAGCGCAGCTGGACAAGATCGCCTCGGCTGAAAGTACAGATCCAAGCGTCAGCCTAGTGACGATCAGCATCGGCGGGAACGACTTCGGATTCGCCGATGTCGTCCAGGCGTGCCTAGAGGGCTTCCTCCTTTCGCCAGGCGCCTGTCAGAACGTGATCGACTACTACCAGCAGGTCGGCAAGACGATGTTGGACGATGGCGGCGTAGCAGTGGAGTCAGCGATCCCGAACAGCTCGGCGAGGCACAATAACCTGACGATAGGCGACGGCACGTACACACTGTGTACTTCCGGTTCATGTAGCGGCAGCCGCGACGTCAAGGTACCCAGCTTCAGCGGGATCCTGGACGCAATCCATCAGCGGGCGCCAAACGCAATGATCATCGTTGTGGGCTATCCATGGCTATTCCCCACTAGCTGGGAAGCCGCGTCGCTGACGAACTGCACAATCGGCTTCAGTGGTCTTGGGCACTACTGGATATCGCCCACGAACATGGGCCGGATCGTGAGCGGCATCAACTATGTTGACGACAAGCTCAAGACGATCGTGGACAGCGCGGCAGCCGGTGGACTGGACGTGCGGTTCGCAGATTCCCGGGGGGCGTTCTTTGGACACGATGTCTGCGAACCGACCGACCAATCATCCCGCTCGCCCTGGACCGTCCAGACGTATGCCTGGATCAACCCGATCCTCTTCAGCAACAGTCTAGGCAATACACACCCGGAGAGTCTGCATCCGAATAAGACCGGGCAGGCGGCATACGCCAATCTCGTCGCCGGATGCTATGCGAACAAAAGCAATTGCGGCTCAGAGCCCCAGCCGGTGTTACTGTCTGGTGGTGGACAACCGGTCTGCAGCACATGCGCTGTAGTGGCGACGCGGACAAGGGTTGCCGTCCAAGTCGCTGACGCGCACACGGAGGTTCAGCACTTGGGGAGCCAAGCCGAGATAGGGGAGGATAGCCGGCGCTCCTCTCCGTTTTGGGGTGACTCATCGGTGAGGGGGAGACCTGGATTCCGGCGCAGCAGAGGGTAGATCATCGCGATCAAGGGCGTTGGCGGAGTGGAATCCGTAAGCGCGGTGTGAGAGCAACCGCACCTTCCCATTTAGGTGGGCCGGGAAGCTGTTCCTCGTCGTCGAGGAGGGCTGCGCGATGACCGCGAGCCCGGCCGCCGGCAGCTGGCTGAACGAATACGCGCGCCGCAGCCGCCACTACGCCCTGTGGCTGCTGTTCGTCACCCAGCACTTCAAGGATCTCGACAACGAGCAAGGCCGCGCGCTGCTCGCCAACAGCGTTCTGCGGCTGTGCCTCCAGAACGACGTCGACGACCTCGAGGAGGCGTGAGCGTGCCCTACATGCCTTGTGCGCTCGACGGGCGTGACTTCGGAGACTTATCCGTCTGGGCCTGCTCCTATCGTGGTGAGGTCATGGAGATATCCGCCTGCTGCAAGTACTCCAGCTCCGAGGTGCACGAGGGGTGCATCAGGTTGTCGAATCCAGCCCTGTGCCGTCATCGACGCGAGCGCGGTTCTGCGGTTCGTCCGGTTCGTCCGGTTTTGCAGGGCATTCACTACTCGCTACGACCGGAGGCGACGCCTGATGTTCCCTGATAAGGAAGAGGTCCCAGGTTCGAGTCCTGGATCGCCCACTCCCCGGATTTCCCTGGAAGCGCTGGGATTCCGGGAGTGTAGGGCGCCCGACGGCGCATATCTCCGGGCATTCCAAGCGACCACGTGGGGCCATCAGCTCCGGTCCATGGGCGGTTGTGCTCGGAGCTATAGCCCGCACGATTGGTCTCGCTCGGGGCGCGTGGCAGCGGCTTCGGTGACGTCAGGGCCGTGATCGCGAAGCAGATTCGCGGTGGCAGGATGAAGTCCTGCCGCGTGGGGTGTTTTGTGGTGCGCGGCATACGCACCGACAACTTTGCGGTTGATTACGGTCGATGTGTGCGGGGTTGGTGACGATTCCTGGTGGTGGAGACCGGAACGGTGCGTCGAACCAACCGGACCGCTTGAGATGTCCGCCACTATCGAGCCTCGTAACGCTACCGATCCAATGCTTGTGGTGGCTGCTGCGTTTGACGCGGCCGCGGTGGGGGCCGCGACGGCGCGCACGTCTGAGGTGTTCCTGTCGGGCGTGCTCCCGCGGTTCGCGAGTCTGGTGGGCGCGGGGTCGTGCGCGATCTTTCTCGCTGGTGATGGTGGCATGCAGTGCGTCGCTGCGGTCGGGCTGCCGTCGGGTTATGTGAGCGGCGCGCGGATGGCGTCGTGCCCGGTTGCGTGGAGCGAATCGCCGTCGGTGATTGCCGACGCGCGGACGCTTGCGGTCGTGGCCCCGCAAGGAATGCTGGTGCGCGCGCACGGCTTTCAGTCGTGCTGGTCGGTCCCTCTAGCCGTCCTCGACGGGGCCGCCGCCGCCGTGTTCGTAGCTTTCGGTCGTGATCGCGAGCCGCCTTCCCCAGGTGCGGTGGAGCTGGCATGCGCGTACGGGTCGGTGATCGCGCTCGGCCTCGATCGGCTGCGTCAGCATTCGGGACTCGCGGCCCGCTCTGAGGCCGTCGTGCGTGCGTTGACGGCTGCGTTGGATGCACGCGATGACTATACGGGGCGCCACTCGACCGAGACATCGAACCTTGCGCTCGCGGTCGGGCGGCGGCTAGGCATGGGTCGTGCCGACCTCGAGCTGCTCAGCCAGGTAGCGGTGCTGCACGACGTCGGCAAGCTCGGGATTCCCACCGAAGTCTTGCTCAAGCCAGGCCCGCTCGACGCACACGAGCAGGCTCTGATGCGTGAGCACCCCGCGATCGGCGAGCGGATCCTCAGCGGTATCCCTGGGCTGGCGGACGTCGCGCGCGCGATCCGGCATGAGCACGAGCGTTGGGACGGCGGTGGTTACCCGGACGGGCTCGCGGGCGACCAGATCCCGCTGGCCAGCAGGATTGTGTTTTGCTGCGACGCGTACAACGCGATGACATCCGACCGGGCCTACCGGCCGGCGATGGCCGCGCAGGACGCTCGTCGCGAGCTGCGCGAAGGCGCGGGAACGCAGTTCGACCCGCGCGTCGCGCAGGCGCTGCTTGAGAGCCTTGGCGACGCCACGCCGCCGCCGGCCTGCTCGCCAAGCGAGTCGCTCGATCGGGCGCTATCGGATCAGCTTTCGGAGCTGGCTGCCGAGATCGGTGCGCACGATCTGTTCGTGTTTCGCAAGGTCGCTGAGCGGCTCTACTCACATCTTGGGGGCATCGGTCGGGGCGCGGGTTGGGCGGGCAACATCGAGCTTGATTCCGGCCAGGAGCGCTATCTGCGCGAAGCGATCGACAATGGCGCGCCGATCTGCATCGAGCTCGCGCAGACTGGCCGGATCATCGGCCCGTACTACGGTCGCTCGGCTGTGATCGCCCCCTGCTCGCAGGACGCCGTGGTCGTGTTCGGCTCGCCGACTGACTCCCTCGCGCGCGCGTGCACGAACCGCGCCTCCAGGCTCGCCGAGCGCAGTCGCTCGCTGGTGGTCGGCGTCTCGCCGGCAAAGCGGCTGGCTGACGAGCTCGAGGTCCTAGCCGCGGTGCGCGAGATCACGACGGTCAATGCCGAGGACATGCCCGAGACGCTCGCGGCAATCGCCGCGCGCGCACGCAACGCACTGTCGGCCGAGTTCGCAGCGGTAGCGACGATTCCATCAGCGGAGCTCGAGGCGCCGTTCGGGTTCGACGCTGGCGACTGGCAGCCCAGCGACCCTGACGCGCCCGCGCGGGCGTTGGCCAGGTTCACAGCGCGCGCGAGAGAGCTGCCGATGCTCTGTCAGGACTTGAGCGAACTCGAGGACGCGCCTGAGGGCTTCAGGCACGAGGACGGCGTCTCCTCGATGCACGTGCTCGCGATCGGATCGCCGCCCGTGGCGGTTTTGCTCGTCGTCCACGCGCACCCCGGACTGCGGGGTTTCACGGCGCTGTGCCAGCGCGTCGCGAGCGCAATGTCAGACGCGGCCGAGGTCGTGGTCCGTCGTGGGATCGCCCAGCAGCGTCTGCGCCTTGAGAACGCTCGGCTGGCCGAACAACTGAGCACCGACCCCCTGACGGCGGTGGCGAGCCGCTCGGCCTGGGATCAGGCGCTACGCGACCAGGAGCTCAACCACGAGCGCGAGCCGCTGCCGACGTCGGTCGTGATCGTCGACGTCGACGGACTCAAAGCCGTCAACGACCAGCACGGGCACGCCGCCGGCGACGAGCTCCTGCGCCGTTGCGCTCGACTGCTCGCCGAATCCGCACGCGAAACCGAGGTCGTCGCCCGGATCGGCGGCGACGAGTTCGCAGTGTTGTTGAGAGACACCAACCTCGAACAAGCACACGCCTTCTCGCGGCGGCTGACCGCGAAGCTCGCCAAATCCGCCGGCCCCGGGCCGCTACTGCACTTCTCCATCGGATGCGCGTGCGCAGCGCCGCACGACACGATCGCAGCGACAGTTGCGGCCGCGGACCGGGAGATGTACAAGATGAAATCCTGTAGCCGGGACGCGCGAAGCTAACCGCCACAGATCCCTCGCTGCCTCACACCAGCAGGCTCGCCGAGCAACAAGTGAGTGAATCCCGGGATGCGATCCGCGGAAACATGGGCGGTCCTGATACCGCCACGCGCCGTAAAGCGAGCGCTGGCACATTGGGTAATCCCCGAGTCTGCCGCTGCGAGGCGCTTCCCGCCGGCGCGGCAGCCCTCTCCCCGCAGGGCCTCGACTGCCGCGTCGTACGTTCGGCGCTCGCGCTTCGTCAGCTCGTTCTCGACTGTGCGCCGTACCTCCGACACGCGCAGGACCGTGAACGCCATCAGGCCGGTTCGAGGTGTCCGGCGGCCATCTCGGCCAGGCCCTGCCGAACCGCGGGGCTCCGCCGGACGGCGATGTCATCGAGGTAGTCGAGTAGCGCTCGCAGCCAGTCGGCGTCCTGCCCCGTTCGCGAAGCTCCTCGAGCGCCCGGTGCACCTGCCGCAGGCCGTCCCGGTCGACAAGCAAAGGCTTGGCGTCGGGAACTGCGCCGAGATCCACGCGGTGTGGCGCTCGCTGGGATCTTCCCGGACCTGTCTGAGCGCGCAATCGCTGCAGTCAGACCGCGGTTTGCGCGCTCGGACACGAAAACCGCGCTCGAGCGAGCAAACGACCCGCGCACGGGCCGGATTGCTCGCTGGGACACGAAAACCGTGCGCGAGGGAGCAAGCGACCCGCGCGCTGGCCGGATTGCTCGCTCGAGCATGCCGCCAGTTGGCCGCGCGCCGACCGCACGGCCGCGCGCCGACCAACCGGCCGGATTGCTCGCTCGAGCATGCCGCCAGTTGGCCGCGCGCCGACCGCACGGCCGCGCGCCGACCGCACGGCCAGCGC
>JBKQKK010000382.1:0-6325 GCA_052147535.1 Solirubrobacteraceae bacterium | reverse complement strand
TGTCGCCGTCGGCCTGGTGGTCGACGCGGCACTGATCCCCGACCCCGACGTGATCATCGATGACATCGAGCGTGAGGTCGCAACGCTCGGCACGCTCCAGTCGTCGGTCAACTGATCGCAGCGTTTGCAGCGTCGGCGTGCGGGTCGCTTGATGGGGCCGCGCTTAGGCGCCAGCGGCGAGGCGCGCGAGCCGCTGCATCGAGGTGCTGATGATCGCTCGTTGCGTCTCGAGGCGGTGTGCCTCGGTGTCGGGGATCTCGACGTCGACGCTGATCAGCGTGCCTGCGGCGGCTGACTCGAGACGCCATTCGAACCGCATGTCTGAGACCAGGCATGAGACGGTCACGCGCTGCTGGTCTCGCTGTGTGTCGAGTAGCTGGGGCATCGGGAAATTGGGGTAGCCGTCGGGGTACATCGTGTACTGATCCGTGTTGCTCACATCGACCGTTGCAATTCCCGTCCACCAGTCGGGAAACCGGGATGGGTCGTAGAGAAGCTTCCAGACGTCTTCGGGTGGCGCAATCGACGTGGTGGTGTCATGGAACGACGGCATTGGCTGTTCCTCTCGCGGCCGAGGTCTGGATGGCGTGAAGGTCGGCGCGTGCTCGGTCGAGCTCGCGCTCGGGTTCGATCAGGCCGATCACGGGGCGACCGAGGTCGGCGAGGACGGTCGTGATGCTCTCGGCGCGGATCGCCCGCTCGAGCTGGCGCTCCCAGGCGGCGATCGACTCCATGAGCCGGCACTCGGCCTCCGCGTGCTGGTCGCGCGCGAGCGCGATCAGTCCCTGCACGCGCGCAAGCCTGGGGACCAGGGCGTCCGGGAAGTCGCTGGGTGCGACGGGCTCGAGCACGGTCGCGCGCACCTGTTCGGCGGCTCGGTCCGGGTGTCCGCTGCGGGCGAGAGCTTCGGCGAGCGCCAGGCGTGTCAGCGGCCGGCTGATCGGCGCGCTTTCGACGAGCGACCCAGCGAGCAGTGCGCTGGCAAGCTCCGTCGCTCCTGCTTGCAGGGCCACCAGACCGCGATCGTGGCTGGCCATCGCGATCAGCGCTGGCTGGCCGAGCTGCTCGGCGAGCGCTCCCTCACAGTCGGCTGCAGCGCGCGCCTCGTCGAGCCGCCCGAGGCGGCGGAGGACGAACGATCGCGCCGCCAGCAGATGGATCTCGAGGCTTTCGAGTCCGTTCCCCGCAACGGCGGCCACGCCACGATCCAGGAACTCGAGGGCTCGCTCGTGCTCACCTGCCGCGCTCGCGGCGCTGGCAGCGTTCGCCCAGCAGCCGTAAGCGAGGTCGGGGCGGCCCGCGCGGGAGATCGCTTCGCCGGCGGCGATCGATGGTCCGTAGGAGTCGACGAACCGGCCTCGCCGCATCAGCGCCAGCGCGCGGGCGTGGCCGATGTCATAGGTGCGCAGATCGTTGCTCGGTGGCGCGTCTGCGCTAAACGCCGCAAGTAGCTGCTCGGCTCGCTCGACATTGCCCGCGACGGCCTCAGCCCACGCCCACGCCGCGAGCGCCTCGCTGCGCTCTTCCTGCACGGGTGGTTTGGCGCGCTCGAGCAGTGCGATCGCGTTGCGTGCGCTCTCGAGCACTGCGCGCGGCACGCAGATCGGGCCGTGGTAGGCACGCGCGCGTCGCAGCCAGGCTCGTGCAACCTGGAGCGGCTCGTCCCCTTCGAGCAGCCTCAACGCCCGTGCGAACCCGGCTTCCGCATCGTCGCGCCGCCCTCGCCAGGCTTCGAGCTCGCCGAGCTCGAGCCACAGATCGGCGCGGTCCGGCGTGATCGCGAGCGCCTCCTGCAGGTAGCCTGCCGCCTGCTCGAGCGCGGCGACGGCCCGGGCGTGCGCCGCGGCGCGGGCGAGCTGCGCGACCGCGTCGCGGTCGGCTCCGGCGAGGCGCAGCTGGCGGGCGATCTCCGCAGGGCGCGGGATCGCGCCAGCCTCCTCGCTGGCGATGAGCGCGCGCGCCCAGCGATGATGCAGTCCGCGGCGACGCGGGTCGGCGATCTCCTGATAGACAGCCTCGCGCAGCAGCGCGTGGCGAAAAGCCAGGCCGCCGTCGGCGGCGAGCAACATGCCCGTTCGCACGGCTCCGATCGCCGCCTGCTCGGGAGCGTGAAGGCCGAGCAGGGAGATCTCAACGCGATCGAGTGAGCGCGCCGCGACGGCGGCGATCTCGACCAGGTCGCGAACCTCTCCGGAGAGCGGAGCGAGCGTCGCGCGCGCCGATCCGCGCAGGCTCAGCGCAACCTCGTCGCTTCCTCGCCCGAGCGCGCGTGCGGTCTCCACGACCAGCAGCGGATTGCCCTCAGCACGATCAACCACGTGGTGGACGTTCGTGTCGTCGAGGGGGGCGGCCTTTTGGGCCAGCGCGGCCGCGGAAGCGGCGTCCAGCGGGCCCAGTTGGAGCTCGTAGGCGAGCAGCCCGCGGGAGCGCAGCGCTTGCTCCAGCCGGTCGGCATCGGCGCTGTGCGGCAACTCGCGCCGCGTGATCAGCATCAGCACGCGAAGTTCGGCGACGCGTCGGGCCGCGTAGCCGGCCAGCTCAAGGCTCGGGGCATCGGCGCCGTGGACGTCCTCGAAGACGAGCAGCAGCGGCGACTCGCGTGCCGCCCATCCAAGCATCGCGACGACCGCCTCGAATAGTCGGGTCCGCTGCAGGTCGGGGGCGACCGCACTGCGTGGCAGCCCGCTGTGCGCGAAGTGTGCCGGGAGCTCGGCGGCGAGCACCGCCAGATCGTCGGGCCAAGCCGCCTGCTGCGGCGGTGCCGGCAGCGAGGGCAGCAGCTCCCGGATCAGCTCCGCCCACAAACTGAGCGGCGCGATGCCGCCCAGGTCGAGCGCGGCACAGACCGCGCTGAGGGCGCCGCCGGCGCGCGCGCGAGCTCGCAGCTCGGTCGCGAGCCGCGTCTTCCCGATCCCCGCCTCACCGCTGATCACGACGGCCGATCCGGCGCCGTCGACCGCGGCTTGCCAGGCTCGCTCGAGCTCCGCCAGCTCGCGGTCGCGGCCGACAAGCGGCAGCAAGCCGGGGGTCGGCGCCGGCGGCCTGCGGGCCGCCGGCGCGTGCGTCTGCGCATGCAGGTGACCGAGCAGCTCGCGCGTCCGTGCGGAGGGAGCCACCCCCAGCTCTCGTCGCAACCGCTCGGCCAGCGTCCGGTACGTGAGGATCGCTGCGGCACGATCGCCGGCGCTGTCAAGCCGCATGATCAGCCGTCGATGGGCCTCCTCGTCGAACGGGTCGCGCTCCACCTGACGGCGCGTGAGCTCGATTGCCCTGCGAAGCTCACCGCGCTCCTCGGTCGCTGACGCGAGTTGCTCCAGCAGCCCGATCACGCGCTCGCGGTGACGCTCGCGGGCCGACAGCGCCCAGTCATCGTCGATGCCCTCGACAAGCTCGCCGCGGCACAGCTCGAGCGCGCGCAGCGGATCGCTCTCGGCGAGCCGCTCGAACTCGCGCACGTCGACCCAGACTCCCTGCTCGTCGCGCAGCGAGACGCGTTCGCGTTCGACGAGGAGCCGTTCCCCGAGCTGGCGGCGCAGCGCCCACAAGGCACTGCGCAGACTCGCTCGCGCGCTCTGATCGAGCACGTCAGGCCAGAACCGCGCCGCCAGCTCCGCCCGCGGCACGGCTCTCGGCGCCAGCGCGAGGTACGCGAACAGCGTCCACGGGCGCTGCGAAACGGGCGTGTCGATCACGACCCCGTCGAGCTCAACCTCAAACGCACCCAGCACGCGCGCGCGCAGCACTACGCCAAAGGCTACCGCCGAACTGATCGGGTGTGACGCGGTACCCGGCGTCTCTTTGACGCGTGTTTTGACGTCCTCGAGATGGCCCGCTGCGAGCTTGTCCGTCGACGGCAAGCAAATCGAACGCCCGCGGGTGGGCCATCGTGCCGAGACCGGTCCGGCGCGTGGGAACGGGGTCGATTCGAGCGTGTTATCGCACGCTGGGTGCGAAGTTATGACCGTAAGCGGCTACACCGGATGCCACCCGAGGCACCCCTTGCCACGGGAGCGAGCGTGTCCCGGCTGGCGGGTCGCAGCGAGACGGTTCCTCGGCGTCGACTGCAGCTGACTGGGCGCGTCAGCCCTGGCTCGTCAGAGGTCCTCGGAAGCCCGCGGGTGCTTCGGGAGCAGGCGGTGGCCGTCGACAACCGCGGCGACAAGGTCGATCAGCTTGCGGTTGGCGCTGCGCGAGTGCTCGCGCAGCATCTCGAACGCGTCTTCGTCGCTGATCGAGTGGCGCTCCATCAAGATGCCCTTCGCGCGCTCGATCAACGCGCGGCGTCCAAACGCCCCTTCGAGGTCGTGATATTCGGCGAAGCGGCGCAGCACGATGTCAATCGAGCTCTGCCAGTCCTCAACATCGCTGTCGCTGATGTGCGCGAAGACCCCCCGCTTGGACGCTTCCCTGACGAATCCGGGATCGGGCGCGTGCAGCAGCACGATCACCGGGCACGCAGCCTCGCGCACGATCTTGTCGATCAGCTCAAGCGCATGCTCGGAGCTCTCCCCGAGCCCCACAAGCGCGACATCGGGCCGCTCCCGCGCGGTGACCGGACCGACATCTGCGACATCGATCTCCCGCGCGATTACCTCATGTCCGAGCGCAACCACGATCGGCGCTACGAGCGCCAGACGATCCTTGCGCTCGTTGGCGATCAGAACGCGCAGATGCTCGGTCTTGCGCTCATCGGTGTCCCGTGCCACAGGCACAGTCTAAAACGTGGGTGGCGTCACAGCTCCGCCTTGGGCGGTTGCCCGGGAGGAGTACTGTAGATCTGAGCTTCGCCTCAGCCCTCGGCGGGCAATCTGTTCCGGCTTTGGCACTCGGCCAACGTGGGTCTGCACCCCAGACCCAACGAAGATCCACCTCACAAGGGAAAGAGCAGGATCCATGTCCGCTCCCGAATCATCCGACCAACACGCCGGAACTATCGCCACGGTCCAGGACAACCCCGAGGCCCATCCCGAAGACGCGGACATCGGAACCTTCGCTGACAACGATGAACGGATTTCGTAAGCCCCTTGGAATCCACCGAACCCGCCCCCGCTCAGGGCTGACCGAAGCTGCCACCCCGCGAGGGCGGCCCGAGATACGGCAGCAGTCGTCCGCGCGGCCAAGAGGTGGAGCGCGCGGGTGGTCGCGGTCGCTGGGTTGCGGGCGATCCTCGCGCCGGGCCGGTCGCCGTGATGGGCGCGGGGACTCATCCCGACGCGGCCGACGCGCCGCTGGGAGTTGCGCGAGCTTCGATGAGCTCACCAGCAGCGGATGCATCGCCGGCGCGCCGCGCGAATTCGATGATCGTCCGCGCCACGAGTTCGGGGTCGTCGACCATCGGGATGTGTCCGACGCCTGGCAGATCAACCCATTCGGCGTTCGGAAGCAGGTTGCGCAGGCGCTGGGAATAGCGCGGGGAGGGGATCATGCGGTCGCGGGTGCCCCACGCCAGCAGCACAGGGCACGTGACTCCATCAAATGTGCGCGGCGGCCCGTCGCGAAGGATGGCCTCCAACAGGTCGAAGTACACCGGACAGAGGACCGAGTCGCGCATCATCTGGGTCGCCGCAACCGCAGGCATCCGCTCTCCATGGGCGGCAACCTGCCACAGCAGCGCGTGGCGCAGTCGGGGGCGTCGCATGAGTGACTCGATCCGCGGCAACTGGGCCGTTACCAGCTTGTGGTTGCGCGTGAACAGCGTCGCGAGGCGACGCTCGGATCGCGACCCCCGTTCCCAGCCGCCGGCAGGCGACAGCGCTACGACCGAGCGCGCGCGGCCGCGTGCGGCCATTTCGAGCGCGATCCAGCCGCCAAGCGAATTGCCAACCGCATGCACGGTCTCGAAACCCGCAGCGTCGAGATCCCGCTCGACCGCGTCGACCAGAGCGTTCAACGAAACGGGCGTGCCGGCCAACACAGGCCCGCCCACATGGCCGGCAAGATTCACGGCAAGCACGTCAAACGAGCGCTCGAGGGCCTCGATGACCGGCTCCCACGCCATCCTGGTGGCCGAGAAGCCGTGGATCAGCACCAGCGGTTCGCCGGCGCCACCGCGATGAACGCTATGACCGCTGTCCGACACTGACCACAGCCTAGCCACTGGCCGGCGCGGGCGAACGCCCCCGCTTGCGCACGATCACCGCGAGTGAGCCGGCACCGAGGAGCGAGGCCGCCGGTTCCTCGCGGTCGCCGATCACAATGCTCTCGATCGCGCCCGTCTCCGGGTCGAACAGAACGTCGGTGACCGTGCCCGGGTCGTTGCCCATGTCGCTGACGGCGCGCTTGCCGACGGCGTCGAGCTTTCCGCTGGCGGCGTCGTGTTCGCGAT
>JBKQKK010000381.1:0-14106 GCA_052147535.1 Solirubrobacteraceae bacterium | reverse complement strand
AGGTGCTGCTCGAGATGGTGCCGTCGGCGAGCCCCGCTGTACGCCCGCAATGCCCCGAGTTCACGGCGGAAGGGCGACGGCGACAAACGTAAAGCGTTGTCGTGCGCGCAGTTGCTCTCGGAGGTCCACCTTCACATTCGGACCCGGCCAGACCCCCCTCACCTTCGGGTTCGGGCTCGCAACGCTGCCAACCGCCAACTACCCCTACACCCCCGCAGCCGTGTATGTCGAAGGTTACTTGAACCACGTAGTTGTGTACGTGACGCGTAGTTGACCCCCGCTCGCGCAGAAACGCCTATGAGCTAGGTTGCTCTGGCCGGGTCCTCGATGGCGTAGACGTTCTGGACCACCTCGGCGGACACGGTCGTGTCACCGGCCAGGACGACCGGCTGTGCTGCCACCCCGTCCGGGGACAACCCAATCACGGTTGCGCCGACGCTGCCGACCGGATGGCCCGCAACGACGCTGTCGACGGGGCCCAGAACGGTGCTGAAGCCGGCGCCGGGCTCCAGCATCATCACGCTGACGCCATAAAAGTGCAGCCATGACTGCACGATTCAGATTGGGACGAAACCAAGCGCTTGGGCGACGGCGCGTTGTGCTTCGTCGCGCGAGGCGAACGCGCGCTGCTCGCCGTGGTCAAGGAGCGGCGGGACCGTGAGCGCGGCGACGGCGAGATGCCAGGCGTCCATCGCTCGGATCGCGTGACGGCGGACCAGCTCGAGCGCGTTGCGTTCAACCTCATCCTGCGGGGCTCCGAGTACGATCACGGGGTCGGACAGGTCTGCGTCCAGGAGCGCGAGCAATCCCTTCTCGTCGCCGCGCCCGGCGCGGGCGGCGCGGACCAGCGCTCCGGAGACCTCGATCCTGGTCCAGGTGCCGGTGACGGTCGCGATCTCGGGATCGGCGAGCAGGGCTGCGGCAGCGTGGTGTCCGTCCTCGTCGACGAGGTATGCGCGGGCGAGAACGGAGGAGTCGAGATAGGCGATCACGGCCGCTCGCGCTGGTGGGCGTGCAGCCGGTCGGCCCGCCGGCCGAGGCCGCTTGTGGATTCGGTGATACGCTGTCGGCGGGCGACGCTGACCGGCCGCGCGCCGACGGTTCGCAGGGTGCCAGCGGCGGCCGCCGCGGCGCGCAATTGCGCGCGTCGATCGCCGGAGTCGGCGTCGGCCGCCGCGTCGAGGATCTGGGTCGCGACCGCGTTCAGGCTCCGGCCCTCGCGGGCAGCGCGCGCGGTCAACCGGCGGTGAACGTCCTCCGGAACACGGAGCAGCAACTGCTTCATACCGCCCACGATAGCACGCTCAAGTACGTGCTATCACCGCGCGGTCGGCGCCCGGCCAGCTGGCGGCATGCTCGAGCGAGCAAGCCGGCCCGCGCGCGGGTCGTTTGCTCGCTCGAACACGGTTTTCGTGTCCGAGCGAGCAATCCGCGGTCTGACTGGAGCGGTTGCGCGCTCAGACAGGCCCGAGGGATCCCCCCGTACTGAGCAACTCATTGGTGTACATAACATCTATTATCGAGCGTTGATTGCCCGCAGCGAGGTAGGGGGCTGCTCGTCCTTTGGCGGGCTGTCCATCCCGGGCAGGCGCTGCTCGTCCCTTTGGCGGGCTGTCCATCCCGGGCGGCGAAGCTCAGAAGCGTGCGCGGGCGGCGATCGCGGCGATCACGCGCGAGAGCTGGCTGCCCTGCCAGGCGATCGGAGAGGAGCCGGGCGGATCCTCGACGAGCTCGGCGCCCGCGATGCTCGCCGCGTAGGCTTCGGCTAGCGCGAACGGATGCTCGGGATCGGCCTCATCGCCGCTTGCGACCACGGCGACCGGCGCCTCGACGGCGCCGAGCTCGGAGAGCTTGCCGAACGGTCGCGAACGCGGTACCGCGCGGAGCGCATCAGCGACCGCCTCCAGATGCTCGTGCCCGGACAGGCGTTGGCGGATGACCTTGATCACCGTATTTTGAAACGCCGGCGCCACGCGCGGCGGTCCGTAGGCCGCGAGGAACCCTTCGACTCCGCCGGTCCGTAGACCTTTCGCCAGCGCGTCCCAGCGCTCCAAGTGACGCTTCGGATCTGCGCAACCACCTTCATACGCAGGTGTTATGACGACCAATCCGGCGACGCGTTCGGGCGCTCGCAGAGCGAATGCAAGTAGCGTGTGCGCCCCCATCGAGGCCCCCGCCAGGACCGCGCGCTTGATCTCGAGTGCATCCATCACGGCTTCGAGGTCGCTCGTCAGCTCCTTGTAGGAGTAGCGATCCCGCGCCGGCGCAGGCGTGGAGCGGCCGTGGCCGCGCGCATCGTATGAAACGACGCGGTGGCCCGAGCGCTCTAGGACCCGCGACCCCATCACCACGTAACGCCGGGTAGCCGTCAGACCGTGCAGGAGCACGACCGGGGGGCCCTCGCCCGCGTCCGTGACCGACAGCTCAACGCCGTCGCCTCTGATTGGCTGCTCGACCGCCATCAACTGGGTTTCCAGACGGTCGTGGTCACGAGGGGCGTAGCATCTGGGCCCATGGACGTGACTCAGGATACATTCCAGTCGGCCGTCATCGAGCGATCGCGCGAGCTTCCGGTCGTTGTGGACTTCTGGGCGGCTTGGTGCGCGCCGTGCCGCCAGCTCGGCCCCGTGATCGAGCGCGCAGTCTCAGCGCGCGCCGGCAAGGTCGAGCTGGTGAAAGTCGACGTCGACGCCAGCCAGCGGCTGGCAATGGACTACCGCGTCCAGGGCATCCCCGCTGTAAAGGCCTTCAAAGACGGCCACGTGGTCGCCGAGTTCACCGGCGTCCAGCCAGCGTCGGCGGTGGAGCGCTTCCTCGATAGCCTGCTGCCCTCGGAAGCCGACCTGCTGGTCGCACGTGGCGACGAGCAATCGCTGCGCCGCGCCGCCGAGCTCGAACCGACGCGAGCCGACGCTGCCGTCCCGCTCGCAAAGCTGATGCATGCGCGCGGCGAACGCGACAGCGTGCTGAAACTGCTGGCGCGGGTGCCGAGAAGCTTCGCGGCGGATGGACTGACGGCGCGGATCGAGCTCGAGGTAGCGCAGGAAACCGAACCCGCGCCGGTCCCGATCGCCGCGTTGCGCGAAGCGTTCGCCGCGCTTGACCGCGGCGACGCCGAGCACGCGCTTGACCTGCTGTTGACGATGCTGCCGAATGCCGACGGCGCCAAAGACGGCGTGCGGCGTGTGATCGTCGGCGTGCTCGACGCGCTCAGCGTCGATGACCAACTCGCGCGCGACGCGCGCCGTCGCCTCGCAGCGGCGCTGTACTGACGGTCCGGCGCTGAGGACCCACACGACACGCGCTCGTATGAGCCCTCAGACCGCGAGCGTGAGCTGCTCGTCGTCGCGCTCGCACTGCTCGAGCCCTGCGACGCGAACGCCGAGCAGGCGCACTGGACGCGGTGGCGCTGAGCGGCGCAGCAGTTCCAGAGCGATCGGACCGACCCGCTGAGCAGAGTTCACAGGCGCGCTCAGCGTGCGCGCACGCGTGTAGGTGGAGAAGTCATCGAGGCGAACCTTGACGGCGATCGTGCGTCCGCGCCGGCGCTGGTCCTCGAGCGCCGCACAGAGCTCGCGCACCAGCCGCTCCAAGATCAGCGCGAGCTGCTCGGGATCCTCGAGGTCGTGGTCGAAGGTCAGCTCGCGGGATTCAGAGAGAACCTTGCGCTCCTGCGTGACCGCGCCGTCGTGCTCGAACCGCGCGAGCGACCGGAGATGTGCAGCGGCGCGATTTCCGAGGCCCGCGGCCAGCTGCAGCTGATCGGCGGTCGCGAGCGCCCCGAGCGTTGTGATTCCGAGCGCCTGCAAGCGCTCGACGCTCTTGGGCCCGATTCCCGGAATCAGCCCCGGCGTGGAGCCGGCGAACCGCGCGCAGGCCTGATCGCGCGTCAGCACCACGAAGCCGCGCGGCTTCTCGGCGTCGGAGGCAACCTTCGCGATCAGCTTGTTCGGTCCGATCCCGACCGAGCAGCCGAGCCCTGTCTCGCGCTCGATATCGGCGCGCACGCGGCGCATGCAGGCGTGCGGTGCCGGCAGCCCCGTCAACTCGAGGTAGACCTCGTCGAGCCCGACGATCTCGACGATCTCGACGTGGCGGCGAACGATCGCCATCACCTCACTTGACGCCGCGCTGTAGGACTCGAAGTCCGGGGCCAGGAACACGGCTTGGGGGCACAGCGCCCGCGCGCGCGAGGCCGGGAGCGCGGAGCCGACGCCGAGCGCCCGCGCCTCGTAGGAGGCCGTGGTGACAACCGCGCGAGGGCCGCTGCCGGCCACGACCACCGGCCGGCCACGCAGCTCGGGCCGCCGGCGCAGCTCCACCGACACGTAGAACGCGTCCATGTCGAGGTGAGCCACGCAGCGATTGGGCATCGGTTCCGATCACGGTAGCGCCAGCACCCGCGCACCGCGCACGGGGACCTACCCTGTTGGACGCCCCGCGGGGCGACCTGATGCGAAAATCAGCGCCGTGCCAAAACGTGATCGCCTGTCGGGCCTTGACAGCTCGTTCCTGCACCTGGAGAACGACGCCACGCACATGCACGTGGCCGCCTGCGCCGTGTTCGAGGGCAGGCCCCCATCCTACGCGGAGATGCTGGGCGCGATCTCCGATCGCCTGCATCTGATCCCGCGCTACCGGCAGCGTCTAGCGCACGTGCCGCTGGACCAGGGTCGTCCCGTCTGGGTCGACGACCCGCATTTCCACGTCAGCTACCACGTACGGCACGCAGCGCTCCCGAGGCCCGGAGGCGACCAGCAGCTCAGGCGTCTGTGCGGCCGCGTGTTCTCGCACGCGCTGGATCGCTCGCGGCCGCTATGGGAAGTGTGGCTCGTCGAGGGTGTCGACGAGAATCATTTCGCGATCCTCACCAAGACGCACCATGCGCTTGTCGACGGCGTCTCGGGGGTCGACATCGCGACGGTGCTGTTCGACGCCTCGCCCGACCCGCTTCCGGTCTCCCAGCCCGCGAAGCCCTGGGATGCGCGCCCGCTGCCGACGAGCTCGCAGTTACTCGCCGAAGCCCTGCTCGAGCGCGCCAACGTCCCGCGCGAGATCGTGCGCGGCGTCCGCACCGCGGTCGATCGTCCGCGACAGGCCCTGGGCAAGGTCGGTGAGGCGCTGTCCGGGCTGGGGGCGCTCACGTCCGCCGGATTGCGAATGGCACCCGACACCCCCTTCAACGTCCGGATCGGCCCTCACCGGCGATTCACCTGGATCAGCGCGGAGCTCGGCGAGTTCAAAGCGATCAGGTACGCGCTGGGCGGGACCGTCAATGATGTCGTGCTGACCGTCGTCGCCGGCGCGCTCGGACGTTACATGCGCCTGCACGGACACCGCACCGAGAACGTGGTGCTGCGCGTGATGGTACCGATCTCGGTCAGAACCGAGATCCAGCGTGGCGCGCTCGGCAATCGCGTGTCGGCCATGTGGGTGCCGCTGCCGGTCGGCCCGACCGCCGCGGTGGACACGTTTACGCAGATCCGAGCCGGAACCGCAGCGATCAAGGAAACCGGGCAGGCAGTCGGCGCGCATATGCTCACGGGCCTATCGGGATTCGCTCCCTCGACGATCGTCCACCAGGCTGCCCGGCTGCAGGCGCACCAGCGACTGTTCAATCTCGTGGTCACTAATGTGCCCGGACCGCAGCACCCGCTCTACCTGCGCGGGCGAGAGCTGCAAGCTGTCTATCCGATGGTCCCGCTGGCGCAGAACACGGCCCTCGGAATCGCGATCATGAGCTACAACGGCCGGCTCGACTTCGGGCTGGTATCCGATTACGACGCGCTCACCGACCTCGAGGCGATCGCCGATGAGCTCAGAGCCTCGATTGAGGAACTGTCCGCCGCCGCGGTCGGCGGCGATCCAGCCGGGACATCCGGCGCATCCGGCGCATCCGGGGCATCCGGGGCATCCGGGACATCCGGCGCATCCGGGGCATCCGGGGCATCCGGGGCGCGGCGCCGGAGCGAGACCCGATCGACCACGTGATGCCTGTCTGGCTGGAGCGCCTGGCGATCGCCGTCGCTGCACTGGCGCTCGCGGTTGCTCTGGTCGCCTTGATGTCGGGCTATTTCGCCGGGCACGACACCGCCGCCGTGTCCGGCACCGGCGCCGTCGGGCTTCGCTATGCAGACCAGGGAGACGGACAGCTGGTACCGGGGTACCGCGCGGCGCCTTACGACTCGAACCCACCGACAAGCGGTCCGCACGCGCGCGTACCGGTGCTGGCAAACGGACAGCGACTGAGCGACGACCAGATCCTCACCGCGCTGGCGAGCGGCGATGTGGTGATCGTCTACGGATCAGCCAGCCGACCGGCGGGGCTACAGGCGCTGGCGGGGCCGTTCACACGAGCTCTGGCGGCTGCCGGAGACGCAGTGATCCTCGCGCCCAGGCCAGGCACGAACGGGCTGATCGCGCTGTCATGGACCCGGATGCTCCGGGTTAGCGACGTCCACGACCCGTTGCTCGCGGAGTTCATCCAGGAGCGGCTCGGCAGGGGCGCGGCGGCTCAGTGAAACCCGCCGCTGCGGCTACTCGCCGCGGCCGGCCGCAGTGTCCGGCCGCAGTGTCCGGCCGCTCAGGCCGGCGCCGCGGGAGCGTCGCGCACGGCGACTGTCACCCGCGAGAGCGCGCACAGCCGCTGCACATCGTCACGGATCTCGATCTCCCAGACCCAGGTTGTGCGACCTGCGTGACGCGGCACGGCACGCGCGTGGACGACACCTTCGGTGATCGGCCGCAGGAAGCTGGTGTGGTTCGAGATGCCCATCGCCACCTTACCGTCTGCCATCACTCCGAGCACCGTCCCGAACGAAGCCAGGCCCTCGGCGATCGCGGCATAAAGACCGCCGTGCACCAGGCCGAAGGGCTGCTTCAGCTCGTCCCGCACGGGAACCCTGGCGGTGATCCCGTCCGGCGAGGCCTCGGTCACCTCGAGGCCGTAGAGCGCGTCGAAACCAACAGGCGTCTGGCTACCGATGTCGAAGGTCATCGCCCCTAACCCTAACGCGCCTCGCCATACGATGGTCCGGCGCGTTCTCTACGCTAACTGCTCGCGATGGCGACCGTTGACAACCTGCCGGCCGACCGGCGCGCCGTACTGGCACTCGTGCTCCAGCGCGGACGCAGCTACGACCAGATCGCGACGATGCTCTCGATCGAGCGCTCGGCTGTCCGCGATCGAGCGTTGGCGGCGCTGCAGGCGCTGGGTCCAGCGACCGACCTGACCGCACCGGAGCGCGCCGAGCTCGGCGACTACCTGCTCGGTCAGCTGCCCGCGCAGGCCGCCGAGCAGGAGCGTTTGCGGCTGGCCCGCTCCGAGGCCGGGCAGCAGTGGGCGCGCGCGGTCGCGACCGAGCTCGCCTCGCTCTCGGGAGCGCCGCTGGCCGCGATCCCACGGCTCGCCGCACGACCGAGCTCGCGTCGCGGTGGCGCGGTACTGCTCGCCGGCGTCGCGGTCCTCGCCGTCGCGGTCGCCGTGGTGGCGCTAGTCGGTGGCGGCGGCTCCGCGAGCAAGCAGTTCGACTCGGTCAATGCGCCGCCGCAGAGGACCACCGCAACGAGCACGACCGCTACGGTCGCGCGCACGACGAGCACCACCAGCACCGGCACCAACCCACCCGCGACGAGTGCCACGAGTGCCACGACGCCCGACATCGTCGCTCAGGTGAACCTGCTCTCGCCGGATCCGGCCTACCCCAGCGCCGTCGGCGTCGCGCAGGTCGTTCGCGTCGGCAGCAAGACCGGGATCGTGATCGTGGCGCAGGGGTTGCCTGCCAACCCCGCAAGGGAGTACTACGCGGTCTGGCTCTCCAATACGCCCGCCGAAAGCCAGTTCATGGGGTTCGTCCCGCAGCGCGTCACGAGTAACGGGAGGCTCGAGGCTGACTCGGTTCTACAGCCAGACGCCTGGCGTTACTCGAAGCTGCTCGTCACACTCGAGACGCAACGCAAGCCGGCGCAACCGGGGACGATCGTGCTGCAGGGCGCGTTAAAGCTGTCCAGCTAGTTTAGCTGCGTGGGTTCAAGGATCCGCGCGAGCCCTTCGAGCGCCTCGCCCAGCCTCGCAGCGGCTCCGCGGCGCATCAGCAGCCCACCTGTGCGCGAGTAGCCCCGGAGCTTCTGCCGCTGCGCGATCGTCACGCACGTGGTGGCGCCGTCGCCCTCGAGCAGGATCTCCGTCAGCGACTCAGCCATGACGCGCGCCAGCGGCGTGCCTGCGACCTCCTGCTCCCATACCACTCGCCTGGGTGGATCGACCAGCAGTTGCTGGTAGTCGAAGCGCACCGGCCGTCCTTGCTTGGTCAGGTACACCTGCGTCCAGTGGCCATTCTCGACGCCCTCGACGCGCGCGACCCCCGGCCACCAGCGAGGCAAATGATGCGGGTCATCGAGCACCGCCCAGACCCTGGTCTGCGCCGCCGCGATCGTGCGGCTGCGCTGCGCTGCCGAGCTCCTACCGATCATTCGTCGCGATCACCCCGAGGCCGTGATGCTCGCCGTCAGTCGTCGTATTCGATCAGCGCCTCAACGCGATGTGGGGTCAGCCGCGCGCGTCCCCCCAGCGACTTGAGCTCGACAAGGAAAGCGCACGCGGCGATCTCGCAGCCCAGCCGCTTCACGAGGTCGCACACCGCCGCCGCGGTGCCGCCGGTTGCGAGCAGATCGTCGTGCACCAGAACGCGCGCGCCGTGGTTCAGCGCGTCTGCGTGTACCTCCAGAGCATCGATGCCGTACTCCAGCTGGTACTCCGCGGACACGGTCAGGTGCGGCAGCTTCCCAGTCTTGCGCGCGGGCACGAAGCCAGCCTGCAACTCGCGTGCGAGCGCTCCACCCAGAATGAAGCCGCGCGCCTCGGCGGCAACGACGAAATCGACCTCGAGGTCACGCGCGAACTGAGTCAGCCGGGTCACGGCGGCATCGAGCGCGCGCGGGTCGAGCAGCAGTGGCGTGATGTCCCTGAACACGATTCCCGGCCGCGGAAAATCGGGGATCTCGCGAACGAACGCGCGGAGGTTGACGCCTCCGTCTGCTGAGGATTGCGGCACGGTGCGGTTCTCCAGGTTCTCAGGTGGCGATCTTGCGAAGGTCGCGGATCAACAGCAGATGCTTGAGATGCGTCGTGACCGAGGCGAGGTTCTCGAGCGCCTCGATCGCCTCCTTGCGGCGAACGGGGTTGTGCGAGCGCAGCGCAGGCGCCAGGATGCTCTGTAACAGCTGCGCCTCGCGGTCAGCCGAGCTGCGGAACACGCGCAGGTTGCGCCCGCCGACACCGTAGCGAGCCAGCTCGGACACGGCGCGCACGATCTCTCGTTCGGTCTCATCGAAGAACCGCTTGCCGGCTCGGATCTCGCCTTTGATGACGCCGAAGTCGACTAGCTCAGCGATCAGCTTCACGTCCGCGCCCGTATCCTCGACGACGTCGTCGACGGAGTAGAGAGCTCCCTGGTCGCGCACGGTCATCGCCGAACGGCGCATCACGCGTACGTCCGTGTTCGGTAGCACCTCTCGCTCGGCGCGTCCGCCAGCCAGCTCTTGGCGGATCACGCGCAGCGGCAGGAACTCATCGCGCTGCAGCCGCAGGATCGTCCGCAGGCGTTGGATGTCGCTCTGGGTATACACGCGGTAGCCGCCCTCAGTGCGTCGCGGAGTAAGCAGCTTCTGATCCTCCAGATACCTGATCTTGGAGATCGAGATGTCGGGGAACTCCTGCTCAAGCGCCTTGCAGACGGCTCCGATCGTCACCGACTTCTGGCGGGCCGGTGCGCCGTCGTCAGCGATCGGCACGTCGATCGCGAGTTGCTCGGTTTCGGGGGTTGCCATCAGCGGCTCAGGAACGCGAGCTTGTACTTGCCGATCTGGAGCTCGTCGCCGTCTCCGAGCCGGTGAGACTCGATCCGGCGACGGTTGACGTACGTGCCGTTTAGCGACCCGCAGTCGTCGAGGTAGTAGCCGGTTCCACGGCGGACGATCACGGCGTGGTCACGTGAGACGGTGACGTCGTCCAGGAACACATCACTGTCGGGACGACGACCGACGGTGATCCTTTGGCTGGACAGCGGAAAGGCCTCCCCGGCCCGGCCACCGCCCGAGCGAATCACGAGCGTAGCACCGCGCGCGACGATGTCCTCGAGCGAGAACTCCTCCAGCTCGCCGGTATCCACAAGGCGATAGGTGACAGTCGTGTCCCCTGGGGTCGGATCGGAACCGGCGAGATACGCGCCGCAACGCTGGCAATAGTTCGCACCCTCAGCGTTGGCGAATCCGCACTCCGGGCAGTGCTGGGCCACCGTTCTGGCACCGCCTATTCTTGCTCGTCGTCCGCGTCCGCTTGCGCTTTGTCGCCGGCCGGCTCCTGCTCGGCTTCATCGCCGTAGGGGACTGGGACGCGCCCCGCAAGGATATCCGTGAGCTGCTGTACATCAGCCCCGGAGATCACGAGCTCCCCGCTCTCATCCTTCTTGCGCAGCCGGTTGACCAGCTCCGCTCGCAGAATGTCGATCTTGCCATGCAGGATCCGTCGCCGATATGAGATCTCCCCCTCGTCGGCGGTGAGCTCCTTGATGAGGTCCTTCAGCTCCTGGTCGGTAAGGGAGCCGAGATCCGGAAATGTTGTGTCCATACGAACTTATACCCCCGCACTGACGGTCGCGATCCTGGATGACGCAGTATACCGTCGCGGCCCGTAGGGTCAATCTGAGCTTGAGAGTTCACCTGCTCCCGGGTTGTCGGCCGGCTTGCGTTCGGGCGCCGGGGCAACCGTCGGACGGAGCGCCGGCGGCTGGGTGACCGACGGCAGGTCGGCACCCGTCTCGGCAGCTCGCATCTGTGCGAGGCCGCTCTGGATGTAACGCGCGGTCGCCAGCAGCGCGAGCGCCATCCCGATGTATAGCATCGCCAGCGCCAGCCAGTGCAGGCCGGCCATCGCAAAGAACGGCGCTCCCATCGTCGGCGCGACCCCGAGCCGTCCAGCCCAGTTGATCTTCAGCTCGACGCCCCGCGCGAGGCCGTAGCGGCTGATCACGAGCATGAAAGCCTCGCGCGCGATCACGATCGCCAGCGCCCAGCGCGGCAGCAATTCGAAGTGCCACGCCACCGCCATCCCCGAGATCACGAGCAGCCGATCCACGACCGGATCCAGCAACGCCCCCAGGCGGCTGTACTGGCCTGTGAGCCGCGCTGCGAAGCCGTCGAGATAGTCGCCCCAACCGATCAGCGCGAACAGCGCGGCAGCGAGCGCGTCGTGGCCGTCCTCACTGGAAAGCGCGACCGCGAGGAACACCGGAATCAGCGCCAGCCGTACGAAACCGATCGCGTTTGGCACCGTCCACGGATTCAGCGGTTGCCCCGAGAGCGTCTGTGCGGGCGACGGCCCGGAGCGGTCGATCCCGAACAGGCGGCGCTTGGTGCGCGGCGTCAGGGGAGGTTCAGCCACAACTCGGCGACCGCCGCCGCTGCGTCCGCCGCGTCGAGAGCGCCGTCGCTCGCCGCTGCCGGCAGGAGCGTTACGGATCGTGACTCGCGACCGCGCCGCAGCTGCAGCTCGAGCTCACTCGCCGCGATCGTCCGGCGCCCGACGGTCACACGAAGCGGGCAGCCGAGCAGTTCCGCATCGGCGAACTTCTGTCCGGGCCCTGCATCACGATCGTCGTATAGCGTCGTCAGCCCGGCAGCTAGCAACTCGGCGTAGAGCGCGTCCGACAGCACCCGCTCGTCGCTGCCAGGCTTTCCGAGCGTGACCAGCTCAACGTCGAACGGGGCGATCGCGCGCGGCCACGAGATCCCGCGCTCGTCAGCGAACTGCTCCACGGCCGCGGCCGCAGCTCGCGCCGGCCCAAACCCGTAGGAGCCCATCCAGATGAGCTGCCGGCGCCCGGACTGGTCCAGATAGGTGGCTCCCAGCGGCTCGGAGTAGCGCGTGCCCAGCTTGAAGATGTTGCCGACCTCGATCGCCGGCTCGATCCGGATCTCTGCGCCCCCGACCGTGTCGCCCGCCACGACCGAGCGCACGTCGGCGCGCTCGAACTTGAAGTCGCGGCCCGGAGAGACGCCCTCCAGATGCAAGTCGGGAAGGTTTGCGCCGGTGATATAGCAGCCCGCAGCGACCGCGGTGTCGAGCAGGATCGACATCTGCGCGCCGACCGGCCCGATAAAACCCGGTGGCCCCAGACGCTCGGCGATCTCCGCCGGCGTCGCGGCGCGAAAGTCGCTGCGCAGCGCCGTACGCAGCTTCACCTCGTTGACACGGTGGTCACCACGGACGATCACCAGCACGATCGGCTCCGAACCGTTGGCGGGCACGACCGGGAACGCCTTCAACAGGGCGCCTTCGGCGACGCCGAGCGCTTTCGCCACGCCGTTCACGGTCGTCAGTCCCGGCGTTGAGACCCGGCGTGGCGCGTCGAGCTCCGCCGGCAGTCTGACCGGCTGGGCTTCGGCGGTTGCGACCTCGACGTTCGCCGCGTAGCCGGGGGCGAGCGCGACATCGTTCTCCCCCGCCGGACAGGGGGCCATGTACTCATCGGCGCCGTGCCCGCCCATCATTCCGACATCCGCCTTGACGCGGTACCACTCCAGGCCGCAGCGATCGAACATCCGATCGTAGGCGACCACGTGCTTCTGGTAGGCCACCTCGAGCCCCTCAGCGTCACGGTCGAACGTGTACGCATCCTTCATGATGAACTCGCGCGTGCGCAGCACACCCGCACGGGGGCGCGGCTCATCGCGCTCCTTGGTCTGGAAGTGGTACAGGATCTGCGGCAGATCGCGGTAGGAGCGGATCGCCGCCGCCGCGTGGCCGGTGACGATCTCCTCATGCGTCATTGCCAGAACCATGTCCGCGCCGCGGCGGTCCGTCAGCTTGAACAGCTCGTCGATCGCGTATCGACCAGTCCGCCGCCACGGTTCGGCCGGATGCAGAACGGGCATCAGCATCTCCTGCCCGCCGATCGCGTCCATCTCCTCGCGGACGATCTGGACGATGCGCTGGTGCACCCGCCACCCCGCGGGCAGCCACGACCACAGGCCCGACCCAATCTGGCGGATCAGTCCGGCGCGGACCATCAGCTTGTGCGAGACGGCCTCGGCGTCTGCCGGCGGTTCGCGCTCGGTCGGCAGAAGATACTGGGATAGGCGTGTCATCTGAGGTCTGAAATGTACCCGCGCGGCGGGCAGGGGCCTCTGATAGAACGCAAGCTTCACCGATCCAGGTCACAGATCAACTCCTACAAGGAGCAGCAGATGTCCTACGCAGTCCCGCCCCTCCCCTACGACTACGACGCGCTCGAGCCGTACATCGACGTGCTGACGATGCAGATCCACCACGACAAGCACCATCAGGCCTATGTGGACAAGGCGAACGTCGCGCTCGAAGGCACCGCCTGGGCAGCGAAGTCGGTCGAGGAGGTTCTCCAGAACCTGAGCTCGCTGCCGGCCGACAAGCAAGGCCCCGTGCGCAACAACGCCGGCGGTCACTACAACCATTCGCTGTTCTGGACGGCGATGGGACCTGACGGTGGCGGCGAGCCTAGCGGCGGGCTCGCGGCTGCGATCGACGCAGCGTTCGGCTCCTTCACGGACTTCCAGGCCAAGCTCAAGGACGCGGGCGTGAACCGCTTCGGCTCCGGCTGGGCGTGGCTGGTGCACGACGATTCGGGTCTGTCGGTCGTATCGACTCCCAACCAGGACAACCCGATCAGCGACGGCAAGGCGCCGCTGCTGGGCGTCGACGTCTGGGAGCACGCCTACTACCTGAAGTATCAGAACCGCCGGCCCGACTACATCGACGCGTGGTGGAACACGGTCAACTGGGCGAAGGTGGCGGAGCGCTTCGCCGCCGCCGGCTGATCGAGGCGACGGACGGCGGCGGCATCCCGCCGCCGTCCGTGGTCAGGTGGCGCCGCTACCCGACCGGAAGCGCCAGCCCGACCGAGGTGTCGTTGTTGACCCGGCTCCACGAGCCGACGTTGCTCGTCTGCAGCGTCCCGTCGGGCTTCTGCTGGTAGGTGATGAACCTGACCGCGCCGTACTCGAAGGTGTCGGTCTCGAGCGTGGGCGTGAAGTCGATCTGCTTCACCGCGACCAACGCGAACTGCCACTGCT
>JBKQKK010000380.1:0-8103 GCA_052147535.1 Solirubrobacteraceae bacterium | reverse complement strand
GAGCTCCACTTATGTGGAGCTCACCGCTGACGTCAACGCCAGCTTGCGGGTGTCCGTCACGGCCACCAACAGCTACGGCTCGAACACCGCCTACTCGGCGGCGGTTGGTCCGGTCTCAGGTGCTCCCTACAGCACCGTGGCCCCCGGCGTCCGCGGCACGCAGCGGCAGGGTCAGAAGCTGACCGCGTCCGCCGGCACCTGGAGTCCTGCGGCCACCTCGTATGCCTATCAGTGGCAGCGTTCGGTCAACGGTGCCAGCACCTGGGCGTCGATCTCCGACCAGACCGCCAGCACCTACGTGCTGGCGTCCCCCGATGTGGGCCAGCAGGTCCGTGTTCAGGTCACCGCGACCAACAGCCACGGCCAGGGCATCGCCTCGACGCAGGTCGGCCCGATCGCCTCTGGCGTTCCGGTTGACAGCACCGTCCCGGCGATCTCGGGAACCGCGAGGCAGGGGCAGACGTTGAAGACCACGAACGGGACCTGGAGCTCGGCCGCCACGTCGTACACCTACCAGTGGCAGCGTTCAACCACCCCCAGCTCCAGCAGCAGCTGGACGGCGATCGGAGGGGCGACCGGCGCGACGTACGTACCCACGGGCGCTGATCTCGGGGCGAGCCTGCGCGTTGCGCTCACGGGAATCAACAGCTACGGACAGGCCACCGCGATCTCGGCTACGTTCGGACCGATCGCCTCCGCGGCTCCGGTGAGCACCGCCATCCCGAAGATCTCGGGTACCGCGACAAGCGGCTCGACGCTGACCGCGAGCAACGGAGGCTGGGCCCCGGCGGCGACGTCGTACACCTACGCGTGGCAGCAGCGCTCCAGCATTAGCGGCGGCAGTTGGACCTCGATCTCCGGCGCCAGCGGCTCGAGCTACACCCTCGCCGTCGCCGATCAGAGCGACCAGCTGCGGGTCGTGGTAACGGCTGTGAACCAGTACGGCCAGGCGACCGCCGACAGCGTGGCGACCAGGACGGTGGCGATCTAGCGCCGGGCACGCTCCGATGCGCCGGCTCTGCCGGCAAGACCTGGGTCTTGCCGGCAGCAACCGGCGGACGGCGTGCCGCGTCGCTCGGTTCACGTGCGTCTTCGCAGCGTGACGGTCGCGAGGCCGGCAGTCGCCGCGAGCGCCACCGCCGCCAGCGCTCCGATGATCAGGACCGGCGTGCCGTCACCGCCGCCGGCGGCGGCCGTTGAGGGTGCGACATCGACGAGCGGATGACCGTTCGCCACAGCGATCCGGTCCACTGCCCTCAGCGCCGCGCCCCCCAGCTGATTGCTCGTGCCGCCCGCAGGCGTGGGGAGCGCGGCCACGGCGGCGTTCGCCGCCCGCGTCAGTCCCTGGCTTCCGTATCCGTCGGACATGACCACCAGCAGCGGCTGCTTGCTGTTGTAGCTGATCTCCTGGTCCAGGAAGTCGGCGTACTCCTGCGGCTTGCCGAACAGCACCGCGACCGTCCCCAGATCGACCGGCGAGGCGATCAGCGCCACCTTCACTGGCGTGCGCTCCTTGGCGGCGGCCGCGGTGGCACCGTTGAGCAGGCGCTGGAGCGCCGTGGAGGTCGGCGGCGAGTAAGGGTAGAAGACGTTCTGGACGAGCAGGGTATCGCTGGCGGGATCGCCGTCGGCGGCGGCGGGCGCCGGCTGCAGTACGGCGCCCACGGTCCAACCGAGCGCCGTCGGGGCGAGGGCGGTGCTCGCCGCCAGCAGCAGCCCCGCGAGCGCGGCCGTGAGCCTCCTGCCTGCGAGGTGGCGGACCATCGCAAGCAGGGTAGAGGGCGCGCCCAGCGGCCCGCGGGCCGCCGGTCAGGTCAAGCCGGCGGTCCTCGTGCCGATTACCTGTCTGACCCTCGATGACGTACACCGACGCCCTGGCGCGTATCACCCAGATCGAGCAGCAGTTGGCGCAACTGAGCGGCGGCGCGGCGCTGCCGTCCAGCAACGTGGACGGCGTCAGCGGCGTCAGCGGCGTCAGCGGCGCTGACGCGGCCGCTGGGAGCGACCCCGCTGGTTCCACCACAAGCTTTGCTGACGCTCTGGCGCAGGCGCAGGCGCAGGCGCAGGGCGCGAGCAGTGCGACCGACGCGCTATCCGCGCTCACCGGCGGCGAGGGCGGCGGCTCCGGGCTGGCGCCGCCTCCGGGCACGCTCTCGCTCGCGTCGCTGACGGGCGGTGTGAGCCTGCCCGCCGGCGGCTCGGCGACGCTTCCCGGTGCGGCGAGCACGATGCTCACAAGTGACCAGCAGCAGTTCGCCTCGCGCTTGGCGGCCGACACCGGCCTGAACCCGGGCGTGATCTGCGCCTGGCTGATGTCCGAGGAGAACGGCTCCGCCGCCCAGTCGCGCCAGGCGGCGAGCAACAACGACTGGCTGAACATCGGCTACACCGGCGATGGAACATACGGCGCAAGCGACTCGGTCTGGTCGGATCCCCAGAGCGCGGCCGACGCCACCGCCGGCTGGCTGAAGGGCCAGAGCACGATCCCCGGATACGGCACCGCCAGCTCCGGGATCCAGGCGATCCTGTCGAGCGTCGGTCAGCCGCCGTCCGCCCAGATGTCAGCGATCCAGACCTCCGGTTGGGCCGGGAGCGGGTATCCCGACCTTCCGGGCGTCTACGCAGAGGTCACGGCGTAGGCATGGCAGCTCAAGCCAGCGTGCTACGCGAGACGCGGAGGCTGAAGCCTCCGCGAAACCGCCGATCGATCGGATCTGTTGCTCGAAGTGCCTCGCGGAGCCGTGGTTGAGATGGCCGGTACGCCCGTTGCCTCGATCATCCTGCCCCTCGAAGGCGCTCCAGTACAGGCGCTGCGCTGCTTGCAGGGACTCGCTCTACAGGCAGATGGCCCGGACCACGAAGTGATCATCGTCGATGACGCCGCGATCGGACTCGAGCGGCTGCTCGCAAGCTTGGAAGGGGACGTCGAGATCGTCCGCAGCGCGCGTCGTGCCGGATTTTCGGCGGCGGCGCGGCTGGGCGTCGAACGTGCCCGCGGTCAGATCATCGTGCTCATCCGTGGCGCGGCCACGCCGACATCCGGGTGGCTCCAGGCGCTGATCGCCGCGCTCGATGATCCTGCGGTTGGTCTGGCCGCGAGCGTGAGCCCGGTCGATCCCGATGCAAGTCTCCTGACAGCATGGTCCGTAGCTTTCCGCGCCACCGAGGTGCGTGTCCGGGGGATCCCGGTAGTGCCTGCCGACATGCTGGTCGGAGCGCTCGCGCTGTCGATCACCGAACAGGGTCGGCGCGCAACATCGGTGCCCGCGAGTGCGATCCTCGCGCCCGGCGCACGGACCGGTATGGCCCGCCGGACGCCGGGAGAGGCGCCGGAGCTAACGGTCGTGATCCCCACTCTCGATGCGACTTCCGAGCGAGTGCGCGCGTGCGTTGCAGCGGTGCAAGCGACGGCCGATGCCGCCCACGAGATCGTGATCGTCGACAACGGGGCTCCGCCACAGGGCTTCGCAGCACCGGTCAATGCGGGTCTGCGAGCTGCTCGAGCACCCTATGTGGTCGTCATGAACGACGATGTCGAGCCGCTGCCGGGGTGGTGGTTGCCGCTCCGGGCGGCGATCGACGCAGGTGCCGCGGTGGCCTTCCCGCTGACGATCGAGGGGGGCATGCGCCGTGACTTCGCCGCTTGGTGCTTCGCGATGGGTCGCGACGACCTCGAGCGCTTCTCGCACGCTCCCGGGGAGCTGTTTGATCCGTCGCTGGTCATCTGGTACCAGGACACCGACCTCCTTCATCGCTTGAGCAGCGCCGGCCGGCTGCCGGTGCTTGTGGAGGAGTCGCGCATCCGTCACGGCCTGTCGGAGACGGTGGGGACCGAGGACGCGGAGCTCAGTGCCTGGATCCGGTCTCAGATCGCCGCCGACCAGGCGCGATTTCAGCGCAAGCACCCGGGAGTCCACCTGGCCGTGAGGTAGTTGATCGCCGGTACGATCGACACGCTCGGTCTCGTTTCATGTGCAAATAGGTCGCTGTTCTCACCGCTTCAAATCAGGAAATTGATTCGACACTCTGATATCGGCCCGGCGCGGGTGCTCATCGTTGGAGCAGGCCTGACTGGTTGTACGATCGCGCACGAGCTGAGTCGCCACGGCGTTGAGTGCACCTTGTTTGAAAGCGGCGACGCTCCCGGAGGTCTGATTCGCTCCGAGCACATGAACGGCGTCCTCTATGAGCCTCACGGTTCGCATATCTTCCACACCGAGGATCAAGAGGTGTGGGAGCTGGCGAACTCGTTCACCAGGTTCAGGCTGTATCGGCACCGCGTCGACATCGTCGCTGACGGGCAGATCCTCAACTGGCCGATCCTGCTCTCGGATATCGAGCGGCAGTCGCGCGCGGATGAAATCCTGCAACAGCTCAAGGAGCGAGAGCACGTCGACCCTGCGGCGAGGGCTGACGCGTCCAACTTCGAGGAGTGGTGCCTTGATCTGATGGGACCGCTGCTGTACGAACGATTCGTGCGCCCGTACACCGAGAAGCAGTGGGGACGTCCCGCTCGAGAGCTCTCGGCGCAGTGGGCACCACGGCGGGTCTCGGTCCGTTGGGACAACGATCCCTACCTGTTCTCGGATCCCTACCAAGGCTGGCCGGGCGGACCGAACGGCTATACGGACTTGATCGACGGCCTGCTCGGGAACCGATCCCCGGCACCCGAGGTCCGCGTGGGGCGCTCAGTGCGGTTGGATGACGTCAACGCTCTGCTGGAGCAAGCGCAATCAACCGCGATCATCTTCACCTGTCCGCTGGACACGCTCTGCTCCTACAAGCTGGGTGCGCTCGACTGGCGCGGAATCCTCGTCAAATCGGTGCACGTTCCGCATCTGGATCTGGCGCAGGGGGCGATGGTGGTCAATTACCCCGGGCTGGAGTTTCCGTTCATCAGGATCCATGAGACGAAGCATGCCTCCGGACAACTGTGCGACGGCACCGTGCTGGGGTTCGAGTTCACAGGGGCACCCACGAGGTACTATCCGGTCGAGAGTGCGCGCAACCGTGCACTCAACGACAGCTACCAGGAGTTCCTGCGCACGTGCCTACCGGGCGTGACCGTCACCTTTGCGGGACGCTTGGCGAATTATCTCTACATCGACATGGACGACTGCATGCGCCAGGCATTGGACGCCGCTCGGACCTTGCTCGGCCAGTTGTAGGGTGCCACGATGAGCCCACCCGATGTCATCGTCAGCTGGCTGCAGAACGACTACGGTCAGCTCGGCCGTGCCGGCGAGGCCGTCGCGCATTCCCTTGTGCGCTCGCCTGCGGCGGGCCGCGTTGCGTACTTCGAGCCGTTCCTCGCGGGCTCGGGAGAGCCCGAGCTCAACGTGCGCGACGATCGCGGGCTGCTCGTGTTCACAGGCCGGGGCACGCCACCGGTCGCCCACCACGAAGTTGCCCAGGGCGTGCTCCAGCTGGCGCAGATGGACGGACCGCTGCTGCTCAACTTCGGCGTCTCGGAAGCGAACTGGTGGATGCACTACGAGTTTGCGCCGGTGTGCTCGCGGACCGTGCTCGTCGCTTACGACAAGCTTGCGCAGTGGGACGCGATGGCTCCGCGACGGGCGGTTCTGGAGCGCGTCCGTGACCAGCTGATCAACGCCAGCGACGCCGTCTGCGGCCTGTCTGAGGGTTCGATCGACGACCTGCCGGAGGCGGTGTACGTCGGCCACGGGGTCGACGAGGTCTGGCAGGACCCGGCGGTCGATCAGCTCCCGGAGCCGGTCGACCTCGCGCCGATCCCGCGGCCGCGCGCAGTGTACGTCGGCGCGCTTTCGATGCGCTTCGAAGTCGATGCCGTGCGCTGGCTCGCCACGACCGGCATGCACGTCGTGCTGATCGGCCTGGCGCCGACGCAGCAGGTCCTCGATCTCGCCGCGCAGCTATCGAACGTGCATCTGCTCGGCGCGCGGGCCCCCGCGCAGACGGCGGCTTACCTGCTCCATTGCGACGTCGGGATCGTGCCGCACACCGACGAGCCGTTCACGCGATCGATGGAGCCGCACAAGGCCTACAACTACGCCGCTGCGGGTCTGCCCACGGTCACGCTGCACACCGCGCATGCACGCGCGCTCGGACCGTTCCTGCGCGCGACAGAAGACCGCGAGGCGTTCGTGGAGGGCGTCCGGCGCGCCGCCGCGGCCGGCCGCCTGTCGCTGCAGCAGATCGGGACGGCGCGCTCCCTGAGTTGGGACAACGTGGCCGGCGCACTGCTGGAGGCTGCGACCGCCGGGTTGACCTGGGAGTCCTGAGCCACGCCTCGCGGCTGTCTCGGACATGATTGACCTGGCTGCGGTCGCGGAGCACGTACGCACCGCCGGCGCGAGTCCGCTATACGGGGCGGCTACGCGATCGCGCGCCCGTGCGCCCTGGAGGCGAGATCCGGCGAGTGTGGTCGCGCTGAGCGCCTCGCGCGCGAGCCGCTGCGGGCAAACTCGCGCAGACGCAGGAGCGACGCCGGCGTGAACACTGGCCGCTCGCTCTCCGCCGGCTCCCCGTTGCGGCGGTAGTACGCATGCGTACCACGCGACATGCGCTGTCGCTGAACAGCGTCACGCTCCCCGATCACGGCGAGCAGGTCGACGTCGTGACGGTCGGCGAGCCCGCAGCGCCCAACGAGCGCCTGCAGCTCCGTCGCCGCAACATCGGGCTGCATGCGGGTTCCGTCGATTGCCAGCGTGATCAGCTCCGAGCCGCTCATCGCCTCTGCGTAGCTGCGCAGCATCTCGTCGTCGGCCAGCAACTCCTCCGCGTCGACGAGCACGACGAAATCCCGTGCTCCCTCCAATGGGTGCGGTGCCGCCGTTGCGGCTTTCGCCCGTGCAACGGCGTCCTCGAGCGGTTTGCGAGCGCCGAACCGGAACGGATCCCAAGCCAACGCCTTCAACGCCAGCGCGGCTTCCGCCTCCAGGTCACCGCGCTCCCGCGCCAGCGCGGCCTCCGCCAGCCTGGCGTCGGCCTCGGCGCCGTGCCCGGGATCGACGTCGGCCTGCGAGACGAAGTGCGTGTCGGCGTGGAGCATCATCAGCGCTACGCGCCGCTCCACTCCGCTCCAGACGTACAGAAGCTCATCGGGGGTTAGCGTGTCGAGCGGCAGGTGCCGCAGGACCCACAGCTGGAATGCCGCGGACTTGCGCTGCTCGCGTACTGCCGCGGCGCCGCGGACGCCGCCCGTGAGATTCGCTGCATGCAGGCGGTAGAGCGCGAGTGGCTCGCGGACGTAGTCGATCTCGGCGACCTCTGCGGCTCGCAGGGCGAGCCACCAGTCGGCGTACGGGATCTCCCGCGGAATCGGATAGAACAGCTCCCGCAGCGAGGCGCGGATCATGACCGAGGACTGGACGGCCATGTTGTCGAACAGGATGCGAGCGAAGGCGCGCTCCGGCAGCGGCCCCGTCAGCCCAAGGTGCAACGGGCTCAAGAGTGCCTCGTTCGCGTCGATCACGCGCATGTCGCTGAACACGAACCCGACCTCCGGCCGGTTCTGCAGGAGCTCCACCTGCAGCCGCGTCTTCTGGGGCAGCCAGATGTCGTCGGCGTCCAGCAGGCACAGCAGCTCGCCCGTGGCGTCCGCGATCGCGCGGTTCGTGGCGGCAGTCGGCCCGGCATTGGCCTGGCGCACGAGCCGGATGCGGTCGGGGTTGCTGCGGACAAGCTGCGCCACCACCTCGGCAGTCGAATCGGTCGAGCCATCATCGATCACGATGATTTCCAGGAGCTCGGGCGGATAATCCTGCTCGAGCGCGCTCTCGATCGCCCGCCCGACGTACTGCGCGTAGTTGTAGGCGCCCATCAGGACGCTCACCGTCGGCAGGCTAGGTGACATCGGCGCGAGAGTCGAGAGCTCGGACCACCATCAGTCTCACTAGTCGGCGCCGAACGCAGGGTCTTGAGCTTTTGAGCTTGGGGCCGGCTAGCGGGGATCGAGTGGTTGTGGCTTGGCGATGTGGAATCCTTGGGCGTACTCGACTCCGTATTCGCGAAGGAGCGTGAGGGTTTCGGGGTTCTCGACGCCTTCGGCGATTGTGTGCTTGCTGAGGCTGCGTGCGATGCCGACGATGGCTTTGACGACTTCCTGGTCGGTGTCGCTGG
>JBKQKK010000379.1:0-2581 GCA_052147535.1 Solirubrobacteraceae bacterium | reverse complement strand
CCGTCGACGCTGGGGAGTACGGCCGGCCAGCCGCGACCGCTCGTCCGTCGAGACCGTCAGCGTGAGCCCGAGCCAGCCCCGCTCGGGTAGCCCCGCCACCGGCCCGATCTGCCCTGTCGCCGGACGTGGAGCGCTGGCTCGGATCGACCGGCCGCTGGAGGAGGCGACCTAACCCGTGCGCGCCGGCGCCCAGAGAGAGGCATGGTGCTGACGCCCTCCTGGCGACCACGCCCGGCTTCGGACCCGATCCGCTTCGAACTGACTGCCTGCCTGGTCGGTGCGGGTCACAGGAAACTCACAGGATTGGATGGCAAGCTGCTGGCATGGGTTCCGCGAACGGATTTGGAGAGGATGTGCGGGTGGTGGTCGTCGATGATGAGCCGAACATCACCGAACTGGTAGCGTTGGGTCTGCGCTACGAGGGTTTCGAGGTCCGGACCGCCGGCGATGGTCGCGGCGCGCTGCGGGCCATCCTGGAGTCCCGGCCGGAGGTGGTGATACTCGACGTCCGGCTGCCGGACATCGACGGCTTCGAGGTCTGCCGTCGGCTACAGGTAGACGGTGTGCGGGTGCCTGTGATCTTCCTGACCGCGCGATGGGACCGAGGACAAGATCGCCGGGCTGACGATCGGCGGCGGTACTTATCTTGCGCTGCGCTCCTTTTTGCTGGGTCGCGTCGATCAGCAGCTCGTGAGCGCGCGGCGGCTTGTGGACGGGGTCGTGAGCACGCCTGCGGGCAGCACAGGCTTGGTGGTGAGCGCACGGGTGCTTCGGAATATCGCGCCGCGGGACACGTTCGTGCAACTGCGCAGCACCCGCAATCAGGTCCAGGCGTCGGTTCAGATCGGCCCCTACGACCAGCCCAGCCCGCCTCCACGGTTACCGGCGATCCTGCGTCCGCTGCCTTCGGGCGCAACAGACTCGGACGTCTCGCGGTTCAGGGTCGGCGCCGTGAGCGGGACGGCGCGCTACCGCGCGCAGGTGAGCTTGCTGCCCGGCGAACGCGGGATCCTTGTGGTTGCCGTGCCGCTGGACGACGTGAGCGACACGCTCAGCCGGCTCGTGCAGATCGAGCTGATGGTCGCTGCCATCGTGCTGGCACTGCTGGCGGCCGGTGCGTTCTTGCTGTTACGCGCCGGCCTGCGTCCGCTTGAGCGGATCGCCGAGACGGCGGCGGGTATCGCGGACGGTGACCTTAGTGTGCGCGTCGCTCCGGCCGACGCGCATACCGAGATCGGGAGGCTCGGGGTTGCGCTCAATGGGATGCTCGCGCGTCTTGAGGATGCGTTCGCGCGGCGTGATCGCTCCGAGGCGCAATTGCGGCGGTTCGTTGCGGGCGCGTCGCACGAGTTGCGTACTCCGCTCACCTCGATCCGAGGGTATGCGGCGCTGTTTCGCCGCGGCGCGCAGCTCAACCCGCAGGATCTCGCGAAGTCGATGGCCACAATCGAGTCCGAAGCAACTCGCATGGGGGTGCTGATCGACGACATGCTGCTGCTCGCGCGCCTCGATGAGGAGCGACCGCTCGAGCGCCGGAGCGTTGATCTGACGCAGATCGCGATCGATGCCGTTCAGGATGCCCGCGTGCGCGATCCCGGCCAGCCGATCGACGTGCGCGCCGCAGGCCCGCTGATCGTCTTGGGCGACGAGCAGCGCCTGCGCCAGGTCGCGGCCAATCTCGTCGCGAACGCTCAGATCCACACAGCTCCCGGAACACCGGTGCATGTCACTGCAGCCGTCCACAAGGGTCAGGCGACGCTGGTGGTCGCCGACGACGGCGAGGGCATCGACCCTGAGGAGGCAGCACAGGTGTTTGAGCGCTTCTACCGCGGCAGATCACCCGCACAGAGCGCCTCGGGAGCAGCTTCCGGAAGTGGCTTGGGTCTTGCGATCGTCGCGGCGATCATGAACGCCTACGGCACGGCGTCAGTCAACTCAGAGCCTGGGAAAGGCGCGACGTTCGAGGTGACGCTGCCGCTCGCCAGTCTGCAATCCCCTGCGCCGCTGGCCCCTACGTCCGTGGCGGAGCCGCATCCGGGAACTCGCGCAGCGGCTTCTGCGACCCACAGGTGAATCACAGGAAGCACACAGGCCACCGACAGAACCGGGATGCAAGCTGTGAACACAGTCAAACCTCGGTCGGGACGGAAGTGATCTGATGTTCAGAGCAGAGCAAATGAGCAGCAACGCACAGCCGTACGCGTGCGAGCCAGACGGCCTGAGTCCACGAGCGAGCAGGGGTGTCGCCGGACTCTCGCGGCGCGGCCTTGACCAGATCTACGTCGGAAAGCGGCAGGCCGGTGTGCCCACCGTGCTGGTCGTACGCGAGACCGGCGCGGAATACATGCCGGCTCCGGAGCGCGGCGCGTACAGCTGGGGCGGGCCCAGCACCGGTGGTGCCCGGCGCCTGGCGCACGCCCTCTTGCGCGACCTGACCGGACGCAACGCGCCCCCTTGGGTCGCTGACAAGATCGCCGCCCGGGAGATCGCGCAACTGCCGCGGGCGGCGTTCTCGGTCACCGGCCGGCAGATCCTCGGCTGGATCGGGTTCTACGGCTACGCGATCTCGGACTGGCCGCCG
>JBKQKK010000378.1:0-46030 GCA_052147535.1 Solirubrobacteraceae bacterium | reverse complement strand
CCACCGGCCGAGCCGGCACCGACGACGACCACGTCCGGACGCCCCGCTTCGACCCGGCGTCGCCCGCGCGCGAACCTGAGCGCGGACGCTAATGTCCTCTCCACCGCGCAAACAATGACACATCTTGCTAACAAAGATCAGGTGATTCCAAACGGGACTGCGTGACGCGGCCGACGTCGCGATCGTTACCGGGGCTGCGCGCGGCATCGGCGCGGCGACCGTCCGGCGTCTGTCCAACGACGGGTGGGCAATCGTGGCTGTCGACCGCTGTGCGGACGACCAAGCGCTCGAGTACGAGCTCGCGACCGACCGAGACCTCCAGGCTGTAGTGGACTCGTGCGAGAACGGAAATCTTGTCCTCCCCGTAGTCGCCGACGTGCGCGACCAGGCCGCGCTGAACCAGGCCGTCGCCGCCGGTGTGCGGGAGTTCGGCAGGCTCGATGCAGCCGTCGCAGTCGCCGGAATGATCGTCGGCGGTCCGCCTCTATGGGAGATGTCCGACGCCGCTTACCAACTCGTCGTCGACGTGAACCTGACGGGAGTCTGGCGCCTGGCCAAGGCCGCCGTTCCCGCCCTGCTTGCGCGACCGGAGCCGCGCAACGGCCGCTTCGTCGCGGTGGCCTCTGCAGCGGCCCACCACGGCATGCCACGCCTAGCGGCCTACGGCGCAGCCAAGGCTGGGGTCGCCGGGCTCGTTCGCGGGCTCGCAGCAGACCTCGTCGGCAGCGGCATCACCGCCAACGGCGTAGCACCGGGGCCAACAACGACCACGATGCTCGACGTCACCGCCGAGATCTACGACTTTACCTCAGTCGAGGACTTCGCTCACAACCCGCTCCACGGCCGCCTGCTAGACCCCGATGAGATCGCGGCCCCGATCGCTTGGCTGTGCAGCCGCGAAAGCAGCTCGCTTACCGGGCACGTACTGCCCACCGACGCCGGCCTGACCACCTGACCGACGCCTCGGCTAGCACCCTATAGTTCAGGTACGCGCCGTCGGGAACGCCCACGCCCTCAAGGAGATCCACGAGGCGCGTCTCTAACTCTAACTCCGCTAGGCGGGTCGAAAGTGCACGTTCGAGTCAAGTTTCTTGACGGGCGAGCGGCGTCGCGGGACACTGCTCGGCACCCCTTCGAGGGGCAGCCGCACAGCGGCTCCAGGCGGGCGAAATGCCCGCATCTAGCGGACATACGGGAAGGCCAGCCCATCGAGCATCGCTACCCGGGGAACAGAGACCGCGTCGCGGCCGCTTCGCGGCTGGCGTCCTGCTACTACACGCGCGTGGCGACACTCCCGTGACATCGCGCTGAGGTTGTCTCAGGCGATACCCCACCGGCGGGGGTCACGGGCGTGGGGGTTGCGGGCAGCGAGCGTTCAGCGCTCGAGCGCCCCGCCGGTCACGGTCGTGACGCCGACGATGCTCTTGGCGAGGACTATCCCGGTGCTCACGTTCGCATGCTTGCCATTGATGCGGTTCAGCGCGAGGTCGTCGTCCCGGCCGTCGGCGCCTTGGTTGCCGGTCAAAGTCGAGCCGGCGACCTTGACAGTCGCCACCGTCGCGCCACCGTGCGTGATCGTGTTCCCGAACGCGAGACTGTACAGGCCACCACCAACCGACGCGCCACCTTCGGCGGTGTTCTCAGCTATCGTCGACCCGCTCAGGGAAAGCGTTCCATCGACGTTGGAGATCGCCCCCCCAAAGCCATCGCCAGCGGTCCCGTCAGCGGACGTGGCGTCGCCATCGCCACCGATCGCGCTGTTGTCAGACAAGGTCGAGTCAGACGCCGAGACAGTGCCGAACAGCGAAAAGACCGCCCCGCCCATACCCGCTCCGCCGCCGCCGCCGTTGCCATCCCCATGCCCGCCACCGAAGCCGCCGTTTCCATCGTTGCCGCCGTCGCCCGAGCCCGCGCCGCCGCCGCCGAAGCCACCGTCGCCACCACTACAGCCACCGCTGTCGCAGTCCGCCTGCGAACCGCCGCCGGCGAAACCGCCGCCAGACCCGGTCGCGTTAGCGCCAAGCGCCCCACCACCACCGACGCCGCCACCCCCACCACCACCGATGCCGTCACCATTGGGTCCGCCGAAGATGTGCGGCGCATCGCCGCGCTGACCGAACGCGCCACCGGCGCCATCGTCATCGTCGCCGTTGCCGCCGTATCCGCCATCCCCGCCGCCGCTGCCAAATCCGCCCTTGCCGCCAGGCGCACCCCCTGACGCGCCGCTGTGACCTGTGTCGGCCGCCCGGAAGCCGCCGCCGCCGCCGGCGTCACCATCGTTGGCGCCCCCGCTGAGATCGGCGTTCTCGGCGCCGCCAGCACCGCCGTGCGCACCAGGCGCCGGCCCGCCGAAGCCTCCATCGGGCCCGATCCCGCCACCGCTACCGTCGAAGGCGGGGCCGCTACCGGTGGCGCCTTGTGCCTCGTTGCCGCTCAGCGTAATGTGCTCTAGCTTGACCACCCCCTGGTTGAAGATCGCACCGCCCATCCCAGCACCACCTCCGCCGCCCCCGGAGGTCCCGCCCTCCGCCAGCCCGTTCGACAGGATCACGTGCTGCAAGGTCAGATGACCCACCGGGATCCCCGAAAACCCTCCGGACACGTAGAAGAACCGGAAGCCCGGCGTGCGGCCGGCAGCCGACCTGGTGATCGTCGCGCCGTTGCCCACGATCGTGACCTCAGCAGAGATCTGAGGCAGCCCGTCCGGCCCGAACCAGTAGTCATCGATCACGGTCAGCGTGTAAACGGCGCCGGCAGCAAGTGTGATCTCGTACGGCAACCCGCGGCCCCTAACCCGCCCTCGACAGTCCCGCGGCGCGTTGCTGCCGCCTGGCTCCGCCCTGGTTCCCAACGCCGGATTAGACGCCAGGTCTGCGACCACGAGCGCATCGCGCAAGGTGCAGCGCCCAGCAGCCGCAGCACCGATCCCCGCATCAACGCTCGAGACCGAGATCGTGGTTGCGCCAAGCGCAGCTGTGGAACCACTGCACGGTACCAACAGCACCGCCACCACCACCGCACGGGTTGCGAGAGCGCGAAATTGGGATCCGCCTGGCGGCCAGCTGATCAGCATCGCAGCATCATCTTATTCCGCGGCCCGAAACATGAAACATCCAGACGAACACGGCCGCGATCCCGGCGAAGGCCCAACCGCTTCCGCCTCGCAAAACGGGCCCGCTGGCACCAGACCGGGATCCCAACGGATCCCGACCAGCTTCGAAGGAGTCCGACATCTCCGGGCTTGACGCGCTCGCTCAGGCCCTGTGCGCGTACCCAGAGTCGAACGCGGGCCGCCGCGCCGGCCGGCGCCTCAGACGGGCACCGCCTCTCAGCAATCGGAGGCTGCTTGAATCAGCAGCTGATGTTTCAAGCAATGGCGCAAAGCCTCTGTTGAGCGCGGAGGCGCAGGCCGGGGCGGGGGGGCCCCACCGCGTGCTGGCTCTGAGCGTGCGCGCGTGGGCGCGTTGGGAGGCCACGCGGGGGCCGCGCTCTGGTCCGGGGCGCTTGTGCTCAGGTGAGCCGTTTGGCGTAGTAGATCATCGGTACCCCGGCGACCTGTCCGCGGCCGACCTCGTGGTAGCCCTCGCGCGCGAAGAGGCGTTGCGCGGTGATCTGCAGAAGCGTGGTCGAGAGCCTGAGCCGGCGGTACTCGTGTTCGCGCGCGTAGGCCTCGAGTTGGGCGAGAACGGCGCGCGCGAACCCGCGGCGCTGAAAGCGCGGGTGGACCCGCATCCGTTTGATCTCGGCGTCGGTTTGGCTGACGTGGAGCAGCGCACCGATCGCTGCCAGCCTGCCGTCGACGGATCCTAGGAGGAAGTCGCCGCCGGTGTCGAGGTAGGTGCCGGAGATGTCGTCGAGGTCCTCGTCCCACGGACCGCGGCCAAGATGAACTCCTGCTGCCGTAAGCGCGAGATCGTGCAGCTCGCGGACAGCGCGGACGTCGTCGTCCCGGTAGCGGCGCAGCTCCAGCCTCCCGGGCGCGCCGGGGGATGCCTCAGCGCTGCTCACGATCCGCAGAGCGACCGTTCACCGCTCATCCGGTGCTGCTCGCCTGCATGCGCCGAAGCCGGTTCAGCGCGCGGATCAAGCGCGCCCAGCCCCTGGCCGCAGCCGCTCGCTGTCGTCGGCGGACTGCTCGCTGAGTTGCTGGACATGTTCACCGAGAGGAACGATCACGCAATGCACGCCCTTTTGGTTGGCCGCGAGTGATCCCACACACGGTCAAACTGTCGGGTCGCTCGACGGCCTCGCGATCGCCACGGCGGTCGCACACCAGCCCCAGGAAGGTCGAGACGCTGCGCGGCGGGCCGGACGGCCGCAGTAGCCTCGATGTCTACGCGGCGATCCGGAGCGCTTCGAGCTGCGTGCTCTGCGCGAGTCGGCGGAGAGCCTGCTCCTCTAGTTCGCTGGCCTGCGAGGCGCTGATGCCGAGCTCGGTGCCGGTCTGGCGGACCGAGCGAGGCTCGTCTCCGGAGAGTCCGAACCGCAGCTCAATGACGTTGCGTTCGCGTTCCGGCAAGCGCGCGAGGACCTCGGCGACCTGCTGTTCGCGCAACCTGTCGGCGAGCTCGTCAAAGGCGTCGGGTCGGTCGCTCGGCAACAGGTCGCCCAGCACGAGGTCGCCATCGTCGCTGACGGGCTGATCGAGGCTCGCGAGATTGCGGGCGAGCTCGCGGATCTCGGACACCTGCTCGACCGGCAGCTCGGCGACAGTGGCGATCTCCTCGTCGGTCGGCTCGCGCCCGAGCGTCACACTCAGCTCGCTCTCGACTTTGCGGACCTTGGCCTGCCGCTGGGCGACGTGGACAGGGAGCCGGATCGTGCGGCCGGAGTTCTGCAATCCACGCTGGATCGCCTGGCGGATCCACAGCGTTCCGTAGGTCGAGAACTTGAATCCGCGACGCCAGTCGAACTTCTCGACAGCCCTGATCAATCCGAGCATGCCTTCCTGCACGAGGTCCTCAAGCGGCAGTCCGTGGCCCTGGTAGCGCCGCGCCTGTGAAACCACGAGCCGCAGATTCGCATTGATCATGCGGTCCTTCGCGCCGAGGTCGCCGCGCTCAATGCGCTTCGCGAGTTCGATCTCCTCCGCGGCGGTCAGCAGCGCGTGACGGCACGCGTCGCGAAAAAACAGGTCCAGCGACTCGACCAACCCCTCATTCGGGCGGATCGCCGCCGCGTCGCGCACGTTGCCGTCGGCCTCGGGGCGGTTGTTCTGTGCACGACTACGCCGCCGCGTGACTTCGGCCCCGGAGTGCTCGCCGCGGGCGCGGCGGCTTGTTTTGAATGTATTCAGCTCAATCCCCATACGTTCGCATGTTCGACAATGATCGAATTATAGGGGTTAGGGCGGTTGCGATCAAGTCCTCGACCGCCGCCAGTCCGGCCGACGGACGCGGGGGTCGGGCGGGGTCTACGCGGCGCCATCCGCCGTGGAACGCGGCTGGCGCTGGCCATACCCGAGCACGCAGCCGAGCAGTCCCGGGTACAACGCTTCGATATCGCCCGTGCGCAGCGACACGAACCGCTGCACGCCCTCAGCCCGCGTTTGCGTCAGCCCGGCGTCACGGAGCACCTTCAGATGGTGGCTGAGCGTCGACTTCGAGACGGGCACGTCGAGCATTCGGCACGAGAGCTCAGCTCCGTTCCGGAGGGCTCGAACGATCTCCAGCCGAATCGGATCGCTCAGCGCGTGCAGCACTTCCGGGAGACTCAACTGCTCCCTGACGGGGTGAGGTATGGCCCTCATCGTACGAAAGTTCGACGCATCTCGAACAAGAGTACCCATACGCAGAATCGCTCGGCTGACTGACGCGCTTGAGGTCGACCTCGAGCTCAAGGCGAGCGCAGACGCAAGCGCCCGACCTCGCACGGCATGTCGCTCCGGTGTTCGCGGGACACGAGCCGCTTGACCTCAACCGCGAGCCGCTCCGGCTGCGGGCACTGATTGGGCACCAATGATCACCACGCATCGTTTCGGGCACCGCCGAGCCCGTCGCCCTGCCGCCGAGACAACAAAACCCCGCGTTAGCGGGGTTTTCGTGAGCGCGCCCGGCAGGATTTGAACCTGCGACCTTTCGCTCCGGAGGCGAACGCTCTATCCCCTGAGCTACGGGCGCTCGGTGGGGGCCGACAGCGAGCTTATCGCGACGGCAATCGGAACCGATAGGAGAAGTTATGCGGATGCGCGCTGTGCTCGCATTGCTCGCCGGACTGGCGCTCGGGCTCGGGGCCGGCGGTAGCCGTGCCCTCGGCAGCCGCGCGCTCGAGAGCGCTCCGCTGGCGATCTCGGTGTCCGGCAACCAGTTCGTCAACCAGGACGAGCAGCCGGTGCGACTGCTTGGGGTCGATGAGGAGAGCACCGAGTATGCGTGCTACTACGGCTACGGGTACTCGAACGACGAGCTCGACGCGGCCGGGGCGACGGCAATCGCCGACTGGCACGCGAACGCAGTCAGGATCCCACTGAACGAGGACTGCTGGCTGGGCATCAACGGCCTTCCGGCGGGTTCTCTGACCGCCGCCGGCTATCGGGCGGCGATCGAGAACTACGTCGAGGCACTGCGTGATGACGGCATCTACGCGATCCTCGACCTGCACTGGAGTGCTGATGGCAGCGCCCAATCAGACGGCCAGCGTGAGATGCCAGACGACAACTCAGCAAGGTTCTGGACATCGGTCGCAACGGCATTCCTAGACGACCCGGCGGTGCTGTTCGACGTGTTCAACGAGCCCGAAGGCGCCGACGGCTTCGCCGTCAGCTGGAGTTGTTGGCGCAGCGGGGGCTGCACGGTGCCCAACGTCGCCGATGGCACCAGCGTCACAGACCCGCCTACATACGAGGCCACAGGGATGCAGACGCTGGTCGACGCGATCCGCGCGACCGGGGCCACCCAGCCGATCCTAATCGGTGGGCTGAACTATGCCAACGACCTGAGGCAGTGGCTGGCGAACGAGCCCGAGGACCCCTCGCACCAGCTTGCCGCCTCGTTTCACAACTATACCGGCGAGGACTGCGACACCGAGACCTGCTGGGATCAGCAGATCGCCCCGGTGGCCGCTCACGTTCCGGTAGTTACGGGGGAGTTCGACGAGGATGACTGTCCGGCTGGCGGCGGCACGGATCCAAACAACTTCGACAACAGCTTCATGGACTGGGCCGACGCGAACGGAGTCAGCTATCTCGCCTGGGGCTGGCTGGCGCTGCCGCAACCACAGTCCTGCTCGGCGATGTACCTGATCACCGACGGGGCCGGCTACACGCCGGCCGACCCCAACGGAGTCGCCCTCCAGGATCATCTGGCCACGCTCGCCGCCGCACAATCCGGAGTGTCTTCCGGCGCGTCCACGACTAACACCGCGCCCACGACGTCGATGGCTCCGACAACGTCGACGAGCACTTCGTCTACGAGCACCCCCACTACACCCCTCACGACACCCACGACCAGCCCCACCACACCCCCCACCACACCCACGACCAGCCCAACCACAACCGCGACAAACACCCCCACCACACTCCCCGCCACACCCACGACCAGCCCAACCACAACCGCGACAAACACCTTGACGACACCCACGACCGAGACGACCGGTTCTCGGCCAACGCCGCGCACGGCGCTGGAGATCGCGCTCGGTTCACTGAAGCTCACCGGAAACCGCCTCAGCGGTCGAGCGAGCACCGAACGTGCATTCAGTGGACGCATCGCAGTAACCGTTACGGTCCTGATCGCCTCCGGAACGCGGCAAACAGATCGAAGGCCCGTTACCACGCGCGTGCTGCGCACGCATGTCGCCATCACGCACGGGACCTGCGACTTCGCGATCACGCTGCCGCGCGGTGCGCGTGTGCACGAGCTGCTCGCCAGCTACCCGGGCGGCCCGCGGTTTGCCTCCGTGCGGCTGATCCGGCTCACGGATCTACCGGTCGGGCTCGCCACCTAAGCCTAGCCGGCCTAACCTGGATTCTCGGTCCGGTCCCCCCACCGACAATCGAGGCTAAGGGTTCCAACGAAGGCGCCAGCTTGCCGACGCAGCCTCAGGCTTCCGGAAGTGCGCTGGGCCGGGGAGGTTTAGTTTTAGTGCGCTGGCCGAGGACCTCGGACAGCGCGACCGACAGCCGCCGCGGCTCGCCTGAGAAGAAGCACACAGCCCGCCAGCGGCCATCGACCACGAACACGAGCGCCGCGGCGCAGCCGAAAAGAACTCCCTGCTCTCAGCCATATCTCGATATCTCGGAGCGACTTCGGAGGTCTGAGTCTCCTCAGGCGACGCAGCGGCGGCTTAGCGGAACCTTGTCGCCCGGGTTCGGCGCCGGGTTGTGCCGGCAGTAGGTAACGGTGCGTGAGGCGCGGTTCACGACGCCTTCGAACGGGTAGCTCGTGGCCCGCGCAAGCGCGGAGCAGCGGTACGTCACATCCGGCGCGCGCCCACCGGGAACCCCGAAACACAGCGTCGCGCGGAGCGGCCCAGCGATCTGCGCGAAGTCGATCTGGTTCGTCATGTATGCGGCGATCGCATGCTCGATCGCCGCCACCGGCGCGACCGACGCCGCATAGTGCACGACGTGCGGCGCCTGCTGCTCGGAGTCGAGGATCTCGGCCTCGGCGTTGAGGCTGTTGCGCCCCTTCGCCGTCAGGTGCGGCGCTTGCGCGCGCGGCGTGCTGTTCGCGTCCACGAACCGTACGAGCAGCACGATCAGCATGGCGGCAACCAGCAGGGAGATGACCGATTGAGCCCACAGAGGTGGCCGCGGCAGCACTGAGCGGCTGCGCTTGCTGGGACGCGCTTGTGGGGCACTTTCGGCCATTCGCGGAGCGTAGCGCCCGTCTCCGCGCCAGCCGCTGGCACACTGGGCAGCATGGATCTCTCGGTGTTCTTCGCCGGAACCGCCGGCTCGATGCCCACCCGGCGCCGCGGCCTGCCGGCGATTCTGGTCCGGCGCGGCAGCGACCGGATCCTGTTCGACTGCGGCGAGGGTACCCAGCGCCAACTGTTGCGCTCGGTCGGCCTGCTCGACCTCACCGAGGTGTTCATCACGCACTTCCACGCCGACCACTGGCTGGGTCTGACGGGACTCTTGAAGACCTTCGACCTGCGCGGCCGCGGAGCGCCGCTGGCGATCCATGGCCCGCGCGGCCTTAAGGACCTGCTCTCGATCTTGGCGCGCGCAGCCGGCGGCGTTGGATTTCCTCTCTACGTGATTGAGCTGGAGCCGGGCGAGGTGCTCGAGCGAGATGGCTACCGGATCGCTTCGGTGCCGGTCTCCCATCGCGGCGCGGCGCTCGCCTACGTGCTCTACGAGAACGAGCGCCCTGGCGTGTTCGATCCGCGCCTGGCGGTCGAACTGGGGCTGACCCCTGGTCCGGAGTTCGGCCGCCTGCAGCGGGGTGAGACGATCAAGGGCGTTTCGCCCGAGCAGGTGATGGGGCCCGCCCGCCCGGGGCGCAAGCTCACGATCTCAGGCGACACGAGGCCCTGTGAAGCGCTGCGGCTCGCCGCCTTCGGCAGCGACCTTCTGGTTCACGAGGCGACCTTCGCGATCGAGGACGCCGAGCGTGCGTACGAGACGGGCCACTCGACCGCGCCCCAGGCGGCCGGAATCGCGCGCGGAGCGCACGTCGTGATGCTTGCGCTCACGCACTTCTCGATCCGCTGTCCGATCGCCGTGCTCCGCGAGGAAGCCCGCGAGATCTTCCCCAACACGGTGCTCCCGCGCGACTTCGACACGATCGAGATCCCGTTTGCCGAGAGGGGGAAGCCGGAGTTGATCCGCTGGCCGCAAACCGAACCGGAGCCAGCGCGCCAAGCGCCCGCTGCGCACTGAACGCCAGCGTGCGATGAGCGACAGAGATCTCCGCCGCCTCGACACGGCGCGGCTGTGCTGCGAAGCGCTGGCTCCCGAGCACGCCACCGAGCTGCGGTCGCTGCTCAGCGACCCGCTGGTCGCGGCGACGCTCTCGCCAACCGGCCGGCCACCGGCGCCGGGCGCCAGCCCCGAGGAGCTCGAGCTCACAGCAGCCCATTGGCGCCAGCATGGCTTCGGCCTGTGGCTGCTGCGCGACCGCGCCACCGGTGCGATGGTCGGCCGCGGCGGCCTGCAGCACACTGTCATCGAGGGAGCCGACGAAGTCGAGATCGCTTGGGCGATCGTGCCGGGGCGCTGGCGCGAGGGCCTCGCGACGGAGCTCGCGCTCGCCTGCATCGAGGTCGCTTTCGAGCATCTCGCGATGCTCCACGTGATCGCTTACACCCGGACCGACAACATCGCTTCGCGCGGGGTGATGGAGAGGGCCGGGATGTCGTTGGAGCGGGAGTTCATCGACCGCTGGGGGCTGCGATCGGTTCTCTATCGCTGCCGGAATGCGGAGAAATTTAGGCCGCGCGCCTTAAAGCTTACCGCTCATCCCGCACTCGGATGTTGTTTCCCTTACATCGGACGGCAAACGACAGCGGGTCCGCAACTGCAAAGCGGGTCCGCAACTGCAAAGCGGGTCCGCAACTGCAAAGCGGGTCCGCCGGCCCCGTTGCTACGCTGAGCGAGTCATCACCTTTAACCGGGTCCCGCGAGGCCAGGAAGGAATAGCATGCCACCCGACACGGTCATTCTCGACCAGGACGATATTCGCCGCACGTTGGTGCGGATCGCGCACGAGATCGTCGAGAAGAACCCGCCTGGGACCGGGTCGGACGAGCCGCCCCACCGACCGATCGCGCTCGTCGGGATCCACCGTCGCGGCGCGATTCTCGCCCAGCGGTTGTACTTGCTGATCACCGAGCTGCTGCAAACCGATCTCCCACTCGGAGCGCTCGACATCTCCTTCTACCGCGACGACTTCACGATCCGGCCGAATGCCCCGATCGTGCGCTCCACCCAGCTCGAGTTTCCGGTGCAGGAGCGCACGATCGTGATCGTCGACGACGTTCTCTACACGGGGCGCACGGTGCGCGCGGCGATCGATGCGATCTTCGACTTCGGCCGCCCCGCTCGTGTCCAGTTGGCGGCGCTGATCGACCGCGGCCACCGCGAGCTGCCGATCCGCCCCGACTACGTCGGCAAGAACGTCCCTACATCGCACCGCGAGCGGGTCAACGTCAGCCTGCGTGAGATCGACGGCCGCGACGAGGTGACGATCGGCACCGCTGGCGAGCAGCGTGGGAGCGCAGCGTGAGCACATCAGCGCCGAGCCGGTTCGGCAAGCACCTGATCTCGATCGACGACCTCGATCGCGCCGCGATCGAGCGCATCCTCGATCGCGCCGAGTCTTTCGCGGAGGTCGCCGGCAGAGAGATCAAGAAGGTCCCGGCGCTGCGCGGGCGCACCGTCGTGAACCTCTTCTACGAGGCCTCGACGCGGACGAGCTCGTCGTTCGAACTCGCGGCCAAGCGGCTCAGCGCGGACGTCGTCAACTTCCGCTCGACCGGCTCGAGCGTCGAGAAGGGCGAGTCGCTCAAGGACACCGTGCAGACGATGAGCGCCTACGGCCCGGCCGCGATCGTGATCAGGGCACCCTGGGCCGGAGCCGCGCAGCTCGCCGCCGGCTGGACCGACGCAGCCGTGATCAACGCGGGCGACGGCAAGCACGAGCATCCGACCCAGGCGCTGCTCGACGTGTTCACGCTGCGCCGCCGGATGGGCTCGCTCGACGCCGCCAACATCTGGATCGTCGGCGACGTGATGCACTCGCGCGTCGCGCGCTCGAACATCCTGGCGCTGTCGCGGATGGGTGCGCGCGTCACCGTCTGCGGTCCGCCGACGCTGCTGCCGCGCGAGATCGAGGCGCTCGGCGCGCTCGCCACGCCGTCACTGGAGCGGCTGTACGAAGCCGACGTCGTCTACGTCCTGCGCATGCAGCATGAGCGCATGCACGAGTCATTCATCCCGTCGCTGCGCGAGTACGCCGCCCGCTACCAGATCAACCTCTCGCGCCTGCGACCCGATCAGCTGCTGATGCACCCGGGCCCGGTCAACCGCGGCGTCGAGCTCTCCGGCGACGCGATCGATTCACCGCAGGCGCTGATCGGCGAGCTGGTCATGGCCGGGGTGGCGGTGCGCTTGGCGGTGATCTATGAGCTGCTCACAGGCTCGCCGCCGCCGCCGGCCGCGCCGCGACCCGCAACCCGCAGCGCCCGCAACGGGCTGGCGGTGGCGTGAGCATGCCCACGGAACGCCTGTTCCATCACACCGAGGGCGGCCCGGCGGAGCTTCTGATCCGCGCAGCGCACGTGCTCGATCCGCGCAGTGACCTCGACGACGAGCACGACATCCTGATCGGCGGCGGCAGGATCGCTGAGCTCGGCGCTCCGGGCTCGCTGCCGGCCCCAGCAGGCGGCGCGACGGTGGAGGGGAGCGGCAAGCATGCATTCCCCGCGTTCGTGGACCCGCACGTGCACCTGCGCACGCCCGGCCAGGAGTACAAGGAGAACATCGATACCGGTACCGCCGCGGCCGCCGCCGGTGGCTTCTGCGTGGTGATCGCGATGCCCAACACCGACCCGGTGCTCGACGACGTTTCGGTGCTGCGCTCGCTGGTTGACGGCGCCCGCCGCCAAGCCCGGGTTCCGGTCGGCTTCATGGCGGCGATCACGCGCGGCTCCAAGGGCCAGGTGCTGACCGAGATGGCCGCTCTGCGCGACGGCGGAGCGCTCGGCTTCACCGACGACGGGAAGCCCGTCGTGTCCGCCGGAATGCTGCGCAAGGCGCTGCAGTACCAGCGCCTCAGCGGCGGTGTGATCGCCCTGCACGAGGAGGACCCGGGACTCTCGGGTGATGGGGTGATGCACGAAGGGGCAGTGTCCGCGCGGCTGGGCATGACCGGGATCCCGTCGGTGTCGGAGTCGACGATGGTCGCGCGGGACGCCGCGCTGGCGCTGTTCGAGGATGCGCGCGTGCATTTCCAGCACCTCTCCTGCGTCGAATCGGTGCACGCACTCGAGCAGGCCAAGCGTCTCGGCGCGCGCGTCAGCGCCGAAGCCACGCCGCACCATCTGACGCTCACCGACGATCTCGTGCGCACGCTCGACAGCCGCTTCAAGATGAACCCGCCGCTACGTGCCGAGAGCGACCGCCGCGCGCTGATCGAAGCGCTGCGCAGCGGCGTGATCGACACGATCGCGACCGACCACGCGCCGCACGCCCGCCACGAGAAGGAGGTCCCCTTCGAGCAGGCACCGATGGGTACCACCGGGCTCGAGACGGCGTTTGCCGCGCTCTACACCGAGCTCGTGCTGCCCGGCGCGATCGAGCTCGACGTGATTGTGCAGCGGCTCAGCGGCGGCGGCGCGCTGTACGGCCTGCCGGTCCCGCAGATTCGCGTCGGCGAGCCCGCGAACATCGCGCTGGTCGATCTCGGAGCGCACTACGAGGTCGGCGCCGACGGCTACGTCAGCCGTTCGGCGAACTGCTGCTTCCATGGCCGGACGCTGTACGGACGCGTCGAGCTGACGCTCGCGGCCGGCCAGATCGCGTTCCGCTCCGCCGCGATCGCGCAGGGCGAGCCCGCCGGCCGGAGCGGCCGAGGCCGATGATCGCCGCCACCGCCTACGTGCTGCTCCAGGACGGCACCCGCTTCGACGGTCTCGCCTGCGGGGCTGACGCGCACGCCGTCGGCGAGATCGTGTTCACGACCTCGATGTCCGGATACCAGGAGGCGATGACCGACCCCAGTTACGCCGCGCAGCTGATCACGTTCACCTACCCGCAGATCGGCAATTACGGGGTCAGCGAGCAGGCGATTGAGTCCGACCGCGTGTACGCCCGCGCCGCGATCATGCGCGCGGCCGTCGATCGTGCGGACGCCCCCGGCGCGCAGTCCGGCTGGACGAGCTGGCTCGCCGGCCAGGGGATCCCGGCGATCACCGATCTCGACACACGCGCGCTCGTGCGGCACATCCGCGATCAGGGCGCGATGCGCGCCGGCGTGTTCCCGGTACGGATCCCCGAGCGAGCCGCACGCGAGCTGATCGACGCCGAGCCGGCGATGAGCGGCCGCGACCTCGCGCGCGAGGTCACCCCGTCGAAGATGCTCGTGCTGGACCCGCTCGCACCGATCGGCGGGTCCCCGAGTTCGCCGTCAGGCGAACTCGAAGGCAATCCGCGCCAGCGGGTTGCCCGCGAACTCACAAGCGATTCGCGAATGCTAATCGCCATGATCGACACGGGGGTCAAGCGCTCGATCGTGCGCAACCTCCGCGAGCGCGGCGCGAGCGTTGAGCTGCACCCCTGCAGCGCCTCGCCCGCCGAGCTGCTAGCGAACAACCCGGACGCGATCTTCCTCGCCAACGGCCCGGGCGACCCAGCGGCCTTGGGCTACGTGGTGGACACGGTTCGGGCGCTCGTCGGCAGGCTGCCGGTGTACGGGATCTGCCTCGGCCACCAGCTGCTGTGCCGCGCGATCGGCCTGGAGACCTACAAGCTGCCGTTCGGCCATCACGGCGCCAACCATCCGGTCAAAGACCTGAGCACGGGCCGCACTGAGATCACCAGCCAGAACCACGGCTTCGCGGTACTCGGCCCGGGCGGCGCGAGGACGATCGACGGCGATCAACCGGTCCGCTGGGAGACCGCCTTCGGTGCCGCCGAGCTGAGCCACATCAACCTCTACGACCGCACGGTCGAGGGCCTGACCTTGCGCGAGGTGCCGGGGGCGACCGTCCAGTACCACCCCGAGGCGGGGCCTGGACCACACGACTCGCTGTACCTGTTCGACCGCTTCATCGCGGAGATAAAAATGGCCCCCGCAAGGGGGGCCCGTAATGTGGTCTTGCCCGAGCACGGCGCGGTCCGCTAGTCGTGGCCGCCACCGCAAATACGGTCGGGGACGCCTGCTGATGCCGCGCCGCGAAGACCTCCACAAGATCCTGCTGATCGGCTCGGGCCCGATCGTGATCGGCCAGGCGGCCGAGTTCGACTACTCGGGTACGCAGGCCTGCCGCGTGCTGATGGCGGAGGGCTACGAGGTCGTGCTCGTGAACTCCAATCCGGCGACGATCATGACCGACCCCGAGGTCGCCACCACGACCTACGTCGAGCCGCTGCTGCCGGGTCCGCTCGCGCAGGTGATCGAGCGCGAGCGCCCGGACGCGCTGCTGCCGACGCTCGGCGGCCAGACCGCGCTGAACCTCGCGAAAGCCCTGCACGAGGACGGTACCTTGAAGCGCTTCGGCGTTGAGCTGATCGGCGCCGACCACGACGCGATCGACCGGGCCGAGGACCGCGAGCGGTTCCGCGAGACGATGACCGCCGCCGGCCTGCGCGTGCCGCGCTCGACGATCGCCCACACGATCGAGGAGGCGCGCTGCGCGATCGCCGAGATCGGCCTGCCGCTGATCGTGCGCCCGGCGTTCACGCTCGGCGGCACCGGTGGCGGCGTCGTGCGCTTCGAAGCCGAGTTCGAGGCGGTCGTCTCACGCGGGCTGGAGGCCTCGCCAATCAGCCAGGTGCTGCTCGAGGAGTCGGTGCTCGGCTGGGGCGAGTTCGAGCTCGAGGTGATGCGCGACCGGACCGACAACGTCGTGATCGTCTGCTCGATCGAGAACCTCGACCCGATGGGCGTGCACACCGGCGACAGCGTCTGCGTGGCGCCGCAGCAGACGCTCTCCGACCGCCAGTATCAGATGCTGCGCGACCAGGCGATCACCGTGATCCGCGCCGTCGGCGTCGAGACCGGCGGCTCAAACGTGCAGTTCGCGGTCAATCCGCGCACCAACGAGATCATGGTGATCGAGATGAACCCGCGCGTGTCGCGCTCGAGCGCGCTCGCGAGCAAGGCCACCGGCTTCCCGATCGCCAAGATCGCGGCGCGACTCGCGGTTGGCTACACGCTGCAGGAGATCCCCAACGACATCACCCGCGCGACGCCCGCGGCGTTCGAGCCCGCGATCGACTACTGCGTGGTGAAGTGGCCGCGGTTCGCGTTTGAGAAGTTCCCCGGCGCCGAGCTGGTGCTGACCACGCACATGAAGTCGGTGGGTGAGGCGATGGCGATCGGGCGCACGTTCAAGCAGGCGTTCGCGAAGGCGATGCGCTCGCGCGAGCTCGACGCGCGCGCGACGCCGCCCGATGACTTCCAGGAGCTGCTGGAGGCGATTTCGCGCCCGGGCGCCGAGCGCTTCGACTACCTGCTCGAGGCGCTGCGCCGCGGCGCGAGCGTCGCCGAGTGCAACCGCCGAACGCAGATCGATCCGTGGTTCCTGAACGAGCTGGCCGAGCTCGTCGGGGACGAGCAGGCGCCGTTCGCCGGCGAGCTCGCGTTCAAGTCGGTCGACACCTGCGCCGCCGAATTCGCCGCGAGCACCCCGTACTTCTACTCGGCCTGGGAGCGTCCGCAGCGCTGCGGCACGGCAGGCGAGGTGCGGCGCGGCGAGCGTGAGAGCGTCGTGATCCTCGGTTCTGGACCCAACCGCATCGGGCAGGGAATCGAGTTCGACTACTGCTGCGTGCACGCCGCCCAGACGGTCCGTGAATCGGACCGCGACGCCGTCATGATCAACTGCAACCCGGAGACCGTCTCGACCGACTACGACACCTCCGACCGCCTCTACTTCGAGCCGCTCACGCTCGAGCACGTGCTCGCCGTGTGCGAGCTCGAGCAACCGCTCGGCGTCGTGGTCCAGTTCGGCGGCCAGACCCCGCTGAAGCTCGCCAAGGGCCTGCACGATGCGGGCGTGAGGATCCTCGGGACGGGGATTGACGCGATCGACGTCGCCGAGGACCGCTCGCGCTTCGGCGCACTGCTCGACTCGCTTGGCTACAAGGCGCCGCCGTATGCGACCGCCGGCAACCCTCAGGAGGCGATCGCGAAGGCGACGACGGTTGGCTTCCCGCTGCTCGTGCGGCCGAGCTACGTGCTCGGCGGACGCGCGATGGAGATCGTCTATGACCTCGACGGCCTGCGCGAGTACCTCGACCGGGTCGGCGTGGCTGATTCCTCGGTCCCCGGCCGCAGCGCGACGATCTACCTCGACCGTTTCCTCGAGGACTCGATCGAGATCGACGTCGACGCGCTCTGCGACGGCGAGGACGTGTGGATCGCCGGGGTGATGCAGCATGTCGAGGAGGCCGGGGTGCATTCCGGCGACTCCGCCTGCGTGCTGCCGCCGCACGCGCTGGGCGAGGACATGCTCGCCGAGATCCGTGAGCAGACCGCCGGGATCGCGCTCGCGCTCGGCGTCGTCGGCTTGCTCAACGTCCAGTTCGCGATCCATGGCGAGGACGGCCTGCACGTGATCGAGGCCAACCCGCGCGCCTCACGGACGGTGCCGTTCGTGTCGAAGGCGATCGGGCTGGCTGTCGCCAAGATCGCATGCCGCGTGATGCTCGGCGAGCGGATCGCCGGAATGCACTTGCCGGCCGATACGACCAACGGCCACGTGTGCGTCAAGGAGGCGGTGATGCCGTTCGACCGGTTCGCCGGCTTCGACGCGCTGCTCGGGCCGGAGATGCGCTCGACCGGCGAGGTGATGGGCATCGCCCGTGACTTCCCGACCGCGTTCGCGAAGGCGCAGGCGGCAGCTGGTGCGCGGCTGCCGAGCGGCGGCACCGTGTTCATCACCGTGTGCGACGCCGACAAGCCGGCCGCGACCGGAATAGCCACGCAACTGCTCGCACTCGGCTTCGAGATCGTCGCCACCCGCGGCACCGCGCTGGCGCTGAACCGCATGGGGATCCCGGCGAAAGCGATCAACAAGATCGCCGAAGGCTCGCCGCACGTTGTCGACTGGATCGACCGGGGGGACGTGACGCTCGTGATCAACACGCCGATCGGTACCGGCGCGCGGACCGACGGCTACGAGATCCGCACCGCCGCGGTCGCCCGGCGGATCCCGTGCATCACGACGATGTCCGGGGGAATGGCCGCCGCCCGCGCGATCGCCGCCGCGGCGGGCCGCGGCGAGCCGGAGGTCATCTCGCTGCAGGAGGTCTACGCGCGGGGCACCGACCCGCGGTGAGCCGCGTGCGAGTGGGCGGTGCGCGCGGCGGCGCTCGCGCATGTTCACGCGCAGAGGCTCACCCGGTCGCCGCGGCGACCGCGCTGCCGATCGTCGGAATCGGCGGGTTCAGTGCGGTGGCGACGCCCGGCCACAAAATGGACGTATTTTCAGAGCGCTGCGCCCTCCGCACTTGTGCCTCACCGCACTTCAAAGCCCCTGCAAAAGCTAGGATTGCCACAACCTATCTAGACGTTGCTCAACCTCAAGTAGAGGTCGAGTCAAAATTGCGTCCTTATGACTTGCTCGAGGTCTCCCAAGATGTATAGTCGCCGCGCATGGTCCCGGTCAGTGAGCCCTCAACCAAGCCCATCTCGGCGCCCGAGCGCTCGCTCGTGCAGCGCATGGAGGCGCTCCAGCGGGCCAACGATATTCGTAGCCGCCGCGCGCAGCTCAAACGCGACCTCAAGGCCGGCCGGCAGCCGATCCACGAGCTGCTGCTCGACCCGCCGGAATTCCTCGAGACAGCCAAGGTCTTCGACCTCCTGCTTGCCGTTCCCAAGTACGGGCGCGTGAAGGTCAACAAGATCCTCTCGACGTGCCGGATCTCGCCTAGCAAGACGATCGGCGGACTGTCTCAGCGCCAGCGCGCCGAGCTCGTCGAGCTGATGCGCCGCCGCTGAGCACGGCGGCGCCACCGGGTCGGCCGCCACGTGGCCAAGGTGTTCGTGATCACCGGGCCCTCCGGGGTCGGCAAGGGCACGCTGATCCGTGCGCTGCTGGCGCGCAACCCCGAGCTCGCGCTGTCGGTGTCGGCGACCACGCGCCCGCCCCGGCGGGGAGAGGAAGACGGCGTCAGCTACCACTTCCTGACGACCGAGGAATTCGACGCACACGTCGCCGCCGGCGACTTCGTCGAGCACGCCAACTACGCGGGTAACAGCTACGGCACGCTGCGCTGCGAGCTCGAGCGCCGTCTCGCCACGGGCACGCCGGTAGTGCTCGAGATCGAGGTTCAGGGCGCCCGCCAGGTCCGTGCGACGATGCCCGAGGCGATCGCGGTGTTCATCGCGCCGCCGCTGCGTGCGGCGCTGCGCGAGCGGTTGCGTGGCCGCGGCACCGACTCGCCCGAGCAGGTCAGCCTGCGCCTGGAGACGGCCGACGCGGAGCTGGCCGCACAGGACGAGTTCGCGCACGTCGTGGTCAACGACGACCTGCAGCTGGCGATCGACGAGCTCGAGACGATCGTGCGCGAATCGCTCACCGAGCCTGTGTGACCCCGGCAGGATTCCTGCGCTGGGAGGTTCGCGAAGCGATTGCCCCGCTACTCTTGTGAGCACCCCCACAAGCGAAGGATCTACCTCCCTTGATCTCACCCCGCATCGACAAGCTGCTCGAGAACGTCGACTCCGACTACGCCAGCGTGATCGTCGCCGCCAAGCGCGCGCGCCAGATCAACTCCTATTACCACAACCTCGGCGAGGGTACGTTCGACGAGTTTCCGCCACCGATGGTCGAGACACGCTCGAAGAACTATCTGACGATCGCGCTCGAAGAGGTCGCTCAGGGCAAGCTCAAGTACCACTACCGGTAGGCGCGAGCAGCAGTGGCCCGGTTACTCCTTGGCGTGACCGGCGGGATCGCCGCCTACAAAGCGCTCGAGACGGTACGGCTGGCGATCAAGGCCGGGCACGCCGTTCGCGTGATCCAGACGCCGACGAGCGAGCGCTTCGTGGGCCGAGCGTCGTTCGAGGGAATCACCGGCGCGCCCGTCCTGACTTGCGAGTTCGAGCGCGATCCGGCGCGCGGTGCCTACCCCGGCGAGCCGCTCTCGGATCGCGCGCCGATCAGCCACCTGGCGCTGGTGGAGGCCGCGGATGTCTACCTGATCGCGCCCGCGAGCGCCAACACGATCGCCAAGCTTGCGCACGGCGAGGCCGACAACCTCGTGACGACGGCGGCGCTGGCCGCGGATTGCCCACTCGTGGTTGCGCCCGCGATGAACCACCGCATGTACGCCAACGCCGCGACGCAGGGCAACCTCGAGCTGCTCGCTGCGCGCGGAGTCACGATCGTCCCCCCCGGGGAGGGTGAGCTCGCATCCTATGGAGAGCACGGCGTCGGGCGCCTCGCCGAGCCGGCCACGCTGCTGGCCGTTTGCGAGCGCCTGCTGGCGCCGCAGACCTGGCGTGGCGTGCGGGTGCTCGTCAGCGCCGGTGGCACACGCGAGCCGATCGACAGCGTGCGCTTCATCGGCAACCGCTCATCGGGGCGCATGGGCCTGGCGCTGGCGGCCGGCGCCGCGCGGCGAGGAGCCGACGTGACGCTCGTCGCCGCGAACGTCTCACTGCCGGCGGCGCCGGGCGTGCGCGTGATCCGGGTCGGCAGCGCCGCCGAGCTGGCGCACGCCTGCCAAGTCGAGTTCGCGTCCTGTGAAGTGCTGTTGATGGCCGCCGCGGTCGCCGACTTCCGGCCCGCCGCACCGGTCGAGCACAAGCTCAAGAAGGACGGCGGCGCCCCGGCGATCGAGCTCGAGCTGACGGAGGATGTGCTCAGCACGCTGGCTCCACAGCGCCGTCCCGGCCAGCTGATCATCGGCTTCGCCGCCGAGCACGGGCACGGAGCGCTGCGCTATGGCGCCGACAAGCTCGCTCGCAAGGGACTCGACGCGATCGTCGTAAATGACATCTCCCGGCCTGAGATCGGGTTCGACGTGGACGACAACGAGGTGACGATCCTGACCCGGGGCGGCCGCGACGTGCATGTGCCGCGCGACAGCAAGGAGGCTGTCGCAGGAGCCGTGCTGGACGAGGTCACGCGCCTGCTGGTGCGTAGCGGAGAGGAGCGCGATGGAGTCGCCCGAGCAGCGGGCACCGGCCTCACCAGCGTCTGAGGCGGCGTCCGAGCTGGCCGTTCGCCTGCAGGCGAACGTCGCGAGCGCCGTGCAGGTTCCGGCCGAAGTCCTCCGGCAGGTGATCGTCGCGCTGCTGGCCGAGGGCCACGTGCTCGTCGAGGACTACCCGGGCGTCGGTAAGACGACGCTCGCCCGGGCGCTGGCACGTTCGATCGACTGCCAGTTCGCGCGGATCCAGTGCACCTCGGATCTGCTGCCAGCAGATGTCGTCGGGGTCAGCGTGTACGACCAGCGCGAGCATCGCTTCGAGTTCAGGCCCGGTCCGGTGTTCGCCAACGTCCTGCTGGTCGACGAGATCAACCGCGCCTCGCCGAAGACACAGTCGGGTCTGCTGGAGTGCATGCAGGAGCGCCGCGTCACCGTCGACGTCCACACGCATGAGCTCGCACGGCCGTTCCTGGTGCTGGCCACGCAGAACCCGATCGAGTACGAGGGAACCTACCCGCTGCCCGAAGCGCAGGTCGACCGGTTCATGGTGAGAGTCTCGATCGGATATCCGAACCGCGCGGCCGAAGCGGAAATGCTCGCCGACCACGAGGCCGGCGACCGGGTCGCATCGCTCGTGCCGGTGATGACCGCAGCTCAGCTGCTCGCGGCGCAAGATGCCGCGCGCGCGGTGCACACGGCGCCGGCCCTGCGCCACTACATCGTCTCGCTGCTGTGGCGCACGCGTGAGGATCCGCGCGTCGAGCTAGGCGCGAGCCCACGCGCCGGCCTGATGCTGCTGCAGGCCGCCAAAGCGCTCGCGATGATCAACGGCCGCGACCATGCGCTGCCCGATGACGTGCAGGCGATGGCCGTACCGGTGCTAGCCCACCGCCTCCTGATCGCGCCGGAGGCGCCGCACGCTCGAGCACACGAGGTGATCGTCGATGCGATTGCAGGAACGCGAGCGCTCTGAGCCCTCGACGATCACGCTGAAGCCGTCGCTGGCGACTCTCCTCGGCGGCCTGGCGCTGGCGCTCGCCGCGTTGACCTTCGGCGCCTTACCGCTGCTCGTGGCCGGCGTGGGCTTCACGCTGCTGGGCGTGCTCACCCCAGCCTGGATCGTGCTCTGCGCCCGCAGCGCCCATGTGCGCAGGCACATGCGTGAACGGCGGATCGTCGAGGATGACCCGCTGGAGGTGACGATCGAGGTCACGCGCGGGAGGCTCGGCCTGCCGGGGGCGGAGATCCGGGATCCGCTCGCCGGCGCGAGCGTCCCACTGAGCGAGCCGCTGTCGACGGTCTCCGGCGGGCGCACGGTCGAGCTGCGCATCGTCACCCGCGCGCACCGCCGTGGCCGCCATGCGATTGCGCCGCCTTCGCTGACCGTCACCGACGCGCTCGGCCTGGCGCTGATCGTCAAAGCCGGATCGGGCGCTGCGGACGAACTGCTGGTGCTGCCGCGCACCGAGCCTGTGCGCTGGCTCTCGCACGAGCGCCAGCGCCCGGCCGAAGGTCGCATCCCGCCGCTGCTCCGGGAGCCGCTCGGCAGCGGCGAGATCGACGGGCTGCGACCCTACGTGCCCGGCGCGCCGGCGTCGCGGATCCACTGGCCGGCGCTCGCGCGCGGCGCCGGGCTGCTGGAGCGCCGCCTGGTTAGCGAGCCTCAGGCGCAGCCGCTGGTCGTGCTCGACGCGCGCGAGGATCCCGGCTCCACAACGGGCGCGTCACTCGACGCGGCCGTCAGAGCCACCGCTTCGATCACGCTGGAGCTTGCCCGCGCCGGCGGCTGCAGCATCCTGCTGCCGGGCGCGCGCGCGCCGATCAGAGTGTCCAGCGACATGGTCGCCTGGCCCGGGGTGCACACGAGGCTCGCGCTGGTGCAAGGCGAGGACCGGGCGCCTGCTGTGCAGCGCGGCGCCGGCGGGCTGATCATCCTCGTCGCCGCCAGGCTGGACGAACCGGCGACGGCCGCAGTCCGGCGCTCGCCCGGCAGCTTCGTGCTGGTGGTCCCCGCCGAGCTCGGCGAGCAGCTGTCGCTGCGAGCGAGCTTTGAGGTCTCCGGCTGTGCCGGATACGTGCTTGCGACGCGCAGCACGCGCACGCGCAGCACGCGCACGCGCAGCACGCGCACGCGCGGGTGGGCGCCGTGAGCAGCGTCCCGCAGGTCGCCGTGCTCGGCGCTAAGCGCCGCGAGCGCGCCGCCGCTGCCAGCGGGCGTGGGCGCCCGCTGCCCACGTTGCTCGCGTTCGCCGTGCTAGGGGTCTACGGCGTGCTGCGGTGGGGAACGATGCTCGCGCACGAGCCGATCTGGCGGCTGCTCGGACTCGTCGCGGTCGCGGTCCTGGTGGCGGCACTCGGCGAGGCCGCCCACGCGCACGCTCGCGACCTGCGGATCCCCGCGATCGTGGCGATCGCGCTATGCGCGATCGCGGTGATCCCGATCTCCGGGTTCCCGCTGCACTGGGTGGCGCATCTGCGGATCGCCCGCACCGCGCGCGCGATCGGCGATGGCCTGTCGGCGCTGCCCAGCGTGATCGTGCCCTATGACGGCTCCCGGCACTGGACGTCGGCGGTGATCGTGCTCGGCGCGGGCCTGCTCCTGCTCGCCGGCGCGCTGGAGCTCGCGTCCTCCCGGCGACCGCACGGAGAGGCGCGGCTGACCGGCGTGGCGCTGGCGATGATCGTGCTGGCCGTCGTCCCGTCCTCGCTGGCGCGACCACAGGTGGCATTCCTCCACGGCGTCCTGCTGTTCGTGCTGCTCGCCGCGCTCGTCTTCTCCGAGCGCGTTCCCGCTCGCCGTGGCTGGCCGGCTGCCGGCGCGATCGTGCTCGCCGCGACCGCCGCCCTGCTGATCGCGCCCGTGCTCGCCCGCCGCTCGCCGTGGCTCAGCGTCCAGACGCTCGCCGGCACGCTCGGACCCGCTCGTGGCGAGGCCTTCGACTGGGCCCAAACGTACGGGCCGCTCGTCTGGCCGCACACCGGCACGGTCGTGCTCGATGTCAGGTCCTCGCGCTTCCCTGCGTACTGGAAGACGGAGGACCTCGACGAGTTCGACGGCCACGGCTGGGTGTCGGCACCGGTCGGAGGCGACGAGCAGGCGGCGTTCGAGCAGACCGTCAGCCAGTCCAACCAGAACCGCTGGCACCAGACACTGACGGTCATGCTGCAGGATATGAGCACGGCCAACGTGATCGCCGCCGGCGTCGCCTACCCGCCGACGATCGACAGCTTCCAGCCCGGCAACTCCTTCGGCACGTACACCAGCCTGCCACCGCTGCAGCCTGGCGACGTCTACCAGGTGCCCGTGTACACGCCGCAGCCGAGCCCCGCGGAGCTCGCCCACGCCGGCACGAACTACCCGGCCGCGGACCTGATGCCCGAGCTCGAGATGCTGCTGGGAAGCAACGGCCCCAAAGGCTCCGCGCCGGCGCCTGTGCGGTCGCAGCCGATCCAGTTCACGCCGTATGGATCGAAGCCGCGCGTCGAGGGCTACGCCGGGCTGACGGCGGCGCAGGCGCTCGCGCAGCTCGATTTCTCGCAGTACGGCCCGGTGTACGCGCTCGCGCAGCGACTGCTGCGCGGCACCAGCACCCCCTACGCGTACGCGCAGGCGGTGATGCGCTACTTCTCCGACGGTTTCACCTACGACCTGACGCCGGCCCCCAGCACGCTGCCGATCGTCACCTTCCTGCTGCACAGCAAGCTGGGCTACTGCCAGCAGTTCGCCGGAGCGATGGCGCTGCTGCTGCGGATGGGAGGCGTTCCGGCGCACGTCTCCACCGGCTTTGAGACCGGCAACTACGACGTTGCGACGCGCGCCTACAAGATCAGCGACAGCGATGCGCACGCATGGGTCGAAGCCTGGTTCCCCACTTATGGTTGGATCACGTTCGACCCGACCAGTGCGGCGCAGTCCGCGGCGGGACAGACCACGAGCTCGTCGATCCGCTCGCCGGCGAGCCGTTCGCAGCGGCCGGCGCCTGCTGTTCGTCACGAGCCGCAGGCGGGCGCCGCCGCCGCGGCGCGGCGTCCCCGGGGACCTCACTCGTCGCCGTGGGAACTGGCCATCCTGCTGGCCTGCCTGCTCGCGCTGATCGTCGCGCTCGCTTCCGCGAAGGCGCGGCGGCGCCGCCGCGCACCTGACTCCGAGAAGCTGCTCGCCGAGCTCGAGCGCGCTTTCGCTCGCTGCGGCCGGCCCCTGAGCGCAGCGGTCACGCTCGCCTCACTGGAGCAGCGTTTCAGCTCCGAGCCGGACGCCGCCGGCTACATCAGGGCGATCAGGCTCGCGCGCTTCGCGCCCGACGCCCCGCCGGTGAGAACGCAGCAGCGGCGCGCCCTGCGGCGAGCGCTCAGCTCCGAGCTGGGGGTGCCGGGGGCCGTGCGCGCACTGCTCGCGCTGCCGCCGTCGCCGCCACGGCGCGCTGCTCGAGACGCGCCCAGGAGCTGATCGGCTCGGTCGCCTAGCGGGGGGCTCGGTCGCCTGGCGGGGAAATACACTGGGGTTCAATGGACGACGTCTACGAGCTGTTCAGCCGCGGGAGCGAGCTTCTCGCGGCCTGCCACTATCACCAGGCCGTGATCCCGCTCACGCGCGCGCGCGACCTGGCTCCCGACAAGACCTCGATCCGCGAGGCGCTCGGCCGAGCTCTGTTTCACGCACACCGCTACGAGCAGGCCGCCGCGGAGTTCTGCGAGATTGTCGAGCGCCAGCCGACCAGCGATTACGCACTGTTCTGCCTCGGTCGGTGCCTGCAACTTCTGGGACGTCATGCGGAGGCTCGCCGTCCGCTCGCGCTGGCGGCCTGTATGCAGCCGGCGCGAAGCGACTATCGCATCTACCGCGATCAAGCTCGCGCGCGCGCGGCCGCGTCCGCCTCGGGCAACGCAGCTTAGGAGCCCCCGCGGGGACCTAGCATCCAATCACCCAAGCCAATCGCGCGGTGCTACGCTGATCACACAGCTTTCGTAGAGCCGGAATTCCCGGCAGCAGTACCGGAAGTGGGCGCTCGCCCGCTTTTTTGGTTAAGTGACGGAGGAGTCCGTGAGCGAACTTCAGAGCGAAATCGAGAACCGGCTGGCCGCCGCCGCGCCGGACATCGAATTGCTGCTCGCAGAGGTCGCTGCACCCGGCACGTTGCGGCTGTTCATCGACCACGCGGACGGCGTGACGCTCGCCCTTTGTGAACGCGTGTCAGGTCTACTCGGCGAGTACCAGGAGCGCTACGCGCTCGAGGTGTCATCACCGGGCCAGGATCGTCCACTGACCAAGCCGCAGCACTACTCCCGCTTCCTCGGACGTCATGCGCGCCTGCGCTTGCGCGAGGCTAGGGACGGCCACAAGAGCGTGACCGGAGAGCTTGTGGGCGCATCGGACCGCGAGGTCACGATCGCCGCCGGTGAAGGGGTCCTCACGATCCCGTACGAGCAGATCGCCCGCTCCAACCTCGTACCTGGAGACTGAGCCATGTCCAAAGAGATCGTCGAGGCCGTACGCGGCCTAGCAGCCGAGAAGAACATCTCCCACGAGAAGCTGATGGAGGCGCTCGAGGACGCGCTCCTGTCCGCTTACAAGAAGACGCCCGGCTCAGCGCCGTATGCCAAAGTCGAGATGGACCGTGACAGCGGCGACTTCAAGGTGTGGGAGCTCAAGATCCCGCCGGAGCTCGAGGAGCAGCTTCTGATCGAGGCGAGCACCGATCAGGGACCCACGGTCGATCCGGAGACAGGCGAAATGCGCGAACCTCCCGAGCCTGAGATAGACCTCGAGAAGCTAAGGGAGTACGAAGACCAGATCGAGGTCGAAGATGTAACGCCGAAGGACTTCGGCCGGATTGCCGCGCAGACCGCCAAGCAAGTGATTTTGCAGCGGATCCGCGAGGCCGAGCGGGACATGATGTTCGAGGAGTACCGCGATCGCGTCGGCGAGTTGATCACCGGCATCGTGCAGCAATCCGATTCCCGCTATACGCTCGTGCAGCTGCGCGAGCGGGTCGAGGCGCTGCTGCCGAAGTCCGAGCAGGTCGATGGGGAGCGCTACGACCATTCGCAGCGGATCAAAGCGGTGATCAAGGACGTCTCGAACTCAACCAAGGGGCCGAGCATCATCGTCTCGCGCCGCGATCCCGAGCTGATCAAATCGCTGTTCGAGCTCGAGGTTCCGGAGATCGCCGACGGACTGGTGGAGATCACAGGCGTCGCCCGCGAGCCGGGTTACCGCTCGAAGATCGCGGTCATCTCGCACGTTGACGGCGTCGATCCGGTCGGCGCCTGTGTGGGCCCGCGCGGCTCGCGGGTGCGGATGGTCGTGTCGGAGCTGCGCGGCGAGAAGATCGACATCATCCCCTATAACGACGAGCCCGCCCGGTTCGTCGCAAAGGCGCTGTCGCCCGCGCGCGTTCGGGAGGTCCTGGTGGACGATGACGCGCGGCAGGCCACCGTGATCGTCCCGGATGACCAGCTTTCGCTTGCGATCGGCCGCGAGGGCCAGAACGCCCGTCTCGCTGCCCGGCTGACAGGCTGGCGGATCGACATCCGCTCGGAGACCGAGTTCGCCGCCGAGGAGGCGGAGCATGGCTACGAGGAGGAGGAGGCGCAGGGCCGCTGTGCGGCGATCCTCTCCAACGGCCGTCGCTGTCCTAACGCCGCGCTCTCGGGTTCACGTTACTGCGGGATCGACGCCCACCAAGCGCTCGCGGGCAAGGGCACCGACCAGGTCGAGGGCGGCTGATGGAACATCCGACCGACGCACTTCCACGCGCTCGGCGCGAGCGCATTCGTACACTGGACTGAGGATGACCAAGCCGCACAACGAAAGCGCCGCGAACAAGCCGGCCCAACAGAAGCCGCGCACCAGCGCCGGCAAGCCCGGCGCCACCAAGCGTGCCGGCGCGGGCGCTCCGGAGCCTAGCGCCGCCGGCGCAGGCGGAGCCTCGACGCAGGGCGCGGGCCGAGCCTCGACACAGCCCGCAGCCGGCGATGGTCCCCCGGCGGCCCAGACCGCCGCTACGCCTGCCCCGCCTGCGCTTGCAGAGCCAGCAGCAGCAGGCGCTGCCGGTCAACCCGGCGACGGCGCCAGTCCAGGCGCCCAGGGCGACGCCGACCAGCCGCACAAGAGCAGGCCCACGCGCGACTCGCTGCAGGGAGAACGGACGCCCGGTAGCGCCGGGGGTCGCCGGCGTGTCGTGATCGACTCGCAGGCATCGCGCCGCTCACCCGGAGGCGGACCCGGTCAGTCCAACCAGCCGCCGCGGCGCCAGCGCCGCGGTCGCCGGCGACGCGGCGTCTACGACGAGGAAGCCGAATCGCGTCCGTCGCGCACCGCGCTCGCGGTGCCCGATGCGATCCGGATCAACTCCGGCGCGACCGTCAAGGACGTCGCGGAATATCTGGACGTACGCGTGCCCGAGATCGTCAAGAAGCTGATGGAGCTCGGCGAGATGAAGACGCAGACCCAGACGCTGTCCGACGACACGATCGTCGTGCTGGCCACCGAGTTCGGCCGGGGGGTCGAGATCGTTCACTCCGAGGACGAGGCGATCGCCGAGCCGGTGTTCTCCGACGCCGAGGAGGAGCTGGTCGAGCGCGCGCCGGTCGTGACGATCATGGGCCACGTCGACCACGGCAAGACCTCGCTGCTCGACGCGATCCGCACGACCGAGGTGGCGGCCGGTGAAGCCGGAGGCATAACGCAGCACATCGGCGCCTACCAGGTCCACCACGGCGGCCGGTCGATCACCTTCCTCGACACACCGGGCCACGAGGCGTTCACAGCGATGCGTGCCCGCGGCGCGAAGGTCACCGACATCGCAGTGATCGTGGTCGCCGCCGACGACGGCGTCAAGCCCCAGACCAACGAGGCCGTCGACCACGCCAAGGAGGCGGACGTCCCGATCCTGGTCGCGGTCAACAAGGTCGACAAGCCCGGCGCGCAGCCCGACCGCGTTCGGACGGAGATGACCGCGCTGGGCCTGCAACCGGTCGAATGGGGTGGCGACACGGAGTTCGTCAACGTCTCGGCCAAGACGAAGGAGGGCCTCGAGGACCTGCTCGACACGATCCTCGTGATGGCCGAGGTCGAGGAGCTCCGCGCCAAGGTCGACGCTCCTGCGTCCGGCACCGTGATCGAGTCCAAGCTCGACCCGGGCCGCGGCCCGGTCGTCACGATCCTGATCAGGCGCGGCACGCTGCTGGTCGGCGACGCGCTCGTCGCCGGCGCCCACTGGGGCCGCGTCCGCGCGATGAACGACTTCCTCGGCAACCGCGTCGGTCAGGCACTCCCCGGCGAGCCGGTGGAGGTGCTCGGCTTCGCGGGCGTCCCGGAAGCCGGGGAGATCGTACGAGCCGTGGACGGCGAGCGGCGGGCGAGGCAGCTCGCCGGCGAGCGAGCGACACGGCTCAAGACCGAATCGCTCGCGCGAAGCCGCAGCGGCAAGCGAATCTCGCTCGAGGACATCTTCAAGAACGAGGTGCGGGAGCTCAACCTGGTGCTCAAGTCAGACGTCGCCGGATCGCTCGAAGCGATCGAGGACGAGATCGCAAAGCTGCCGCAGGACGAAGTCTCCGTTAACGTGATCCGCCGCGCGGTGGGCGCAGTGACCGAATCCGATGTGATGCTCGCCGCGGCTTCCAACGCGGTGATCCTCGCGTTCGGCGTGCGCCCGGTCGGCGACGCCCGCGCGGTGGCCGAGAGGGAGGGCGTCGAGATCCGCCATTACTCGGTGATCTACCGTGCGATCGACGAGCTGCGCAGCGCAATGCAGGGAATGCTGGCGCCCGACGAGGTCGAAGAGGCACTCGGCAGCGCCGAGGTGCGACAGATCTTCCGGGCCTCGCGGGTCGGCACGATCGCCGGCTCACACGTGCTCGAGCGCAAGATCACGCGCGGCTCGAAAGTGCGCCTGGTCCGGGATGGCAGGGTCGTCTACGACGGCGAGATTGCGAGCCTGCGTCGCTTCAACGAAGACGTTCGCGAAGTCGCCGCCGGGTTCGACTGCGGCATCGTGCTCAAGGACTTCGCCGACCTGAAGGAGGGCGACGTGCTCGAGACGTACACGACGAGGCAGGTCGAGCGAGAGCTCGTCTGACGTCGCATGTCCAGCGCCGGCTTCGTAGCCGTGCTCGTGATCGAGCTGCACTTTCCTGACGCCGGCAGCCTCAAAGCCAAACGCAAGGATCTCGCCTCGATCAAGGCACTGCTGCACTCGCGCTTCGGAGCCGCAGTCGCCGAAACCAGGCATCAGGATCTCTGGCAGCGCTCGACGTTGGTCGCGTCGCTGGCCAGCCCCTCGGCACAAGTGCTGCACAACTCGCTCGACAGCGTGCGGCGCTGGCTCGATGAGCGCTGCCCGAGTGGCGTGCAGATCGAGCAGATGCTGGCGTCCGTGGACGATCTGCGAGACGTGCTCTCACACACGGCCGCGGGTGGGTAGGATGCCCCCGGGACGTATCAGGCGTGTAGAGGAAGCGGTGCGTGCCGTGCTAGGCGACACCATCTCAAAGGATCTGCAGGACCCCAGAGTGGGATTCGTGACGGTTACCGCAGTCAAAACCAGCCAAGACCTGCGACACGCACGCGTCTATGTCAGCGTCCTCGGTGACGAGCGCGCGCGCGACGCAAGCCTCGTCGGTCTGCGCTGCGCGCACGGCTTCCTACAAGCGCGGGTGGCCGCCGAGCTACGTCTCAAGTACACGCCCACGCTCAGCTTCGAGTTCGACGACTCGGTGCAGCGCGGGATCAGAATCAGCCAGTTGATCGACGCCACGGCGGTCCGGGACGATGAGCACCACAAGTGAACAGGTGACCGAGGCGGGCATCGAAGCGGTGCTGGCCGAGTTGCGCCAGGCCGAAAAGCTGGTCGTGGTTGCACACGAGAACGTCGACGGCGATGCCCTCGGTTCCCTGATCGCAATGCAGGAGCTTCTGACCGCGCTCGGCAAGGACAGCGTGATGTTCATCAGCGCCCGCGAGTTCCCGCTTCCGCATGAGTACCGCCTGCTGCCGCTGCCTGGACTCGTGAACGAGCCTCCGGCCGATCTCGATGAGCGCACGATCGTGTTCCTGGACTGCGGCAACCTCGAGCGCAACCCGGCCGTGGCGCTCCAGCGGTCCGGCGCTCGCATCCTCAACATCGACCACCATCACGACAACACGCGCTTCGGAGTCGCGAACTACGTCGATCCGCACGCGTCATGCACGGCCGAGATGATCTGGACGATGCTGCCTATGCTCGGCCTGAAGCTGACTGCGACGATCGCCCAAGCGCTGTATGTCGGCTTGATCACCGACACCGGCTGCTTCATGTATGAGAACACGGGACCGCGCGCACACGAGATGGCAGCTGACCTGATCGCCGCGGGCGTCGATGTTCAGGCGACTTACCAGCGGGTCTACGAGGACGTCCCATACGGGAAGCTGGCGTTGCTGGCACGCGGCCTGGCGAAGATCGAGCGCTACGACGAGGGCCGCGTGACGCTCGCTTCGCTGAGCGCCGAGGACTTCATCGAGGCCGGCGCTGAGGAAAGCTACTCGGAGGGCGTGATCGACCACCTCCGCGCGGTCCGCGGCACGGCGCTGGCGGGACTGGTCCGCGACCGTCTCAGCGCATCCGGTGAGCTTGCGTGCTCAGCGGAAGGCAGGCGGCTTCGCAAGGTGTCGCTGCGCGCTGCCGACAGGCGGATCGACGTGTCGGCGATCGCGCGTGGGCAGGGCGGGGGCGGTCACAAGGCGGCCGCGGGATTCACGACCGACCTGCCCTGGGAGGAACTGGTCGCGTTCCTGAGGGCCCAGGTGCTGGCACAGCTGCAGGGGATGTGAATCAGAAGCGCACCGCAGACCGAGGCGCGCAGCTGGAAGCGGGCCCGCGGCCGGGCGACGGCGTAATGCTGTACGACAAGCCCGCCGGGATCACCTCCCACGACGTGGTGGCGCGCGTCCGGCGCGCGCTTCCCCGCGGCGTCAAGGTTGGACACGCGGGCACGCTCGACCCGTTCGCCACCGGCCTGCTGCTCGTGCTGGTCGGCCGCGCGACGCGTGTGCAGCGCTTCCTGATGGCGTTACGCAAGACCTACGAAGCGGTCGCGCAATTCGGCTGGGTCTCATCGACCGGCGATCCCGAAGGCGAGCTGGTGCGGACCGATGTCGTGCCGTCGGGCGACCTGCAACTACCGATCGGCGCTCTACGCCAGCGTCCGCCGGCCTTCTCGGCGGTCAAGGTCGGCGGGCGGCGGTCTTACGCGCTGGCACGAGCCGGCATCGAGGTGGAACTGGCGGAGCGCGAGGTCGAGCTGTACCGATTCGAGGAGCGCTGGCGTAAGCGTGATCGTCGCGCGTTCACGATCGAGTGCTCGTCTGGGACCTACGTGCGCAGCCTGATCGCCGCGCTCGGCGACGCCTACTGCGCCGAGTTGCGCCGCACGCGCATCGGTTCGTTCGACGTCGGCGACGCGGACGAAGCCCGCGTGCTGGGGCTCGACGATGCGCTCGGCTTCCTGCCCGCCGTGCGGCTGTCGGGTGAGGACGCTCGCCGGGCGCGGCACGGGGCGACCGTGCAGCTGCCGGCGCCGGCCGGTGCGGCCGGCGCCCCCGGCGCCCCCGGCGCCCCCGGCGCCGTCAGGCTGCTCGACGACCACGGGCTGATCGCGCTCGCGCGTGTAGTCGGCGATCCGCTGCGAGCGCGCGGTGGCGGCGAGCAGACCGGGGCGGCGCTCAAACCGATCGTCGGCTTTCGCAACTGACGAATCACCGCCCGGCGCCCGCCACTACGCTTCCCCGACATGCAGGTCACGAACCTACCCGACGCGGCCCAGCGTCGACGCCGGATCGCGGTCGGCGAATTCGACGGCGTCCACCTCGGCCACCGCGCGGTGATCTCCGGGAGCGACACGGTGCTCACCTTCGAACCGCATCCGCTGGCGGTCGTACGGCCGGAGGCAGCGCCGAAGCTACTGACGAGCTTCGAGATGCGGACCGAGCTGATCGCCTCGCTTGGTGTGCGGGAGCTGGTCGTGATCCGCTTCGATCATGGCTTCGCGCATCAAGGCCCCAGGGAGTTCATCGACCACATACTCATTGAGCGCCTCGGGGCGACACACGTAAGCGTCGGCGAGAACTTCCGCTTCGGCTTCCGCGCGACCGGCGACACCGAGAAGCTCGCCGCCGACAAGCGCTTCCAGACACGGGTCGTGCCGCTGGTGGAGATCGACGGCGAGATCGTCTCCTCCAGCCGCATCCGCGCACTGGTACTTGCGGGAGAGATCGAGGCGGCGGCGCGCTGCATCGGCTACCCGTTCTGCCTTCGCGGTGAGGTCGTAGCTGGTGAGCGGCGCGGCCGCAAGCTCGGCTTCCCGACCGCCAACATCGTTCCCGACGAGGCGCTCGTGTGTCCCGGCCACGGCGTCTACGCGGCCCGCGTGGGGGACGCCTGCGCCGCCGTCAACGTCGGTGTGCGACCCACGTTCGGGACCGGGAGAGCGGTGCTCGTGGAAGCGTTCCTGCTGGACCGCGATGAGGATCTCTACGGCCAGGTGCTGACGATCGAGTTCATCGCCCGACTGCGTGGCGAGCGCCGGTTCGCCTCGACGCAGGCCCTGATCGACCAGATGCACGACGACGTCCAGAAGGTGCGCCTACTCTGTGGCTGAGTGCAATCTGCGAGCCCGACTGCAGCGGGAGAATCTTCGATTCTCCCGGCCACGCTGGTGCGTGCTAGCCTTGCCGATTCGATGACCGTAACTCAGGAACGCAAGCAGGAGCTGATCGACAAGTTCGGCGATTCGCCGCAGGACACGGGCAAAGCCGAGGTCCAGGTCGCACTGCTGACCGAACGCATCAATGGGCTCACCGACCATCTGCGCACGCATAAGAAGGACCATCACTCACGCCGTGGCCTGCTGATGCTCGTTGGTCAGCGGCGCCGGTTTCTCAATTACCTCCAGCGGACCGACTTGGAGCGCTACCGCTCGCTCGTGCGCGAACTGGGCCTGCGCAAGTGAGCGTGCTCGCAGCCGGGGCGACAGCGCCCGCCTTCTCGCTCGATCGCGAGGACGGCACGCCCTTCACGGAGGCCGACCTCGTGGGCAAGACGACGGTTCTGGTCTTCTACCCGTGGGCCTTCAGCTCCGTCTGCACGGACCAGTTCAACCTCTACGACGACATGCTCGGCGAGCTCGACGCGCAGGGGGTGACGCTCTACGGGGTATCGTGCGATTCCTATCGGACGCAGCGCGCATTCCGGGACAAGCTCGGCGTTCGCATCGAGCAGCTCTCCGACTGGGAGCCCAAAGGGGAGACGTGCCGGGCGTTCGGCGTCTACCACCCCGGCGGCATGGCGCAGCGTGCACTCGTGATCGTCGGGCCGGACGCCGTCGTGAAGTGGAGCTATCAGGCCGCATCGATCGGGGAGCTTCCCGGCGCGAACCTGATCTTCGACGGCCTCGCCGCCTGAGTTCCGCCACGTCATCTCGAGTAATCGCCGCGCGGTGACTGGGCTGGGCTCGGCACCGTTACCCGAGCCGGGTGCCGATGACCACATCGCAGGCTGCCCGGACGCCGTCCTGGTGGTCGAGTACGCCGATTTCGAGTGCTCCTACTGCGCCGTGCTGAGCGGATTGCTGCGTGAAGCTCCCGTACGGCGCGTGTTCCGGCACTTTCCGGTGCGCTCCTCGCACCCGCGCGCGTGGGCGGCCGCCTGCGCCGCCGAAGCCGCCGCCCTGCAGGGCCACTTCTGGGAGATGCACGACTCGCTGTTCGCCGACCAGAGCAGCCTCGAGGACCCGCACCTGTGGGTGCGGGCAGACGAGCTCGAACTCGACTTGGCGCGCTTCGACGCCGACCGCCGCGGCGATACGGTGCTGGCGCGCGTGCAGCGTGACTTCCACTCCGGCGTGCGCGCGGGCGTGGTCAGCACCCCGACGCTGTTCATCGAAGGGCGCACGCATGTGGGACGAGCCGCGATCGTTGCCCTCGAGACGTTGCTCGAACGGTGAGCCCGAGCCCTGAGGCCTAAGGCCTACGACGCCCCAAGCTCACGCCTGATCGGTCCCGGGTTGACACCTAATCTACGGGCCGTGCCCCGAGCGTCCGCTCCAGGTCCGCGAGCGTCGGCGCCGTGCCGCGCAGCTGCTGCGGATGCGCCGGCGTGCTGATCGCGGCGCGGACCAGGTCCAGGTGGCGCTCGAGGATGTCCGGCTTTGTCTCGCCGAACGCCGCGGACGCGGCGCAGGCGCCCTTCAGCATCATCAGCACGTCGAGCGCGCCGACCTCTGGACGCACGAAACCGTCGCGCTTGGCGGCGTCGAGCAGCCCGTCGAGGACCTCGATCACCTCGGCATGCGCGGCGCGGATCTCGCGGTTTGCGAGGAACTCGTCTGCGACCGCCTCGAACAGCGCCCGGTCGACTTGCTGGCGCCCGGCGATGTCGGCGATGAAGCCGAACACCGCGTCTGAGCCGGCGTCGCCCTCCAGCAGAGCGCGACCCGCCTGCACGGCGTCGCGCATGCGTTCGACCACGATCGCCGCGATCAGGTCCTGCTTGCACGTGAAGTTGCGGAACAGCGTGCCGCGCCCGACCCCAGCGCGCTGCGCGATCTCGCCCACGCCGACGTCCAGCCCGCGCTCGCGGAAGACGGCATCGGCCGCCTCCAGCAGGCGCCCCCGGTTGCGCCGCGCGTCTGCCCGTAACACTCGCCCGCTGTCCGCCATCAGTAACCGATGTCCGCCATCAACACGAGATTGTGCTCTCTCGCAGCGCTAAGCGGCCAGCACGGCGGGATTCGCCTGCACCGAGACGACCGCGAGGTGCCGGCGCCTGAGCATCACGATCAGCAGCGCTGCACCGAGCAGCAGCATCCCGCCGGCCACGGCGAACGCGACGTGGTAACCGGCCACCGACGCCGCCATCTGCGCGTGCACCCCTCCGGGAGAGGTGCTGAGGAGGCTGCTGGTGCGTTTGGCCGCGAGCGTGGAGAGGATCGCCAGCCCGAACGAGCCGCCCACCTGCTGGGAGGTGTTGAACAGGCCCGACGCGGTACCCGCTTCCTCCGGACCGACGCCCGAGGTGCCGAGCAGCGTGATCGGCACGAACGTCAAGCCCATCCCGAGCGACATCGGCGCCAGTCCGACGAGCAGGTCCGATACGTAGTGGCCGTGGACCGGCAGGCCGGTGAGCACGAACATTCCGGCCGCGGCGATCGTGATCCCCACGACCGCGACTGCTCTGACTCCTACGCGTCCGATCAGCTGCTGCGCGATCCCGGCGCCGATCATGATGCCGAGGGTCACCGGCAGGAACGCGAAGCCCGCCTTCAGCGGGCTGTAGCCGAGGATGTCCTGGACGTACAGCGACGCGAAGAAGAACATGCCGAACATGCCGGAGGCCACCAGCAGCATCACGTTGTTGCCCGCGAGCAGCGTCCGTACACGGAAGATGCCAAGCCGCACGAGCGGCGCGGCGCTGCGCGACTCGATCACGAAGAACGCGGCGAGCATCAGCAGGCCGGCACCGAGCAGTCCCAGCGTCCTGCCGGAGCCCCAGCCCCACGCCTGCGCCTTGACGATCGAGAAGACGATCGTAATCAGACCGGCGGTGACCGCCGTCGCGCCCGCCAGGTCGAACGTGCGGTGCCCCAGATCGGCGCGCGATTCGGGCACGAAGCGCTGCGCCAGCAGCACCGTCGCCACGCCGACCGGTACGTTCACGAAGAAGCACCACTGCCACGATGCGAGGTCCGTCAGGATTCCTCCCAGCAGCAGGCCGAACGCCGCGCCGCCGGCCGCGATGGCACTCCAGACCCCAAGCGCGCGCGTGCGCTCGCCGGTCTCCCGGAAGGTGGTCATGATGATCGACAGCGCTGCGGGGGAAACGAGCGCCGCGCCGAGGCCCTGCAGGCCGCGGCCGAAGATCAGCATCGTCGAGGATTGTGAGAGGCCGTTGAACAGCGAGGCGGCGGTGAACAGCGCGATCCCGACGACGAACAGGCGCCGGCGCCCGATTAGATCGGCTGCGCGACCGCCGAGCAGCAGGAACCCGCCGAACACGAGCGTGTAGGCGTTGACCACCCACTGCAGCTCGGGCGGGGAGAAGTGCAGGCCACGTTGGATCGAGGGCAGCGCGACGTTGACGACGGTCGCGTCGAGCACCACCATGAACTGCGCAAGGCAGGCGATCACGAGCACGAGCCACTTGCTGCTTGCCAGACGCGTGCCAGAAGCTTGCGTGTGCGACGCCGAGGCGCCGAGATCTGCTGTCATGTGCGGAGTCCTCCAAGTAACTGGACTGAACGGTCCGTTTAGGCTAGCAGATGCGGACCACGTGGTCCGCTTATGCATCGCCTGCGGCGACCGTGCGGGAGCCAGCCACCAGGCGAGCTGCTGGCCAAGGCGGCTGTGAGGCCCGAGGCTTGGAAGAAAGTGGTGCATATCGCCGCCTTCTTCGACGGCGTTACGACGACAGTGAGCGGCTGGTTGTAAGCGATCCCTACCGCCTGCTTACCCGGAGCCGCTAGGATCGTCCGGATTCGAAATCGAATGAACGAAACGAAGCACTCCGCCCAACGAGTGGCGGAGCAGAAGGGAACTGAATATGTCTGACGCCGTTACGCGCGTGTCCGCCGAGATTTCGGGAAGCGAGATCTCGTTCGAGACGGGCAAGCTGGCCAAGCAGGCCTCCGGCGCCGTGGTCGTCCGCGCGGGCGACACGATGGTCCTCTGTACCGCGACCGCCGGCAACCTCCGCGATGTCGACTTCCTGCCGTTGACGGTGGACGTCGAGGAGCGGATGTACGCCGCCGGGAAGATCCCGGGCTCGTTCTTCAAGCGCGAGGGACGCTCCGGTGAGAAGGCGACGCTGTCATCACGACTGATCGACCGTCCGATCCGCCCGCTATTCCCGAAGGGCTGGAGCTACGAGACACAACTGGTGGCGATCCCGCTGTCGGTCGACCACGTCAACCCCTACGACATCCTCGCGCTGAACGGCTGCTCGGCGGCGCTGATGATCTCCAACATCCCGTTCCCGACGCCCGTGGGGGCGGTCCGGATCGGCAAGGTGGACGGCAACTTCGTCGTCAACCCGAGCGAGGAGGACCTCGTCGAGGCGACCGATCTGGACCTGATCGTAGCCGGCACCGACGAGGCGATCCTGATGGTCGAGGCCGGCGCCAACGAGATCCCCGAGGCCGAGATCCTCGACGCACTCGACATCGCCCACGACGCGATCAAGAAGCTCTGTGCCGCTCAGCGCGAACTGGCCGAGAAAGCCGGCAAGCCGAAGACGGAAGTCCACGTGCCGCAGGTCAGCGCGGACCTGTACGAGCAGATCAAGGCATCTCACGGCGCCGCACTGGACAGCGCCACGCAGGTGGAGGACAAGCTCGAGCGTCAGAGCGCCTGCAAGGCGGTCGAGGAGCAGGTCCTGGTCCAGTACTCTGGAGATCCGGACGCCGACACCTTCGCCGAGTACCGCGCCAACGCCCAGCGCGCTTTCGACAAGCTCGAGAAGACGCTGATCCGCGAGCGGATCGCAGTTCAAAAGCGGCGCCCCGACGGGCGCTCCTCGGAGGAGATCCGGCCGCTCTCGATCGAGGTCGGGCTGACCCCGCGCACGCATGGCTCGGCGCTGTTTACGCGCGGCCAGACGCAGGCACTGAGCGTCGTCGCGCTCGGCACCACGCGTGAGGAGATGCGCCTCGACACGCTCGGGCTCGAGACCACCAAGCGCTACTTCCACCACTACAACTTCCCGCCGTTCTCGGTCGGGGAAGCGGGCTTCATGCGCGGCCCCAAGCGCCGCGACATCGGCCACGGCGCGCTCGCCGAGCGGGCCCTGGTTCCGATGATCCCCAGCCAGGAGGAGTTTCCCTACACGATCCGCGTCGTGTCCGACATCCTCGAGTCCAACGGCTCGAGCTCGATGGCCTCGGTATGCGGTTCGAGCCTTTCGCTGATGGACGCGGGCGTGCCCCTCAAGTCCCCGGTGGCCGGCATCGCGATGGGCCTGATCAAGGAGGGCGAGGACTACATCATCCTGACCGACATCGCCGGCGTCGAGGACCATCTCGGCGACATGGACTTCAAGGTCGCAGGCACCGAGCGCGGCATCACGGCGCTGCAGATGGACATCAAGATCACCGGTGTGACGTTCGAGATCATGCGCGACGCGCTGGCCCAGGCGCGGGTAGCGAGGGAGTTCATCCTCGGCGAGATGCACAAGGTGATCGAGCACCCGCGGACCGAGCTGTCCAAGCACGCACCACGGATCTCGACGATCAAGATCGATCCCGAGAAGATCGGCTTGCTGATCGGCAAGGGCGGTGAGACGATCCGCTCGCTGCAGGAGGAGTTCGAGTCGCAGATCGACGTCAACGACGAGGGTCAGGTGCTCGTCTACGCCTCCAACGGCGAGCTGGGCGATGCGCTCGTCGATCGGATCCGCTCGATGACCAAGGAGGTCGCGGTCGGCGATGCGTTCACCGGCAAGGTCGTCAAGACGACCACCTTCGGCGCCTTCATCGAGCTCGCGAAGGGCACCGACGGCCTGCTGCACATCTCCAATGTCTCGCCCGGCAAGCGGATCGCGACGGTCGAGGAAGTCCTCAACAAGGGCGACGAGCTGCACGTGCGCGTGGTCGAGGTCGACCGTGAGCGCGGTCGCATCGGCCTGCGGCTGGCTGACGACCCGGAGATCGCCGGCAAGTCCGTCGAGGAGCTCGCGACGATCTCCAGCGGCGACGGCCCACCGCCGCGGCGCGACCGGGGCGAGCGGGGCGAGCGGGGCGGACGCGACCGTGGCGGGCGAGGCCGCGATGGTGACCGCGGACCGCGTCCGCGCGAGGGCGACCGCGACCGTAGCCGGGTCCGCGACAGCGATCCCGATCGACCGCGCTGAGCCAAACACGGCCGATGGCGCCAGCGCTGAGCATACGCCGGTGACGCTCGAGCACAAGCTGACCACGCTCGAGTCAGGCATACGGATCGCGACGGAGGCGATGCCCTCCGTCCGGTCCGTATCGCTGGGCTTCTGGATCGGGACCGGCTCACGCGGCGAGAGCGAAGCTCAGGCTGGACTGTCGCATCTGATCGAGCACCTTCTGTTCAAGGGCAGCTCCAAGTACGCCTCGCTCGAGATCGACCAGATCTTCGACCGCATGGGCGCTGAGCTGAACGCCGGTACCGGCAAGGAGACGACCTCCGTCTACGCGCGGGTGATCGACGAACACTTGCCGAAAGCGTTCGATGTGATGGCGGACATGGTGTTCCGGCCATCGCTGGACGACATCGACTCCGAGCGTGCCGTGATCCTCGAGGAGATCGCCATGTACGAGGACGATCCCCAGGAGAAGGTGTTCGACGTACTCGGCGAGGCGATCTTTGGCGAACACGCGCTCGGACGGGCGATCATCGGGCGAGCCAGCGTGATCGCCGGCACTCCCGCGGCGGATATCGCGAGCTTCCACGCGCAGCGCTACACACCCGCAAACGTCGTGATCGCCGCCGCCGGCGCGGTCGACCACGATGCGATCGTGGAGCTCGCGCGCGAGCTCACGCCGTCAGCGACGAGCGGACCGGCGAACCTGACGGCGAGCACCGCACCGGCGCCGGCGCTGCGCTCGAGGCGCTTCGAGCGCAAGGATACCGAGCAGTTCCACGTGTGTGTCGGCGGTCTCGGGCTTTCGCGCCATGACCACCGCCGCTTCGCCCTGCGAGTGCTCGACACGATCTTTGGCGGCACCTCCTCCTCGCGCCTGTTCCAGCAGGTGCGCGAGCAGCGCGGGCTCGCCTACGCGGTCTACTCGTTCACAAGCGCCTACCAGGACGGGGGCCAGGTCGGTCTCTACGTCGGCACGCGCGCGGACAACCTCGGCGAGGCGCTCCTGGTCGTCGGCCGGGAGCTCGAGCACCTGATCGAGCAGCCCGCCACGGCGGAGGAGCTGGCCGGCGCCAAGGACAACCTCAAGGGCCGCGTGCTGCTCGGGCTCGAGTCGACCGGGTCGCGCATGAGCCGGCTCGGCTCAGAGCTGCTCGCCGGCGCGCCGCTGCTCTCGCTGGACGAGGTGGTCCAGCAGATCGACGCCGTTTCACTCGCCGACCTGCAGGAGCTCGCCGAAGCGCTGTGGGCACCCGAGCGGCTGTCGTTCGCCGGTATCGGACCGGATCAGGACGCGTTCATCGCGGCGCTCGACGCCGTCACGCTGGCGGGGGCCGCATGACCCCCGACGGGAGCACCGCGCAGTCCAAGGCGATCATCCGCGTGGCCGTCGCCGGAGCGGCGGGCCGGATGGGAGCGACCGTCTGCAACACCGTCGAGCGGGCACCCGACATGCTGCTGGTCGCCCGCGCCGACCCCGCGATCGGGGTCACCATCGAGGACGCGCTGGCGCTCTTGCCGCACGTTCTGGTCGACTTCACGATTCCCGGCACCGTCGTGGCGAACGCCAAGCAGGCCGTCGCCGCCGGCGTGCACGTCGTGATCGGCACGACCGGCTTCGAGCTCGACGAGCTCCGCGGACTGCCCGGGGCGAACGTGTTCGTGGCACCGAACTTCGCGATTGGCGCCGTGCTGATGATGCAGTTCGCCGCGCAGGCCGCCAGGCACATGGAGCGGGCCGAGATCATCGAGCTTCACCACGACCGCAAGCTCGACAAGCCGAGCGGAACGGCAGCGCGGACCGCGGCGCTGATGCACGCAGCGGCACCCGACAGACCCGAGCCGCCGATCCACTCGGTGCGCCTGCCTGGGCTCGTCGCCCACCAGGAAGTGATCCTCGGCGGCGTCGGTCAGACGCTCACGATCCGCCACGACTCGCTGGCACGTGAGTCGTTCATGCCGGGCGTGTTGCTGGCAATCCGGCGCGTTGGCTCGCTCAGCGACTCGCCGGTCGTCGGGCTCGAGCACCTCTTGTAGCCACGCCTCGCAATCTTCACGTCGGCGCTTACGTTGTGTAAGAGCCTGGCTGAGATATGTTTTGTGGAGAGCGAGAAGAGAAACGAGGGTGTGATGCCTTGGAAGAGGAACGTGCTGGTCGTCGCCAACGTGACCGCGACGTCTGACGAGCTGCACGGCACGTTGTTGAGCAGAGCCCGCTGCGAGCCCTGCTCGTTCACTTTGATCGTGCCGGCGACCGCTTACGGCGGCGGCTTCGAAGCGGCCTCGAAGACCCTCAGCGAGGCCCTGGCGAGGATGCGCGACGCGGGCCTCCAAGCCGAGGGGGCGATCGGCAACTCTGACCCGATCGTCGCAGTCAGCGAGATCTGGGATCCCAAGCGCCACGACGAGATCATCGTCGCCACGCTCCCGCTCAGCTCCTCAAAGTGGCTGCGCGCCGGACTGCCCGAGCGGATCGGCAAGCTCACCGGCGCTCCCGTCACGCATGTCGTCACGCGTCCCCCGAAGCCACAGACCAGCTCGGGGCCGCCGCCCGAGCATCACGCGCACCCGATGGGCCCGCTGACGGTGCTGGGGTGGGGCAGCTACAGAGACAGCTAGCAACGTTCCGGCCGCTGCTCTGAGCGGTTCCGTCTCCGGACCCTGCATAATCAGTCGCTGATGGCAGTAGAACTCGGTTCAATCATCACCGCGATGCTCACGCCGTTCGACGGCGCCGGGCGGGTCGACGAGAGCGTCGCCGTGCGCTTGATGCACCACCTGGTCGAGCACGGCTCCGACGGGCTCGTGATCTGCGGCACGACCGGCGAGGCGTCCACGCTCGACGACCGCGAGCACCTGCGGATGATCGAGCTCGCGGTCGGCGAGATGGCCGGGCGGTGCACGATCATCGCCGGCGTGGGCTCCAACGACACGCGACACGCGGTCGCGCTCACCGAGCACGCCACCGAGCTCGGCGCCGACGCGCTGCTGTCGGTCAATCCCTATTACAACCGTCCGAGCCGGCGCGGGATCGTGCGGCACTTCGAGGAGGTATCGCGCGCCACCAACCTGCCGATCGTCCTCTACAACATCCCCCAGCGGACCGCGTCGGACATGCCCAACGACCTGCTCGCGGAGCTCGCGCAGCTGGACAACATCGTGGCCGTCAAGCAGGCGAGCCCCGCGAACCTCGCGAAGGTCGACGGGCTGGCGATCTACGCCGGCAACGATGACATGCTCGCCGACGTGCTCGATCTCGGCGAGCCCGGCGGGATCCTGACCGGAAGCCATCTGTTCGGCGAGGAGATGCGCCGGATGGTGCAGGAGCCGCAGCGCCGGCGCGAGATCGACGCCGGCTTGCAGGACGTCTACCGCGATCTGGCAATCGCGCCCGCGGCCTGCTCGCTCAAGGCGGCGCTGAACCTGCTGGGACTCGACGTCGGCGCGCCGCGCCTACCGTACGTCGAGCTCGACGCTGACGAGCTGGCGGTGCTGCGCGCGATGCTCGAGCGGCACGGTCTTCTGCAAGCAGCACAAGCGTGAGCGCCAAGCTGCGCGTCCTGCCGCTGGGCGGGCTTGGCGAGATCGGCAAGAACATGATGGTCGTCGAGTACGACGACCGGATCGTGGTGGTCGACACGGGCTTGCGCTTTCCGACCGCGGAGATGCTCGGGATCGACCTCGTACTGCCCGACTTCAGCTACCTGCGCGAGCGCGCCGACGAGATCGAGGCGATCGTGATCACGCACGGCCACGAGGATCACGTCGGGGCGCTTCCGTGGGTGCTGCGCGAGCTCGGACCCGCAAACGCACCGACCGTCTACTCGGGCCCGCTGACGATCGCGATGGCACGCTCCAAGCTGGACGAGCACAAGCTGCGCGACATGCCGCTCGAGATCCTGGAAACGGGGGACCAGCTGACACTCGGGGCGTTCGAGCTCGAGCTAATCCACATGACGCACTCGATCCCGGACTCGTGCGCCGTCGCGCTGCGAACCGAGCTCGGCACGGTCGTGATCACGGGCGACTACAAGTTCGACCAGACACCCGTTGATGGCGAGCCGGCCGACATCTCGCGACTGGCGGAGCTCGGGCGCGACGGCGTGCTTCTGCTGTGCGGCGACTCGACCAACGCCGACCGCGCCGGCTTCTCACCATCGGAGCGAGTCGTCGGCCCGCATCTCGAGGAGGTGTTCGCGCGCGCCGACGGGCGCATCATCGTGACCAGCTTCGCCTCGAACATCCATCGTGTTCAGCAGGTCGTGGATGCCGCTGCCGAGCTCGGCCGCAAGGTCGCGCTGGTCGGGCGTTCGATGCGCAAGAACGTCGGTATCGGACGCTCGCTCGGGCACATCGAGCTTCCGGACGGGATCATGATCCAGCCGCAGGAGGTGGAGGACTGGCCGGACCACAAGGTCGTCGTGATCTCCACCGGCTCCCAGGGCGAGCCGCTCTCGGCGCTGCGGCGGATGGCGCACAACGATCACCGCATGATCAAGCTGCACCGTGGCGACACGGTCGTGTTCTCGGCCACGCCGATCCCCGGCAACGAGCGCGCGGTCAACGAGACAGTCGACCGTCTCTACCACATCGGCTGCGACGTGGTGACCACGGCCGACGCGCCGATCCACGCGTCGGGACATGGCTACGCCGAGGAGCTGAAGCTGATGCTGAACCTGCTACGGCCGCGCTACGTGATGCCGGTGCACGGCGACCACAAGCGGATCCATCTGCACGCGCAGCTTGCGGACGCTGTCGGAATCGACCCCGACCACGTGTTTCAGGGCGCCAACGGCCTACCGCTCGAGATCGACTCGCGTGGCGCGAGCTTCGGAGCGGCCGAGCAGGCAGGCATGATGTTCGTCGACGGCGTCGACATCGGCGATCCGGCCGACGTCGCGCTGCGCGACCGCCGGATGCTCTCGGCCGACGGGATCTTCATCGTCGTCGCGACGATCTCCGAGCAGAGCGGCGAACCGGTTGCCGACACCGAGGTGATCTTCCGCGGCGTCCCGTTCATCGAGCAGGCCGACGGGCTCGTGGCGGACATTCGCGAAGAAGTGGCGCGCTCGCTGAAGCGCTGCGCCGACGACCGTATCAACGAGATCGACATGGTCCAGGAGGAGCTGCACGACGACCTCGCCGCGTTCGTCTACGACCGACTGCGGCGCCGCCCGATGGTGCTGCCGGTCGTCGTCGAAGTCTGAGCGGCGACGTCACCGGCGGGCTGCGTGCCCGCCGACTCGACGAAGCGGATCACGAACCTGGTGCCGCCGGCGCTCAACGGCTGACCCAGCTCGATGCTCGCGCCGTGCGACTCGGCGACCGCCTGCACGATCGCGAGGCCAAGGCCCGACCCGCGCCCCCCGTCGCCGCCGCCGCGGACGAAGCGCTCGAACACCTTGCGCCGCAGCTCCGGCGGAATGCCCGGGCCATCGTCCTCGACGAGCACCGCGGGGACGCCGTCCTCGACCCACGTGCGCGCCCGGATGTGGGTCCCTTTGGGCGTGTGCCGGACGGCGTTCTCGAGCAGGTTGAGGATCATCCTGTGCAGGTCGTCCCCGCGCGCGGGGATCACCGCCGTGCCCGGCTCGACGGTGATCTCGTGGTCGTCGGCGAGCGGCTCGATCTCCGCTGCAGCGTCGATCAGGACCTGCGCGAGGTCGGTCTGCCGGTACGGCTGGGCGCGCTGCGCGTCGGCGCGGGCGAGCAGCAGCAGGTCGCCGACGAGCCGCCGCATGCGCCGCGTCGAGCGTAACGCCGACTTGGCGGAATCCGCCTGCTCGCCCGAGAGCTCGTCGGCCAGCAGTTCGAGGTTCGCCAGCACGCTCGTCAGCGGCGTGCGCAGCTCGTGCGAGGCGTCGGCCACGAACTCCCGCTGGCGGCGCAGCGCGGTCTCGGTCGCGGCCCGCGCTTCGTCCAGCGCGCCGAGCATCCCTTCGAGCGTGCGCGCCAGTTCGGCGACCTCGTCGTTGGCCTCCGGATGCGGGACGTGCCGGCTCGGATCGCGCGTACGCTCGATCTCGCGCGCGGTCTCGGTCAGCTGCGCGATCGGACGCATCGCCCGCTGGGCGTTGGCGAGCCCGGCCAGCAGCGCCAGCACGGTGCCGCCGAGCACGCCGACCAGCAGGAACAGCCGCACGTCACCGAGCGTGTGGTCAAGGCTCGATAGCGGCCGCGCGTAGATCAGCCAGCCTTCGCCGACCGGGGGCCAGGTGATGTATTTCGCCTCGACGCGGTAGCCGTCCTGGACGTAGCTTCCGGGCAGCAACGGCACGGTGAAGCGCGGCTGCAGGCGCTGCTCCTGGGCGCTCGTCAGGCCCGCCGCCTGCGTGCACAGCACGTCCCCGACGTCGTCCAGCACCCTGATCTGGGCGTTGTCGTTGGCAACGAAGTTCGCGAG
>JBKQKK010000377.1:0-4301 GCA_052147535.1 Solirubrobacteraceae bacterium | reverse complement strand
TGTCTATCAGTGGGAGGATTGCGACGTGGGCGCTTGCTCGGCGATCTTGGGTGCGACTGGGCAGACGTACACGTTGGGCGCCGCGGATGTCGGGCTGACGATCGTGGTCCAGGAGACCGCATCGAACACGACCGGCGCCAGCGATCCGGCGAGCTCGGCGACGACCGCGGTGGTCGAGGGTGTTCCGGTGAGCACTTCGTCGCCGTCGATCTCGGGCATGGCGCTCGAGGGCGCGACGTTGACGGAGTCGCACGGAATGTGGTCCAACAGTCCGTCGTCGTATGTCTATCAGTGGGAGGATTGCGACGTGGGCGCTTGCTCGGCGATCTTGGGTGCGACTGGGCAGACGTACACGTTGGGCGCCGCGGATGTCGGGCTGACGATCGTGGTCCGGGAGACCGCGTCGAACGCGGCGGGTGCGGGCGATCCGGCGAGCTCGGCGACGACTGCGGTGGTCGCGGAGGGTGTTCCGGTTAGTAGTTCGCCGCCGTCGATCTCCGGCACGGTGGTCGAGGGCGCGACGTTGACCGAGTCGCACGGGTCCTGGACGAACGGTCCGACGTCGTATAGGTATCAGTGGGAGGATTGCGATGGGTCCGGTGGCGATTGCGCGGCGATCTCGGGTGCGACCGGGCAGACTTACACGTTGGGCGCCGCGGATGTCGGACAGACGATCGTGGTCCAGGAGACCGCGTCGAACGCGACCGGCGCCGGGAGCCCCGTAAGCTCGGCGGCGACCGCCTTGGTGGCGGGGTTGCTTGCGGTCGGTAAGCCGGTGAGCAATGTGCCCCCGTCGATCGCCGGTGCGACCGTCGAGGGGCAGACGCTGACCGAGTCACATGGGTCCTGGTCCAACAGTCCGACGTCTTACAGCCATCAGTGGGAGGATTGCGATGGGTCCGGGAGCGATTGCTCGGCGATCTCGGGTGCGACCGGGCAGACTTACGCGTTGGGCGCCGCGGATGTCGGGCAGACGATCGTGGTGCAGGAGACCGCCTCGAACGCGGCCGGCGCCGGGAGCCCCGTGAGCTCAGCGGCGACCGCGGTGGTGGCGGGACTGGTCGCGGTGGACAAGCCCGTGAACGCGCAGGCCGTTCCGGTGAGTAGTTCGCCGCCGTCGATCTCCGGCACGGTGCTCGAGGGCGCGACGTTGACCGAGTCGCATGGGACCTGGACGAACTCTCCGACGTCGTATCGGTATCAGTGGGAGGATTGCGCGGGTTCCGGTGGCGATTGCTCGGCGATCTCGGGTGCGACCGGGCAGACTTACACGTTGGGCGCCGCGGATGTCGGGCAGACGATCGTGGTGCAGGAGACCGCGTCGAACGCGGCCGGCGCCGGGAGCCCCGTAAGCTCCGCGGCGACCGCGGCGGTGGCGGGGCTGGTCGCGGTTGACAAGGCGACGCCGGCGGTGGCTCCTGGGTCGGTGTCAGCTCAGGGCTCGAGTGCGGTGGTCCAGGTCGCTTGTTCCGGGGTGACTGGTCAGCGGTGCGCGGGTGCGGTCGTGGTCAGCGTTTGGGAGCGCAAGCTGGGCCACGCGATCGTCTCGGTTGCTGGCGACCCTGGTGCTCCGACGCCGGGGATCGTGGCAGTCACTGTCGCTCGTGCGTCGTTCAAGATTTCAGCGCGGCAGAGAGCAGCGATCCGGATCAGCCTGAATGCGGTCGGCAAGCGGTTGCTCGCAAGCTTCTACAAGTTGCCGACGGTCGTTGCGATCAACGGCACGAGCACGCCGACTCGGGTAGTCACGTTCGCTTACGCGCGGATCAGTTCGCCGATCACGTACTTCTATACCTACACGGAGTACAGTCGCTACTACACGACCTCTTCCACGACCATTTCAAAGCTGACGATTGAGCGCTTACCGGCTGATGCGCAGGTCGCGATCGACTGCGAGGGAGGGGGCTGTCCGTTCGCGCGTCGCGTGTTCAAGCCAGATGCGGAAAAGCTCGTGCTCGCCAACCCGTTTGCCAACAGTTCTTTGACTCCAGGAGCCGTTGTGGAGTTCGTGATCACAGCACCCAACAGCGTCGGCAAAGTCGTGATCGTCACGATCCGGGGCGGAGTTCGCCCCACCCAGGCCGAGGATTGCCTTCCGCCCGGTCACAACCAACCAGTCAAGTGCGCCTAGCATCGAGGATCGAAACCGGGTAGAAGGCGATGGCCTCGACAAGGATGATCCTGGAGCCAGGGGAGACGCTTGGCGGCTACCGCGTCTTGGACGTCATCGGCGTCGGTGGCATGGCGATCGTTTACCAGGCCGAGCAGATCTCACTCGGACGGCCGGTCGCGCTGAAGGTTCTGTCAGCGAAGCTCAGTCACGACGAGGCGTTCCGTGAGCGGTTCCGGCGCGAGGGCCAGAACGTTGCGGCGCTAGACCATCCGCACATCGTCAGCGTGTACGACTCGGGAGAGGTCGATGGTCAGCTCTTCCTTGCGATGCGCTTCGTGGCGGGAGAGACGCTTGCCGACCGGTTGCGAGACCACGGAATCTCGGCGGATGAGACGCTGAGAGTTCTCTCTCCGATCGCTGATGCTCTTGACGCGGCTCACGCGGCCGGCGTCGTGCATCGCGACGTCAAACCGCAGAACATTCTGTTGACTGACGCAGGGCATCCGTATCTTGCTGACTTCGGGGTTTCCAAGGGCCTCCACACTGGAGGGCTGACGACGACGGGAGGCTTCGTCGGCAGCTTCAACTATGCCGCTCCCGAGCAATTCCTCGGCAAGTCGGCGACCGCGGCGACCGACGTGTATGCGCTCGCTGCCGTCGTGTTTCAATGCCTCACAGGTGAGTTGCCCTACCCGTGCGACACAGACGCCGGCGTTCTGATCGCCTACGTCAACGAGCCGCCTGCTCCCGGCGGCGCAGGTCTTCCGCCACGGAGCGCTCTGAACGAGATAATCGCGCGCGGGATGGCCAACGATCCCGATCGCCGGTATGAGCGAGCCGGTAGTCTGCTGGCGGCGACGGCGGTCGTGATCAACGGCATGACCGAGCAGCAGCGTCAGGCGGTGCCGGCATTCGCCGTATCTCTGGCCCATGGCTTCGAAGCCGGGTCGGGCGTCTCGGAGCGAAACGGGCGTGCGCCCTTGCCTGAGCGCTTCCCTGGCAACAGCGCCGCGTCGAGAGCACTTTCCGGCGACACGTTCGGCGAGCTTCTGCTCGGTGCAGCGACCGCCGACGTCGCCGCGCCGGACGCGAGCAGTCAGCTCGTACCCCCAGTCCAGGAAACCAAAAGAAAGCCGAGGCGGCGCGAGGTCGTCATGATCGGAGTGGTGATCGCGGCGCTCGCGCTCGTCGTCCTGGTCGTGGTGCTGATCGGCCGGAGTGCGACGGCTGCGGCGAAGCCGCAAACGGCGCGGTCCGGTCCGCTTGCGATCGCGTACCGGGCGCCGTGGCACTCGGTCCCGGGCGCCGTGGCGGGAAGCTTCGCGCTCCGCGCACCGATCCGGCTGACGTCAGGACCGGCAACCGCTTCCGGCGGTACGCTGGTTGACTCGGCGGCCGTTCCCGGCGATCTGCCGCCCCAACTTGTCGCACGCTACGGACCGCCAGCGAGCGAGACCGGGCTGCGGGTTGCTGGTAGTCCAGGACGTCGCTACAGCTGGACGCCTCGCGGTGACCGGCAACTTGTCGCATTCGTGATCCCGACGACCGGTGCCGACATCGCGATCATCTGTGACGCCAAAGGATCCGCCGTACGCGCGATGGCGTCCTGCACGGATCTTGCGATGGTTGCCAGAGTCACCGGCGTTCAGCTGCTTGCGCCGGGGGTGCTCACGTCGTTGTCAGGCGCGCTCGAGCGTGACCTGAGGCCAGTGCTCCTCGCGCGCAAGCGCCTCAGCGGTTTCGACGCGAGCAGCCTTCCGTCTAGAGCATCGGCGGCGCGCGGGATCGTGGATCTGGAGAGCGCCGCCGTCGCCAAACTGTCAGCGCTTCGCGTTCCTGCGCGATACCAGCGGCCTCTGTCTCACCTGATTCACGCGATCAAAGTCGAAGCACACTCGTTCGATTCGCTCGACGCCGCAGCGGCGAGGAATCAGCGCCGCGAGTACGCGCGGATCCGCACTAGCGTCGCCTCTGCCAGCGCCAAACTCGCCTCGACCGCTGATGCCGCTCGTGTCGCCGGGCTCACGATCCCGGCGTTCGCCACGCTCACGCTTCCCGTACTACCCCCCGCGCCGGTGCAGACGTACACCGCGCCGGTGCAGACGTACACCGCGCCGGTCCAGACGTACACCGCGCCGGTCCAGACATACACGCCGCCGGTCCAGACATACACGCCGCCGGTCCAGAC
>JBKQKK010000376.1:0-7629 GCA_052147535.1 Solirubrobacteraceae bacterium | reverse complement strand
GCTCGCGCCGCCAGCTCTGGTGTCGGCGGTCGCGTACCTCGCCGACGGCTCCGGTGTCGCCGGCCACTTCGGCGAGGTAGTGGTTGGTGGTCTCGATCGAGGCATGGCCGAGGCGACGGGCGATGACATGGGGCACGCTTTCGCTGGCGAGTGTGGTCGCGTAGAAAGCGCTCCCTCGGCGGCGGTCGAGGCTCCAACACCACATAGGATGAGCTATAAGCTTGTGCAGCGCCGAGTTGGACAGCGGTACCGGGATCGGCGCGGGCGTGGCGGCCGAGCGCGACGAACACCGGGCGAAGCCGTGAAGGGCTGGGCGTCGATCTGACAGGGAATACGATATTCCCCGTCACATCCGTCTGGAGGGGCTGATGAGCGGCCAGGTCGTAGCGCTACACCAAGGCAAGACGATCGTCGACGCAGCCGAGGCGTTCCTGCGGCGAGACATGGCTGCCACGACCAGGCGTTCCTACACGCAGACGATCAACCAGGTCACCGCCGAACACGGCAGCCTGCCGCTCGGAGCACTCGACGGCGCGACCCTCGACGCGTTCACCGCCGCGGCATGGGGACAGTGCGTTCCGGCCACCTGGAACCGGCATGTCGCGACGTTGCGCTCGTTCAGCGCGTTCGCGCGACGCCGGGGCTGGCTCACCACGGATCCCGCGAGCGTCCTTGAACGCCGCAGCGAGCCGGCCGATCGCACCAGGGCGATCGCCCCGGCCTCGCTGGAACGGCTGTTTCGCCGCGAGGACGTCCAGGTCCGCGAGAAGTGCCTCTGGCGCCTGCTCTACGAGACAGCCGCTCGCGCCCAAGAAGTCCTCAGCGCCGACATTACGGACCTCGACCTGGAGAACAACCGCCGCGCGTACGGCGCACAGGCGGCGACAGCGACTGGCTGCACTTCCAATCCGGTTCAGCACGCCTGCTGCCCAGGCTGATCGGCGAGCGCGATACCGGTCCGATCTTCCTCGCCGACCGGCGCCCCAGCCCCGCCCGCGCGTCCGCCGCTCTGGACCTGCGCCCGATCACCGGCCGTAGCCGCCTCTCCTACGAACGATCCGCCTACCTCTTCAAGCACGCCTCGTTGAAGGTCAGCAAGACGGGGCTGGACGCTTCACCAGCTGCGCCACTCGGCCCTACCTCCCGCACGCCCAAGCCGACGACCAGCTGCTACCAAGCGCCGATGCCGAGCCTCAACGACGCAGACCCACGCTGCGGTGCCGAACTCAAGTGACGCTTAACAGCTGGGCTGACGCCATCGTACGCGGGCGGTTGTCGTACAGCCGTAGGGGCGGCGGTGACGATCGTTTCAGGGCGGATGCGTCTCGGGCTTGCGCTGGACGGCTACGGCTACGCGGCTGCGGTGCGTGCACTAGCGCCGGTCAGGCCAGCTGCGCAAGCGAACCGGGTGCTGTACGCGCGTGGTGCGGTGAACGAGTCGTGGACTAATGGGCCGGCCCGGCTGGAGCAGGGGTTCACGGTGAGCTCGCGGCCCCGGACGGGGTCGGGTCCGTTGACCTTCTCGCTCGGGTTGACGGGCGATCTGCGCGTGCGGCTCGAGGATGGCGGTGTGTCTCTGTTGGGCGCTGGCGGGGCGTTGCGCTGCGGCGAGTTGGTCGCGACCGACGCGCGCGGACGGGCGCTGCGGGCGTGGTTCGCGCTCCACGGCAGCCGACTTGGTCGAGGTTGACGACCGGGATGCACGCTACCCGGTGCGGGTTGACCCGCTGCTTGCGCAGTCCGGCGAGCTGATCTCCTCGGACGGCACGGCGGGCGGCGGGTTCGGCGGCGCGGTCGCGGTCTCTGGTGACACGGTCGTCGTCGGCGCAAAGCAACAAACGGTAGGTTCGAACATCCTTCAAGGGGCGGTCTACGTTTTCGTGCAGCCGGCGGCGGGCTGGTCGGCGCTCGGGACCCAGAGCGCTGAGCTGACCGCCTCCGACGGCCTGGCTAATGACGAGCTCGGCTCGTCGGTCGCCGTGTCTGGCACGACGATCGTGGCCGGCACGCCGGGAGTGTGCTACGAGGTGAACACCTCAAATGGGTGCCAAGGCGGCGCGGATCCTTTTCACAGTTTGCGTAAACTTGTGTCACTAGGGTTGGGCGTACGTGTTCGAGCAGCCGGCTGGGGGCTGGTCGGGATCGCTGACCCAGAGCGCCGAGCTGACCGCCACGGACGGCAATAGCGACGACGGGTTTGGCGACTCGCTCGCGGTGTCTGCTGAGACGATCGTTGTTGGCGCGCCGGGCCACGGCTATCCCGTGGTGGCGCCGGGGACTGAATACACCTAGGGCGCAGCGTACGTGTTCCAGCAGCCGGGTGGGGGCTGGTCGGGGTCGCTGACCCGGAGCGCCGAGCTGAGGGCCTCAAACGAAACCACCCGGCCACCACAGGCTCGGGTCAACCGGCAGCGGGCAGGGCCTGTGTGGCCCGGTCTGAGAGGATGCTCACGCGTTTGACGGCAGGCGTGGACGGCGAGGTCGTGCTGACCCCCGGGTCGTGAACGCGTTGGAGCCCGAGTGGGAAGCCCGGTTTGAGCCGAAGTCCTATGGATTCCGGCCCGGTTGTGGCTGCCATGACGCGATCCAGGCGATCTACAACGTCGTCAAGGGCAGACGCCCGAAACGGCGGTGGGTTCTGGACGCAGATTTGGCCGGGGCGTTTGACCGGATCGCGCACGACCACATCTTGACCATGCTCGGCTCGTTTCCCCGCGAGGGGAATGATCCGAAGCTGGTTGAGGGCTGGCGTGGTCGAGAACGGTCGGCTGCACCGCACCGAGGAGAGAACTCCTCAAGGCGGTTTATGCGCAGCTGCGCATAACCCAGCGCTGCTCATAAGGCCAGTTGATGTCGCCGACGATCGTCATTTGGCGGGGCGCTGCATACGCTCGGTTCCGTCGGCAGCGACCCAGTCTGCGACTGCATCCACGGCGAACGCGTCGAACTGGCGGTGAGCGCAGCGCCGCAGTTCGGCCACGGCGCTCGATGGAGGCTGTGGTGGCCGGGTGGGAGTGTGCTCGCGGGTGATCGAGTCATAAGCGTCGGCGACCGCCAGCACGCGCGCCCCGTCGGGAATATCCCGGCCCGCCAGTCCGCTCGGGTAGCCGCTCCCATCCGGGCGCTCGTGGTGAGCGCGTAACCAGCGAAGCTGTTCGTCGTCGAGGAAACCTTCGGTGAGCTGGGCGCCGAGCGTGACGTGCGTCTTCATCTGCTCGAACTCCTCTGGGGTGTACCTGCTCTGGTTGGCGAGGAGCGCGTTCGGCAACGCCAGCTTGCCGACATCGTGAAGGAGCGCAGCCTCGCGCAGCCTCGCGCGACGCTTTACATCCCAGCCCAGCCGCGCGGCGACGTGGTCGGCAACGTGCGCCACCTGCTCGGCGTGCTCGCGCGAGTGGCCGTTCTTGGCGGAGATTGCCCGTCCGATCGCTTGGGCTGCGCTCAGGACGCGGGCGTTCAGCGCCTGCTCGTAGGAGAGCTCGATGACGAGGCCGGGGGCGTATGAGACAGCCTGGTCGCGTCCGTGATGCTTGGCGTGGTACAGGGCGCCGTCGGCCAAGCGGACGAGGTCATCGACGCTCTCAGCGACGCGCACGTCGGCGACCCCGCAGGATAACGTCAGGGGGAGGCCGACCGCGGCCAGAGCCTCGGCTGCGCTCGCACGCAGGCGTTGCGCCAGCGCAAGCGCCGCAGTCTCGTCAACATCCGGGGCGATCACCGCGAACTCATCGCCTCCCAAACGCGCGGCGACATCACCGGAGCGGGCCTCACGCACCAGCGTCTGCGCCACCGTGTGCAGCGCTCGATCGCCGGCCTGGTGTCCGAGCGTGTCGTTGAGGGTCTTGAAGTCGTCGAGGTCGAGCACGACGAGTGCCAACGGGCGCTCGTGGCGCAGCGCGCGCTGATACTCGGCTCCGAGGCGCTCGTAGAAAGCGCGGTGGTTGAGCAGGCCGGTCAGGGAATCGGTGCTGGCGCGGCGCTGCAGCGCACTCCAGGCGTCGGCGTTGACGAGCACGAGCGAGGCCAGGTCCGCGCAGCGTTCCAGCAGCCTCTCAGCGTCCTCGGGCAGCGCCTCGGGTCGGTCGTAGATGACACCCAGGCAGCCCCACAGCTTGCCGTGGAGGTGAACGGGAACCGCGAGGCCGCCACGCATGCCAGCGTCCCGAGCGCGAGCGGCAAACCCACACTGCGCGTCCGCGTAATCCTCGCGCGCGGGGCGTCCGGTGAGCGCCACGGACGCTGTCGCCGAAGGCTCGTTCAAAGGCAGCTCGTCGGGAAGCGGAACCGCGTGGTGCGCGCGGGCTCCCACGATGATTCCGCGGTCGCCCTCGAAGCGGACGATGGCTGCCGATGGCGCGCCGATCAATGCCGCCACATGCGCCGCGACCCTGTCGAATGCGATTCGCGGGTCGTCCTTGGCCACCTCCGTGGCGCTCACCAAGTCCTGCACCGCGCGCTCCAGCCGCTCCTGAGCCCGAACGCCTGAGAGGTCGGTGTAGCTGGCGGCGTAGGCGATCAGCGCTCCTGCGGCGTCGCGGACCGGGGTGAGCGAAACCGAGGCGTCAAAGAGCCGCCGATCTCGCGTGCGGATGGCCAGCTCGAAGTCACCTCCCTTGTCGGCTGCCTCTTGCATGCACGCTTGGGCGCGATCGGCCTCAAGGGCGCTCCAGAACGGATACGGGGGACGACGCCCGACCAGTTCCGCGTCGTCGAATCCGGTCATCTGGCAGAAGGCGTGGTTGACGCTGATGATCCGCAGGCTCGGGTCAGCGACGAGCACTCCGCTCACCGGCGCGCGCGGATCACGCGAAGCGCGCGGACCCTCAGGCATGGCACCTCCCGAGACCCGCGAGCTCCTCGCTTGGCCAGTCATTCTCTGAGGGGACCACAGGATGCCCGCCCCAACCTAGGCAGCACCGCCTCTACGCCTCGCTCCCAGCCGGGGGCGTTCAGCATGAGGCTCGCCGTCTGCGCAGCGGCCTCCAGCACGGCGTCTTGCCGCGACAACGGCGGTGGGCGTGCTGAAGGCTCACTGCCTGATTCGGGAAGCGGGTGGTCCCGGCCCTGGCGGCACTCTGCGCTCATCCTGTTACGTGTCCTTTGCTTTTGTTCCTTTCGGCCCATTGGTGCTCGTCGCAGGCGCCCACGCCGAGGCGTAGCCGGCGCCCCTCTCTTCATAGCCGAATTCGGACCCGATCGCAACACGCACTCCCCCGCGTGGGGGATACGGCGAACCGATCCGGTCGTTCGCGGCGTCCACCCAGGGCGATCATGAGCATCACCCCGGGGCGCTAGTTCGAGAAGGCCGCGGCGCAGAAACCACGGCTACGGCTACCGCATGTGTGCGATCCTCCGGCGCCCCTTACTCGACGCCTTCGGGATGCCGATATCTCTGTGGGAGGGTTTCGGGGTACTTGTGCGAACCTCCTGGTGTGCCTTCGACGCTCTACACCATCGGCTACGAGTGCCATATCATAAGACACCGGAATCGCTGATCGCCAGGCTCAACGCCGCCGGCGTCACGCGACTCATCGACGTGCGCGAGCTGCCCATCTCCCCGACGCAAGAGCTTCGCGAAGCGAGCGCTCTCAGCGGCCCTTGCCGAAGCCGGCATCGCATACGAGCACGAGCGAGCGCTCGGCAACCCCAAGCCGTCGCGAGACCTTCACCGCTCCGGGCGCCAGCGCGAGCGTGAGCGTCAGTACCTGGTCCACCTACGCAACGGCTCATCGTCCGCCGTGGACGCGCTGGCCGAAAGACTTGATGACGAATCTACATGCGTGCTCTACTTCGAGCACGACCATCGCGCGTGCCACCGGGCTCTGATCGTCGAGGAGCTGCGCCAGCGGCTGCCGGAGCTTGTCGTCGAGCACCTATAGAGAGCTTGATGGCGAGCGCGTCATTCAGGCAGCCCCGCAGAGGAACACGCGCACGTCTCCTGAGATCAAGGTCAACGCAACAGATGCATGGCCGAGTTCGTGAACGGCGCCACCAACGGGGCCGATGACGATCAGGGTGACGCGACCATCAGGACGACGACTACGCCCGCAGCGTCAAAGGTCATCTCTGTTCCTCAACGCAGGGAGTTCCTCAGCCGAAGATTTGAGCCGACCCGGGAGCCCGCTCGGATCACGCCGCCAGGTCGAACACGAGCTGGTTCTCGTTCGGACGGCGCACGGGGTAGAACGTTCCGAGTACGAAGAACTGGCCGGGATAGCGGTGCTGGTCTCGGACGAAGAACAGCGGCTCGTTCTTCTCCGAGCACATGCGATCAAACCACTTGTGCTTGATCGCGTTCAGTAGCTCATCGCCGGTCTGGTTCCAGGATCGGTATGCCTCGCCAAGTTCCCTGTCGACGATCTTCTGCTCGTGGCCCTTGCAGCCGGACTCCTGGCAGATGTAGCTGTAGGAGAAGGCGTGGCCGGGTTTGACGAGCTCCGCTTTGCTCGTCAGCAGGTTGCTCTGGCCAGCTGTGCCTAAGAGCCTATCTCAGTCAGGCTCTAACTGTCCGGCTGACCACTCCGGTTCGGGCGTCACGCGAATGCCGCACACACGAGCTGGGCGCAGAGTGCCAGTGATGGCCCCGCGCCGCCGCCATCTGCGTCCGCGATGCAGCTGACACATCGTCGGTCCGATCAGCGGCTCGACATGGCATTGGGAGTACCAGAAGGCGCTTGGTCTGTACGACGGCGACGAGGAGCTCGCGTGCCTGCCCGAGAACTTTCGCTTCGAGGTTCCTGACGGATGCCTCTGGGATGACGTGCTCAAGCTGCATGAGAACATCGGTGCGGGGCTTCAGCTGATCTTCGACCGACTCCAGGAGGCAAACCCGGAAACGCTCGCGGGCGTCTTCGGAACCGTCCAATGGGCCAACAAGCAGATCCTCCCAGAAGAACGACTGCTTGCGGTCCTCGACGTCTTCACCAGCCTGAAACTCGATCCGGACAGCGTCACGCACGACCTACTCGGAAACGGCTACGAGTACCTGCTCAAGAATTTCGCAGACGAGTCAGGTAAGAAGGCCGGCGAATTCTTCACGCCGCGTGCCGTAGTTCGGCTGATGGTGCAGCTGCTCGACCCAAAGGCGGGCGAGAGCATCTACGACCCCACGTTTGGGTCTGGTGGCATGCTGGTCGAGTCTCTGAACCAGGTTCGCGCCCATGTGAGCCCTCGCGACAGCAACAAGCGATCGGCACGACCCCGCGACGATCCCGACGTGGTCGGGACCTCCGACAACTCCCGGCACCGCCTCGCCGTCGCCGGCGGGTGCCCGTCGGCGATGACCGCATCGAGCCGCCGGTCGGCCTTCCGCGTGCTGACACGCTTGACGTACGCCTCCAACACGACCGCGAGCCTGCTCCGATGTGCGCGAGGGCTCACGAAAGCTCGGGAAGTACCGGGCCCCTGACGCTTCTTAGGGGCTTTCGATCACCACTCTGCGTCACGCAACGCTATGCGTTGGCGTCGTTCCGGTTAAGGTTACGCGTCGTTGTCGAACCTAATCCTAAACCAAGCGTAAGACCGTGGTAGATGGGTATCGAGGGCCCGGAAGGCCCGGTATTGCTGGGGTTTGAGTGCCGAGGCGGGATGGCCCGTGTCGGTTTGAAGTGAAGGGGGCGTTGGCTGCGG
>JBKQKK010000375.1:0-25193 GCA_052147535.1 Solirubrobacteraceae bacterium | reverse complement strand
GGCAGCGGGCGTGGCGTCGGCTCGCGCCCGACACGTTCCGGCGAAGCGGGCGGCAGCGGGAACTCCGGCGGTGGCGGTGCCTCAGCGCCGAACACCTGCTCCTCGGTGCCGCCATCCAGCAGCGCCTCGAACTGCTCCTTCTCGATCGTCTCGCGCTTGAGCAGGATCTCGGAGAGCTTCTGCAGCGACTCCCGGTGCGTGTTGAGGATGTCCTTCGCCTGCACGTGCGCGGACTCGATGATCCGCCGGATCTCGTCGTCGATCTCACGCGCGATCTCATCGGAGTAGTCCGGCTCGGCGCTGAACTCGCGGCCGAGGAACGGCATCCCGTGATCGTGTCCGAACACGCGCGGGCCGAGCTTCTCGGACATCCCGAAGCGCATCACCATCTGCTTGGCGGTGGCGGTCACTTTCTCGAGGTCGTTCGAAGCGCCAGTCGTGATCTCACCGAACACGATCTCCTCAGCGGCACGGCCACCGAGCGTCATCGCCATCGTGTCGAGCAGCTCCGCCCGAGTGGTCAGGAACTTGTCCTCGCCCGGCAGCGAGATCGTGTAGCCGAGCGCCTGGCCGCGTGAGATCACAGAGATCTTGTGGATCGGGTCGCTGTTGGGCAGGTAGTGCCCGACGATCGCGTGGCCCATCTCGTGGTAAGCGGTGGTCTTGCGCTCCTTGGTGCTCATCACCCGGGTCTTCTTCTCCGGACCCGCGATCACGCGCATGATCCCCTCTTCGAGCTCGACCTGGGTGATCTCGCGCTTGCCGTTGCGCGCCGCCAGCAGCGCCGCCTCGTTGACGAGGTTCGACAGGTCAGCGCCGGTGAAGCCGGGCGTCTGCCCGGCGAGCGCGTCGACGTCGATCTCCCGCGCCAGCGGCTTGCCGCGCGTATGCACCTCGAGGATCTTCTTGCGGCCCAGGCGATCCGGCCGATCGACCACGATCTGACGGTCGAAGCGACCGGGACGCAGCAACGCCGGGTCGAGGATGTCGGGCCGGTTGGTGGCGGCGATCAAGATGATGTTGTCCTTCATCTCGAAGCCATCCATCTCGACCAGCAGCTGGTTGAGCGTCTGCTCGCGCTCATCGTGGCCGCCGCCGAGACCGGCGCCGCGGTGACGTCCGACCGCGTCGATCTCGTCCATGAAGATGATGCAGGGAGAGTTCTGCTTAGCCTGCTCGAACAGGTCACGCACGCGCGAGGCGCCGACGCCGACGAACATCTCGACGAAGTCCGACCCGGAGATCGAGAAGAACGGCACCCCCGCTTCGCCGGCGACGGCGCGCGCCAGCAGCGTCTTGCCGGTGCCCGGCGGGCCGTACAGCAACACGCCCTTGGGGATCCGCGCGCCGAGCGCCTGGAACTTCTTCGGGTTCTCAAGGAACTCCTTGATCTCGTGGAGCTCCTCGACCGCCTCATCGACCCCGGCGACGTCCCTGAAGGTGATCTTCGGACTGTCGACCGACATCCGCTTGGCGCGCGACTTGCCGAACGACATGACCTTCGACCCACCGCCCTGGACCTGGTTCATCAGGAAGATCCAGAAGCCGATGAAGATCACGAACGGCAGGATGTAGGTCAGCAGCGACAGCCAACCGTTGGTCGATTTGCTCTGCACGTTTACCGAGGTCGCGCCGTCGGTCTTGATCGCGTCGTTGATCAGCTGCGGCGCGTAGCTGTCGGGGTAGCCGACCGAGTACTTCGTGCCGCCCTTCAGCTCGACCGCGACGCTGTTGTCCTTCTGATCCAGGTTCATGCTCTGGATTTGGTCCGAATCGATCTGCTGCACCAACTGCCCGAACGTGTAGGTCGGCTCCTTGGAGGTGCTGCCGATCAACTTCTGCGCGAAGAACGCCAGCACGACCACGATCAGGATCGGGAAGGCGGCGCTCTTGAAGAATCTGCTCATGCTCACGGATGGAGTCCTGCTTGGCCCGGGCACCGGTGGCTTCGATGCACGGAATCTCGGCTACGAATCGCCAAGCGTAGCAGCTGAGTTTCAGCCCTCCGTCGGGTTAGCGTAAATCGCAACAAGGATCGCTCCGTCCTGGGCTCAGCTGCCGCTCATTCGTGCAGCGAGCTGCCGCTCATTCGTGCAGCGCGGCGACGAACGGAAGGTTGCGGTAGCGCTCGCCATGATCGAGCCCGTAACCGATTGCGAACGTGTCGGGAATCTCGAAACCGACGTAGCGCGTTGACAGCTCGACCTGGCGCCGCTCGGGCTTGATCAGCAGCGCGCATACCTCGAGCGAGCGCGGGTTGCGTGCGGCCAGGTTGCGCAACAGATATTGCAGCGTCAATCCCGAATCGACGATGTCCTCGACGATCAGCACGTCGCGTCCCTCGATCACCGCGTCGAGGTCCTTGAGGATCCGCACCACGCCGGAGGACTTGGTCGCCGACCCGTAGGTGGCGACCGCCATGAAGTCAACCTCGCAGTGGATCTCGAGCGCTCGCATCAGGTCCGCGAGGAAGAACACGGCGCCTTTCAGAACCCCGATCAAGACGAGATCCTTGCCCGCGTAGTCGCGTGAAACCTCCGCCGCCAACTCGCGAACGCGCCGCGCGAGATCATCAGCCGGGACCAGGATCTCCCCGATCGCATCGTCGTCGTGCGTCACTTGGACTGGAGTTTATTTAATGGGGCGCTACGCGCCCCGTTGGTGTCGTGGTCGCGCCTCTGAGCGCCGGTGTGCGAGCGAACCGCAGCACACCGCTACGTAGTTCGGCGCGCACGCCGTGCGGAAGGTCGAGCGCCGCCGTCCCGTGCTCGCTGAGCGCGAGGATCCCCGCCAGCCGGCGCGCGGACCCGGGCGCGGGCTGCCCGGCGGCGCGGTCCGCGAGGCGCTGGACAACCAGCCGCGCGAGCGCGACCGGCAGCTCGCGCAGCTTCGCGAGCTCGATCGTGGCGCCGCCGCCGAGTACTTGATCGACGGCAGCGTCGAGCACCAGCGCCTCGTCGCGCAGCAGCTCCGCCAGCGCCAGCACGTTGCGCTCGGCAGCGGGATGGATCTCCCGCAGAGCCGGGACGAGCGTGGCGCGAACGCGGCCGCGCGCATAGGTGAGCGCTGCGTTGGTCTCGTCCTCGCGCCAGCTCAGGCCGCGGGCCCGGCAATAGGCGGCGGTTTGATCACGCGTGAGCGCCAGCAGCGGTCGCACGAGCGCCCCGTCGCGCGGGCGCATCCCCAGCAGTGCGCGCCTGCTCGGCGACGACGCGAGCCGGTAGAGGATCGTCTCCACCTGGTCGGTGGCGGTGTGCCCTGCCGCCACATCGGCGCCGCGCTGCAGGGCGAGTTGGGCCGCGACCCCGTAGCGCTGGGAGCGCGCCCACGCCTGCAGGTTGCCGGTCCCGGGAGCAGCTGGGTGGCGCACCTCGAGCGGCACCCGGAATTGCGCGCAGAGCTGCTCACAGTGGCGCTCGTCCGGCGCGGCATCCTCGCGCAGTCCGTAGTTGACGTGCAGTGCGCTGACGGCCGGCGCGCCGGCGATCCGCACCGCCAGATCCAGCAGGCAGGTCGAATCGCGCCCGCCGGACAGCATCACCACGACCGGGCGCCCGGTCGCGAGCAGCCCGCCGGCGCGGATCTCCTCGACGAACAGCCTCGGATCGGCTACGGCGGTCATCTGCAGCTGACGCTACAGCTCGCCGTTCCAGTAGCCGGAGGGAACACAGATCAGGTCCCCCGCAAGCAAGCGTGCGCGCGCCCTCGCGCGTGGGCTCAGGCCACCGGCGGCGGCGCGAGCGTCGCCTCGATCCGTGCGAGCGCCGCCTCGATCGCCGCGAGACGCTGCTCGATCTGGTCGACGCTGTTCAGCTTCTGGATGCGATCCCCGACGTCATCGAGGCTGTCCTCGATCCCCTCGAGGCGCTGCGAGACGCCACGCAGGCGCCGTGTCAGCCGCTCCAGGTCGGTCGCCGAGGGAAGGTTCAGCGCGCCCATCGCAACCTCCTGAGCGCGCATCGCACGCTCCCTTGCCTCGAACGCCGCTGACATTGCACTCGTCACAACCGGGCTATCGAGCAACTCCTGTGCCAGCTTGCCGATCGCCTCTTCGCTCTGCCTGGTGACCCGCTCGCGCAGGCTTGGATCTTCGCTCATGTAAACGCCAGAGTACTGCGATGGTGCGGGCGCTGCGAAGCTGCAGTGCTGGTGAGCGCCGGGCCCGAAACGCAACTGTTCCGCTTCTGTCAGTTCGAGCTGCCGTGGGCGCTCGGCCCGCCGGACGGTCGCTACCTGCTGCGCCGACCGGGGGCGACGGCGCCGGAGCCCGCTGTCCACGTGCTGGCGTTCACGACGCTCAGCGCCCCGGCGCAGCGGCGCCGGTGGGAGCCGCGCTCGCGTGCACGCCGCCGGCGTGACGCGCCGCCTGAGCCGCATCCAGCTCCGGTGAGCACCGCGCGTGCGACCGTGATCGACACCCGCGAGCCACTACGCGAGCTGGCCGCCGCGCGCAGCTGGCTGGCGGCTGCGGGCGAGCGGGAGCTCGCGGACGGCCTCGCCGTCCTGAACCGCGTCCTGCACGCATTTCGCCTCGTGGTCGGGGACCCGTACGTGCAGGCGATCGGCCGTGGCCAGACGCTGGTGGCGCGGATCGGCTACGGGGCCGGCGAGGAGGTTGCCGACGGTCGCTGGAGCGAGGCGCTGGAGTTGACGCCGGCACGTCCGCGCGCACGCCGCGCGCGCGTGCTCGAACCCCAAGCGCAGCTTGCCGCGGCGCTCGGCGGTCGACGCGCGGCGCTGGTCTGCGAGGAACTGGCGCTGCGGGCGCGCCTGGACCTCGGGCAGGGGCGCGATCGCGAGGCCGCGCTGCAGCTGCTGGTGGCGCTCGACGCGGCGCTCACGGAGCTGCCGGCGGAGGAGCGCACGGCCGCGGCGCTCGCCGAGCGTCTGGCGGAGCTACGCGCGGCGCACGGGGCCGTGTCGGCCGCCGCACGTGCCGCCCTAGCCGGCAGTCTGCCGTCCGAGTTGCGTGACGTCGTGGAGTCGACGCTGGAGCGTCTGGAATCGACGTTGCGCGCGCGCGCCGTGATGTTGGTTTGACGCAGCTACGTGTTGCGTTGCGCGTCGCGCCTCATCCCGAGAGGAGCGCTGCGGCTACCGCCTCCAGTTCGTCGATGACGTCGCCTGTCAACTTGACCGCTGCGTGGGAATCGAGGCGGGTGGGGCCCTGCGTGAGGATCGCGATCTGGCCGCCGCAGGCGAGCGTCATCTCCGGCAGCTCCGCGACCGGGTAGACCTCGAGCGAGGAGCCGATGCAGATCATCACATCGGCGGCCGCCGCGAGCCCGTACGCGCGCTCCAGAGCGTCCTCGGGCAGGTGCTCGCCGAACAGGACGACGTCGGGCTTGAGCGGTTGCTCGCAGTCGCAGCGCGGGATCCCTTCGATGTCCGCGTGGCGGCGTCGGCGCACCTCCTCGAGCTCGTAGCGCGCCGCGCAGTCCAGGCAGCTCGAGTGGCCGATCGTGCCGTGCACCTCGATCAGCACGCGCGAGCCCGCACGTCCATGCAAGCGGTCGATGTTCTGGGTGATCACGGCTTGAAGCAGCCCGTCGCGCTCGAGCTCGGCGAGGATCTCGTGGGCACGGTTGGGCTGCTTAGTCTCAAGCGTCTGGAAGCGCTCGCCGTAGAACTGCCAGAAGCGCTGCGGGTCCCGCCTGAACACGTCGATGTGGGCGACCTCCATCGGGTCGACGTTGGCCCACAGCCCGGTTCCCGGTGTACGGAAATCCGGGATCCCGGACGGCACCGAGATCCCGGCGCCGGTGAGCGCGACCACCGTGCCGGCGCCGCGAATCAGCTCAGCCAAGCGCACCGCTCCTTGGCCGGTGAGGTCTCTCTCTCCCTGAACAGCCATATCTCTCTCCCTCTGCGGCGAACACCGCGCGGCACGTGCAGTTTAGCTCGCCGCCGCGCCGGATGGCCGGCCCGCGGGCCGGCCATCTTGTCGCTCATCAGAGCCCGGAGTAGCCTGGATGCTTCCTTATGGTCGACTGATCTGAGCGCTCCACATGACCGAGACTCTGCCTGACAGCATCGAGCCGTTCACGAACATCTCCTCGAAGGCCTACGAGCACCCGGCGGACCGTGCCGCGACCGCAGCCCTGAGGGCGATCCCGATGCTCGACGTGGTCGTGCGCAAGCTGATCGAGTGGAGCTACGAGCGGGCGCTGCGCCAGTCGTATCTGGCCACTTCGATCAAGGTCGGGGAGCGCCAGCTGCCGGAACTGTGGGCTGCGCAGGTGGCGGCCTGCCACACGCTCGACATGCCGGAGATCTACGACCTGTACGTGACCTCGCCGGTCCCCGGCCTGGCGATGGCGATCGGATCCGAGAAACCGCTGATCGTGATCGACTCGATGCTGCTGCAACGCCTCGGTCCCGGCGAGCAGCGGGTGATCGTGGCGCATGAGCTCGGTCACATCCTCTCCGACCACATGGTCTACATGACGGCGCTGAACATCCTGCTGGGCGTCGGCAGCGGACTTCCGTTCTTCCTCGGGATCCCGTTCCGCGCGGTCAGGGCGGTGCTGCTGGAGTGGTACCGCGCCGCCGAGTTGAGCTGCGACCGCGCCGCGACGCTCGCGGTCCGCGATCCACGGATCGTCTGCCGGACCCTGATGGTCACAGCCGGCGCAATGCCTGCGCGCGATCTGAACCTCGACGCGTTCATGACCCAGGCGATGGAGTACAGGGACTGGGAGGACCCCAGCGACCGTGTCCGCCGCTTCTTCAACGAGATCGGCCGCACCCACTCCTACGCGGTCACGCGCGTGTCGGAGGTGATGCGATGGGTCCAGACCGGCGAGTACGACCGGATCGTCCGTGGCGAGTACCGCACGCGCGACCAGGAGCCGGACGTGCGAGCGGAAGCCGGCGACGCGATGGAGTTCTACGCCGAGCGCTTTCGGACGATCCTGCGCGAGGCGGGCGACAACGTCACCAACCTCGGCTCCCAAATGGGCACGATGGCCGAGCAGGCCGCCGGCTGGATCCGCAGCCGCCGTGGCCCCGGCACCACCAAGGACAGCGGCACCCCCGAAGGCGGCTCCAAAGCGAGGACCAGCACCGAGACCGGCAGTGACAGCAGCGGCAGCAGCAGCAGCAGCAGCAGCAGCAGCAGCGGCAGCAGCGGCAGCAGCGGCAGCAGCGGCAGCAGCGGCAGCAGCGGCAGCAGCGGCTCCGAGCCGAGCAGCGGGCCAGACGACGGCAACGGCGTCTTCACCGAGTAGCCGGCGCGGGCGCTCTCGGCCCCCCCCTGACGAAGCCCCTTGACAGAAGGGAGCGTAACGATATATCTTTGACATATCTTGATATTCACACTAGGAGATCCAATGACCTCTTACAGCACATACCTACGCCGTTTCAGGCAATCACGCTCGCAGAGCCCGTTCGGCGATGACGAGCCCATCTACGGCGGCGGCTGCGGGCACGGTCACGGTCGTGGCGGCGGCGGCCGCGAGTTCGGTGGCAGACCATCGTTCGGCCCAGGCGGCCCAGGCGGCCCAGGCGGCCCAGGCGGCCCGTTTGGCCCGGGCGGACGGTTCGGGCCTCGTGGACCGCTCGGTCCAGGCGGCCCACTCGGACCCGGTGGCTGGGGCGGCGGCCGCGGAGGCCGCGGACCCGGGCGCAGGCGCCGCGGCGAGGTCCGCAATGCACTGCTGCTGCTGCTCGCCGAGGAGCCGCGCAACGGCTATCAGCTGATGCAGGAGATCGAGCAGCGCAGTGACGGACGCTGGCGCCCGAGCCCGGGCTCCGTGTACCCCGCGCTGTCGCAGCTAGAGGACGAGGGACTCGTTCGCAATGTCCAGCTCGAGACCGGGCGCGCGTTCGAGATCACCGACGCAGGGCGCGTGCAGGCGGAGAGCCTGAGCGGCCAGGCTCCGCCCTGGCAGGCCGAAGACGACCCCGGTGCGCGCTCGACGCACACGCTTCGGCATCTGATCATGTCGAGCGGCATGGCGGCCTGGCAGGTCGCAAAGGACGGCGATGAGCAGCAGATCGCCGCCGCGTGCGACGTGCTCGCCCAAACGCGCCGGACGCTCTACGGGATTCTCGCGGGCGAGCCGGAGCCGGAGCCCGAGCCCGAGTCCGAGGCCGAGTCCGAGGCCGAGCCCGAGCCCGAGGCCGAGGCCGAGTCAGGCGATGATCCGATCAACAGCAGCGATGAGTGACAACGAGCCTGAGCTTCGTGAGGGGCCTCCATGGGTGATGGAGGAGATGATCGACGCCGAGCCGGCGCTGGCTGACCAGATCTCGCACGGGCAGGCAGTCGCCCTGCTGGCGGCGCGAATCGAGCAGACGGCCCGGGCCGGCGATCCGATCGTGGTCTGCGGTTGCGGCACCAGCGAGCACGCTGCGCGCGCGGTCGCGGCGATCCTCGCCGAGACGCTCCCGATGACCGAGGTCAGCGCGCGGGACGCGTTCGAGGCGCAGCTGGATCCGCCGCAGCGGGGGCTGCTGATTGCGATCTCGCACGAGGGGACCACCGCCGCCACACTCGCCGCGGCGCGTCACGCCGCCGCCCGCGGCGCCAAGTCGCTGCTGATCACGGCACGGCCCGGGAATGCGCCCGAAGCCGTGGAGGCGATTGGAACGCCGGTGCTGGATCGCTCGTGGTGCCACACGGTCGCCTACCTCTCGCCGATCCTCACCTGCGCGCTGGGCGCCGACCTCGACGCAGGTGCGGCGCGCAGGCTGATCGGCGAGCAGCTCGCGACGCGCATTCACCGCCGCAACGAAGCGGCCGCGATCGGTGCTTGCCACCGGCTGCTGATCATCGGCTCGGGCGTGGATCAGATCACAGCCTGCGAGCTCGCGCTGAAGCTCGAGGAGGCGACCCACATCCCCTGTACGCCGCTGGGAGTCGAGAAGATCCTGCACGGGCACCTGCCGGCCGCCGATCCGCGGACCGGCGCCGTGCTGGTCCGCTTCGACCCGGCGCAGGCGTCGATCCGCGATGCGCGCGCGGCCACCGTGGCGGCGGCCGTCGAGGTGCTGAGCATGCCGACGGTGCAGCTGGCGAGGGCCGGCCTGCGCTCGCGCGCGGAGGCGCTGATCGCCGGAGCCGTCGCGCTGCAGTTGCTGGCGCTCGAGCTGGCAATGGTTCACGGAGCCAATCCCGACCTGATCCGCCGCGAGCAACCCCTCTACCGCAAGGTCGCGGAGGTCGCCGGGGCCGGCTGATCGCGCGCAACCAGCGTAAAGCAGTCAGCGCCGGCAGCCGGCGCCTGCGCACAAAAAAAGGGCCGCCCCCAGGGCGGCCCCATTTGAAAAACCCGGCAGGTTCTGATCAGCCGCCCAGCAGGGTCTCGCGCGCGATCACGAGACGCTGGATCTGTGCGGTGCCTTCATACAGCTGGAGGATCTTCGCGTCGCGCATCAGCTTCTCAACCTTGTACTCCTTGATGAAGCCGTAGCCGCCGTAAATCTGCACGGCGTCGGTGGTGACCTCCATCGCGGAGTCGCCTGCGAACAGTTTCGCGAACGAGGACTCGGCCGTGTTGCGCTTGCCCGCGTCGAGCAGCGACGCCGAGTGCCAGACCGCCAGGCGCGACAGGTACACCTTGGTTGCCATGTCGGCGATCATGAACTGGATGCCCTGGTGCATCGCGATCGGCACGCCGAACTGCACGCGCTCCTTCGAGTACTGCGTCGCGAACTCGAGCGCCGCGCGGGAGACGCCGACGGCCATCGCGCCGACACCCGGGCGGGTGCGGTCGAAGGTCATCATCGCGAGCTTGAAGCCGTGGTTCTCCTCACCGATCAGGTGGTCGAGCGGGATCTCGATTTCGGGGAACGTGATCGTCGCGGTGTTGGACGAACGCTGGCCCAGCTTGTCCTCGTGCTTGTCGACGATCACGCCGGCGTCACGCGGGATGACGAAGCACGAGATGCCGCGGTGCCCGGCCTCCTTGTCGGTCTTCGCGAAGACCGTGTAGAAGTCGGCGTACTCACCGTTGGTGATGAAGCACTTCGAGCCGGTGATGATCCACTTGTCGCCCTTCTTGGTGGCGACCGTCTTCATGCCCGATACGTCGGAGCCGGCATCCGGCTCGGTCAGACAGAAGCATGCGAGCAGCGGCTCCTCCGTGAGGCGGCCGAGATACTTCTTCTTGATCTCCTCGGAGGCTCCAAGCAAGATCGGCGAGGCGGCGAGACCGTTGCAGGTGAGCGTCGTCGCGACACCGGAGCATCCCCAGCCGAGCTCCTCTTCGATCAGCGTGCCCGTGAGATAGTCAAGGCCGGGTCCGCCGTACGCGGCGGGGATGTGGCTGTTCATCAGGCCGACCTCCCACGCCTTCTTCACGATGTCGGCCGGGAAGATCCCCTCGGGGTCGAGCTCCCAGGCGACCGTACGAATCTCCTTCTCGGAGAATTCGTGCGCCAGCTTGCGGATGTCTTCCTGCTCATCGGTCAGGCTGAAGTCCATTTGTTTTTCTCTCCTTGATTGCGTCCCTCGTGTCGGCTCTGGCGGGGTCTCCTCGGACGTACCAGCCGCGATCGACGTATGGGCGAATTACCGTGGGTCAGAGTCCGCACGTAGCCTATCCGGTTCGCGGGTTCTCAGGGCATAACGTGGCGGCAACGAAACGACGATCGCGTTAGGCTCCGGCACATGGCGAATGCACGACGCGTGGACCTGGAGGATCTCGTCAACCGACCTGGGACGTACTTCAACCCCCAGACCGAGGTCCTGATCATCGTCGATGACTCGCCCGAGATCGACGCCGAGATCTTCAACATGGAGGAGTTCGAGGGCGCCGACTGGGTGCAGATCTCAGACGAAACTCCTGTCGATGAGAACCGGCGGGATCAGTTGCTCGAGGCCTTCCAGATCAGTTACCACCCCGGCGAGGCGTCAGGCAACGGCGACGACGCGCCGGACGAGCTCGAGGAAGACGACCAGGAGGTCGGGCGGGAGTAACCCGCTTGCGAGTGGTCGGCTCACCGCCGACCACTCGTCCTCGCGCCGACTTTCCCGGCGGGCACGCGCGGGCGCGCAACGCGGGCGCGCAAACTACTCGTCCTCGGGCCGCTACTCGTCCTCGGGCCGGCACCGCAGAGCGTGCCGCGGGCTACTTGCTCAGCAGCGAGGAGCACGCCTGCATCTTCGTGACGTTGCCGGCCGCCGCTTTGATGCACCGGCTGTAGAGGCTGACGGCGCTCGCCGTGCCGGCGTTGCTCGAGCTCGAGCCACTGACGCCGCCGGATCCGCTGCCCCCTGCTCCCAGGGCGACCAGGCCCTTCAGCTCCGACACCAGCGCGTTCAACTTGGCGACCAGCACGCTGAACGGCTTGATCGTCGCCGGCGTGGAGATCGTCTGCGGCTGGTTGAGGTCGCTGTACTGCAGCGTCACATCGATGCGCACCGACGTCACCCCGCCGAGCTCGCTCGAGTCGCGCCCGCTGATCGGCACGGTCAGCTGGACTTCGAGCTTGCGGAGCGTCTGATCGCCGGTCCCGGTCCAGACGTCCACGCTCGGGGCGCGGATCATGGCGGCGAGTCGCGCCCGTTCCGAGGGCGAGATGCTCGCCGGCAGCTTGCCGACACCTTTGACGCCGAGCCCGGATGCCCTTGAAAGGAGCGTCGACACGTCACCCAGCAGCGCGCTGACGTTGACACCGGCGTGGATGTGGGTGGTCGGGGCTCCGGCAACCGTCTCGTTGCCGACGACCGTGGCGTTCTGCAGCCAGCTGAGCGGGTCGATCCCGAGGCCCGCCAGCGCGCCCGTACCCGAGTGCGAGCCCGAGCCGCCGAGACCGGAGAAGCCCGACTCGAGCTGCTTGAAGCTCGCGGGCGGGAGCGGGTAGCCGATGCCCGACAGGGTCACGTATCCGCTGGTTCCGGTCGAGATGATTCCGAGCGAGCCGCTGCGGCCCAGCGCGCTCACGGAGGCCGTGAAATCAGACGCCGGCAGCTTGCCGGTACCGCGACTCTGGAACGGGCCTCCGAACGACAGGTTGATCGGTCCCGACAGCAAGCTCGAGCCGGACGGTGCGATGCTGACCGTCAGCTCGACGACGCCGCTGGAGATCTCGTGCGATCCACTGAAGGTCTGACGCAGCAGGGTGTTGGCGCTCGGTCCGGAGCTGCTGCCACAGGCGCTCAACAGCACGGCTGCGAGCACCGCCACGATCGGCACTCCGAGCGGCCCGGGCCATCTGATTCGCCGATCGATCTCCACGGTCGCAGGTAACTATGGCAGAGGCGCTGAATGGAAACCTGCGGTCTGCGGCCGGCGCCGAACTTACCATTCAGGCGATGCGGATGCGCACCCTGGCCGCCGTGGCGGCATCAGTCCTGCTCAGCTGGGCGTGCTGCACCTCGAGCGCGCTTGCTGCTCGCGTGATCCTGCTGGCGCCGGACGGGCACGCGCGAATCGTGGTGGACCGGTTTCTATCCCTGGCGGCGACCACGCCCGCGCCCCAGCGGGATCAGGCGAGCGCGGAATCGGCTCAGGCGGGCGCGACGGGGACTCGAGCGAGATCGACGGGGACTCGAGCGAGCGCGAAGGCTGCGGCGCATCGGGTGGCTTCCGGTAGGACGATGGTCAGCGAACTGCAGCGGTTGCGGCGCACCCGCGCGATCACCGCCGCCAGCTTCGCGCAGTACATGAACGACTGGCAGGGCGCGCTGGCGACAGTCAAGCGGCTGGACTCAGCGCGCGGTGACGAACTCGAGGCGGTGATCGAGAACCTCCACTGGATCGCCACCGACGGCGAGCTCGAAGTCTCGCGACTGCCGGCGCTGTTCCTGACGCTCGAGCGCAACGTCCAGTGGTGGACACAGGGACCGCTGCTCAGCTACGGGCAGCGCGTCGAGTTCACCGGATCGCAGCTCGTTTGGGAGTTCTACCCGGGTCAGGGGGTCCAGCTGCAGGAGCTCGCGAACTTCGGCAAGGCAGACGGGCTGTACACGGGCGGGCCGGCCGATTACCCCGAGATGAAGCAGCTGCTGGCGGAGCTGATCCCGCTGGCGGCCGACCGCGCCGGGGGCATCACCTGGGAGTACTACTTCAGCTTCGACGGTGGCAACCCACCATGGACCAGCTCGATGACGCAGGGCACGGCGCTCGAAGCGCTGACCAGAGCGTATGAGGCGTTCCACCACCCGGGCTACCTGCAGGTGGCGCAGCAGGCGCTGCCCGTGCTGGCGGCGCAACCGCCCAGCGGAGTCAGCCTCCCCACGGCACGCGGTGAGCGCTTCATCCAATACTCGTTCGCACCCGGTACCGAGATCATCAACGCGTTTCTGCAGACGCTGATCGGCCTGTACGACTACGCGCACGTCAGCCGCAACGCGCTGGCGCTGAGACTGTTCGCGGCCGGTAACGCCGAAGCACAAGCCGAGGTCCCGGAGTTCAACACCGGCGCCTGGTCGCTCTACCAGCCCGGACTCGAGGACGACCTCTCCTACCACGAGCTGGTCACGGGCTTCCTGCAAGAGCTCTGCGCGCGCACGGCCGCACCTGTCTACTGCACCACGGCGTCCGCGTTCCAGGCGGACCTGACGACCCCTCCCGCGCTGACGCAGCTGACCGTCGCCGCACCGGCGGGTGCGCCGTTCACGCTGCGCTTCCACCTCTCCAAGGAGTCGCATGTCGGCATCGTCCTGACACGTGGGACACAGACGGTGTTCCTCACCAGCGCCGACTTCGGCTATGGCCTCAATGCGTTCGCGGTGCCGCCGCTCAAACCGGCCGGTGTCTACAGCGTGAGCTTGGCAGCCACCGACCTCGCGGGAAACTTCAACCGGATCGTCGGCGTGCTCGAGATCGTCCCGCCTGGCGGACCGTAGACTCGCTGGGGGATGAAGCCGCGGACGATCGTCTATACGGGCAAAGGGGGCGTCGGCAAGACGTCGGTGGCAGCCTGCACCGCTCGCAGCTGCGCTGCCACCGGTTCGCGAACGCTGATCATCTCCACCGATCCCGCGCACAGCTTGTCGGAATCACTCCAGGTTGAGCTCGGCGCCGAGCCGGTCGCGGTCGGGGGCGGCCTCTGGGGTCAGGAGGTAAACGCGCAGGAGGAGATGGCCCGGCATTGGGCGAGCGTCCAGAGCTGGCTCGGGGAGCTGCTGACCGAGCGCGGAGTCGATCGCATCTCGGCGGAGGAGCTGACGGTTCCACCCGGGATGGACGAGCTGTTCTCCCTGCTGGTGCTCCAGGAGCACCACCAGTCGGGCGGCTGGGACACGATCGTCGTCGACTGCGCGCCGACCGGCGAGACGCTGCGACTACTGTCGTTTCCGGACGTGGCCCGTTGGTGGATCGACCGCGTGTTCCCGCTCGAGCGCCAGATCCTCGCAGCCGCGCGGCCGATCGCGCGCTCACTGCTTGACATACCGCTGCCGAGCTCAGAGGCATGGTCCGACATCCACCGCCTGTCCACGAACCTGATCGCGCTCAACGGAATCCTCCGCGATCGCGCGCACGCCACCGTCCGCCTGGTCATGAACCCCGACCGGATGGTGATCGGGGAGGCGATGCGGACCTTCACCTATCTGAACCTGTACGGCTACCTGACCGACGCGATCGTCGTCAACAAGGTGTTCACGGCGGATGTCGGCGATTACTTCGCCAGGTGGCGAGTGCTCCAGCAGGAGCACCTCGAGCTTGTGAGTGCGGCATTCGCCCCGGTCCCGATCCTCGAAGCGCCGTACTTCGACACCGAGGTGATCGGGCCCGCAATGCTGGACCGGCTCGCCGACGCCCTATTCGTACAGAGCGGGCACGAACCCGGGGCGGTGCTGCATGACGCCATCACCCAGACGATCGAGGTCGCGGGGGATGGCGCTGTCGTCAGGATCGCGCTGCCGTTCGCGCTCAAAGGCGAGATCTCGCTCAAGAAGATCGGGCTCGAGTTGATCATCACCGTCGCCGGGCACCGCCGCACGATCGTCCTGCCAGACTCGATGTCGGCGTTCAAGCCGAACGGCGCCCGGTTCGAGAAAGGCGCACTCGAGGTGAGCTTCGATGGACGGGACTGAGAACGACAGCGGCGATCCACCCGACCCCCTGCGCGCGCTCGAGCAGCGGCTCGATCGGGCGTCCGCGGCCGCGGAGCGGCTGCTGAGCGAGGCCGCTTGGTCGGCGGCTGAGCGGCTCGCGGGAAGCCTCGCACGCGAGCCCGGCGCCGAGCATGGCGACGAGGACCCTCGGCCGCGCGGCGCGACACCCTCCCCCAAGCCGCCGCCGGCAGGTTGGCAGACGCCGCGGGAGCGGGACATGGCCCGCGAGCACGGCGCGTCCGACCTGCTGATCCGGACGATCCACCGGATCGAGGGCATGATCCCCGCCGAGCTCAAACGCCAGCTCGCGGAGGCGCTGCGGGAGCTGCTGCTCGCTTTGCGCGCGCTGATCGACTGGTGGGTTGAGCGACTGGAGCGGAGACGCAGCGCGGTCAGCGCTCTGGAGGACATTCCGATCCTCTAAAGGCTGACAGGGCCCCGTCCGAGGTGCTCTGAGATCCCACTCGGATGTCGGTCTCCTTCCCACGGACGGCAAACGACATCCGAGTGCGCCGGGCGCCCTCTTGAGGGCTCTTGGTAGCGCCCGCGCGCGCCTACAATCGACCTGTGGCCCGTACACGTACACGTATCCGAACCCGCGCGCGGATCCGATCCCGCGCGCGGCGCGGCTCGGACTCGCCCGAGACCCCCGTTCCTCGGAGATGAGCAGCGCTCGCGCTCAAAGCGCCCGACGCAGCGCTCTCGGACCGGCTCGCCTGATGCGAGCCTGGCGACAGCTGGGCCCCGAGCAGCGACTGGCTGCCGTCGCGGCCTTCGGCCTGTTCCTGACGCTGTTCCTGCCCTGGTATCAGGAGACGGTGATCGCCACCACCACCGCGAAAGCCAGGAACCTGGTATCGGCAAGCGAGTCACTGACCGGATGGGGAGCCTTCTCGTTCGTCGAAGCCGCCGTGCTGCTGGTCGCCCTCAGCGTGCTCGTGCTGCTGTTCGGGCGTGCAGAAGGCCGCGCGTTTCACCTGCCTGGCGGAGACGGGTCGGTGATCACGGCGGCCGGCGCCTGGACCTGCATCCTCGTGATCTGGCGGATCTTCGACAAGCAGGGCACCAGCACAACGCGCGTGTACGCGACGACCTCGGGGATCGACTGGGGCATCTTCGTAGCGCTCGGGGTCGCGGGACTGCTCACCTACGCGGGCACGCGCATCAGAGCCTCGCACCGGCCCGAGCCACCGCTACCGGGCGAGGACGGAGCCGTGTTCGACGGCCAGTGGCACCGAGCAGGCGTTCAGCGCGGCGGGCCGGCCGCCGGAGCGGGCGCTGCGGCTCGCAGCGCGCACCGCGCCGCAACCCGCGCCAGATCGGCGCCGGAGCCCTCCACGCAGGTTCCCGCATCGCCCGGCTCGGAAGACTCGACCGTGCGCGGCTCGGAGGATCCGACCGTGCGCGGCTCGGAGGATCCGACCGTGCGCGTCACGCAGGATCCCGCCGTCCCCAATGCGAACGTCGGCGAGCGGCGCGAGCGGACCGTCGAGCGCTCGTCGTGGCGCCCGGCGGAGAGGCCCGAGTGGAGCGAGCCGGAGCGCCCGGTCGGGTGGCTCACCGCACCGCCCCGGTCGGGCGCGCGGGAGGGTGCTCAGAAGCCGCTGCGGCGACGTGACCCAGACCCGCCGCCGGCCCCGCCGGTAGCCCCCGGCGAGGATCACACGCGCCCGCTGGACGGCGAGGGCTAGCGTGGCGCTAGTCATCCACTGAGCGGTGGCGCTAGTCATCCACTGAGCGGCTAGCCCTACTTGCTGAAGCTCGCGACCTCGCCGGCCGCGACGAAGTACAGGCTGATCACACCGATCACTACGATCCCGACGACGATCAGCGGCCGTGAGTGCGTGAGGTGGCCGTAGACGCCGACCACCAAGCCGCTCAGCAGCGCGAGCCCGAACAGGGCGGGATGCGAGGCGGCGTCGGCGAACGGTGGCGGCGCCAGCAGCAGCAGCGGCGCCAGCAAGCTGGCAACTCTACGTGAGCAGTGCCGCGCCGCGATACTCCCGCGGTGCTCGAGGACCACTCCACCCGAGCGTGGGAAGTATCGGGTGGATTGGCAGATGCATCCCAGGCTCCCCTCCACGCATATAGTTGAGGCCATGTCGGAGCTCCCCAACACGGTCGCTGAGGTCGTCGAGGGCTTGCGTGACGCCGGTTATCTCGCGGGCGAGTCGGCAGCGCTGGTGTCGTTCCTGGCGACGAAGCTCGGCAAGCCGGTGCTCGTCGAAGGACCGGCTGGCGTCGGCAAGACCGAGCTGGCGAAGGCGCTGGCGCGCTTCCTGGACCGCAAGCTGGTGCGCCTGCAGTGCTACGAGGGACTGGACGAGGCCAAGGCCCTGTACGAATGGAACTACCGCAAGCAGCTGCTGCGGATCCAGGCGGAGGCCGGCGGCACCGGCTGGGATGCCGTGCAGCAGGACATCTTCGGCGAGGAGTTCCTGCTGGCGCGGCCGTTGATGACCGCGATCGCCTCGAGCGAGCCGGTCGTGCTGCTGATCGACGAGATCGACAAGACCGACCAGGAGTTCGAAGCGATGCTGCTCGAGCTGCTGTCCGACTTCCAGATCAGCATCCCCGAGCTGGGGCGCGTCGAGGCCAGGACCCATCCGGTCGTACTGCTCACCTCGAACAACACGCGCGAGCTGACCGAGGCGCTGAAGCGGCGCTGCCTGTACCTGTGGCTGGACTACCCGGGCCTCGAGCACGAACTGGAGATCGTCCGCCTGCATACGCCCGAGCTGGCCGAGACGGTCGCGCGCAAGCTGGTCGAGCTCGTCCACCAGGTGCGCGAACTGGATCTCAAGAAGCCGCCGAGCATCGCCGAGTCGATCGACTGGGCGCGGGCGCTGCTGCTGCTCGGCGCGCAGGACATCGACGAGACCACGTTCCGGGAGACACTGAGCGTGATCGTCAAGCACCGCACAGACCTCGAGACGGTCGCCGCACGCGTGGGCGTTACCCTGCACGCGGCGAACGCATCCGCGGCCTAGCGCGGCGAGCGCGCGCCGGCGATGCCGATCCCCGCTGGAAGCTCCTCCGCGCAGGCAATCCCCGCGCAGAGCCCGGGAGGGCTGCAAGCCGAACTGCTTGCGTTCGCTTCCGAGCTGCGTGAAGAAGGGGTCGCGGTCGGCACCTCGGAGCTGCTCGACGCGTTCGCGGCGCTCGCGCACGTCACCTGGACCAATCAGCGCACGTTTCAGGAGACGCTCGCGACCGCGATCGCCAAGTCGCCGGAGGACCGGCGCCTGTTCGACCTCGTGTTCGACCGCTTCTTCTTCCGCGCCGTGGAGGCGCAGGCTGCGCGCATCGGCGTGTCCGAGCCGCTTGCGCAAATGGCGGATGGGACCGGCGAGCAGATCGACATCAACGAGCTGAGCCGACAGATCGCCCAGGCGCTGCAGGACGGCTCAGAAGCGATGCTGAGCGACTTCGCGCGGCTGGCAGTCGCCGCTTTCAGCCGCGGCAAGGGCTCCGGGATCCTGGGCGTCGATGTGCAGCGGATCAGGCGCGGGCTCGGCCTGCGGGCCGAGCCCCGCGAGGACCTCCCGGCTGAGGACCCACGCCACCGCGGCCTGACGCGCGAGCAGGTGCGCAATTTCGAGCAGCATCTACGCCGCCAGTTCGAGCGCGAGCTGATCGCCCGCACCCAGACGCTGCCGCCGAAGCGGCCGCTGCAGGATCTCGCGCGGGCGTTGCCCAGCGGTCCGGTCGCCGACCTGGCCGCCGTGCACCTGATCGTCGCGCAGCTGAAGCGGCGCCTGGCGACACAGGGCCATGAGCTCCGAGGGCACCGGCATCACGCTCACGTCGACGTGCGGCGCACGATGCGAGCGTCTCTGCAGACCGGCGGCGTGCCCGTCGAGCTCAAGTACCGGCCGAAGCGACCCCGGCGTCCGGAGATCTTCGTGCTGTGCGACGTCTCCACAAGCGTCACCGGCGCGAGCACGTTCTTCCTCAGCGTCCTGCACGCGCTCCACGATGCGTTCCGCAAGCTCCGCTCGTTCGTGTTCATCGAGCGGATCTCGGAGGTCACCGACGTGTTCGAGCACGAGCGCGACTTCCGTACCGCCAGCGCGATCGTCTCGCGCGATGCGGGCGTCGCGGACATCTCCGGGTACACCGATTACGGGCGCGTGTGGACGGAGTTCCTGGCGCTGATCGAGGGTGAGCTGCACCCCCGGGCGACGGTGATCGTGCTCGGCGACGCGCGCACCAACGGCCGCCCCCCGCGTGACGACGTGTTCGCCCAGATCGCCGCGCGCGCGGGCCGAACGTTCTGGCTGAACCCCGAGCCGCGCCTCTACTGGAACTACGGCGACAGCGTGATCTCCGCCTACCAGCGGCACTGCGTGGCGTTCGAGTGCTGGCGCACTGACCAGCTCGAGGAGTTCGTCAAGGCGCTGACGGCGCCGCAAGCGCATTGAGCTCCTGCTGGCTCCTCCAGCTCGCACGGCTCTCGCCGAGCGCTATTAGCCCTGCTCGATGAACTTGCTCGCGATCGTACGGGTGTCGCCGTTGCGGTCACTGACGACCCACTTGGCGTCATAGACCGAGGGCGCGAGCCCTGGAACCGGCACGCCCGCACCAGTCGCCACGTTGGTGGCGCGGAACACTTGCCGGCCGGCGGCGCTGGTGATCGTGAGCGACACAGCGGCGCCGGTGGACACGAACGTGCCGTCGGCGCTCGGTAGCTCTGTCTGCGCGATCGCGGTGAAGGCGCCGTTGACGATCGCGTCACTCGCCGGCGCGGTCCCCGCCAGCAACGGCACCGAGGTCTCGGTCAGGCCGCCGCTGAGATCGTCGGTCTGCGCGATCACAGTACCGGGCAGGCCGGCGGCCTCGCCGTTGCTCGGGCACACGATCCCGGTGCCGGCGGCGCCCCCGACGCCGATCGAAGCGCTGGCCGGCAGGCTCGTCAACGGCGCGCCCCAATAGTCGCCCGGCTGACAGCTGCCCGACGCGATCACCGTTTCCTCGCCGTTGATATCGACTCGCAGATCGGCGACATGCAGCACCGTCAGCGCGCGCTTCGCGGCGTTGGTGAGCGTGAGACGGTCGCCGCGGGCGATCGGCACCCGACCGGGCAGGTCGGCGATCCGGATCACGCCGTTCGCGTCCGCGGCCGCGTGGCGGACGGCGTTCCCCCGCGCGCGCGTCAGCGTATAGCGGCCCCCGGGCACGAGCCCGTCGCACTTGGCCACCTGCGATCGCAGGTCGGCGATGCAGGCCGGGATGCCGGTCAGAGCGAAGTGCACGTGTCGGTTGGGAATCTCCGCCACGCTGTCCGGCTCGCCCAGCGGCACCGTCAGCTTCACGAGCGCGCCGCTCGGATCCAGGATCGAGACCGCGCGGTTGTCCTCGCTGCTCAGCGTCAGCGCGCTCGCACCCGTCAGCGGCGGCGTCGAAACCGTCGCCTGATCCTGCTCGGTGGTGCACGCGGAGATCGGCGACGCCGTCGCGACGCCGTCGACGGTCAGCTGCAGAACGCCGGTCTGCCCGCACGGGCCGATCGTGATCGAGCTCCTGGAAACGCCGAAACCGGTGTCGAGGTCAAGCCAGCCGGTCCACCCCCCCTCTGTGAACGGGTTGCCGCCGCTACCGGTCGCGATCAGCTCGGGGGCGACGCTGCTGGAGTCGTAGTCGACGAGGATCACGTCCCGGTCATCACCGACGCCGTGCGGCGCTGGGTGCCTGCCGCCTGAGCTCAGCGCCACCGGCCCCCAGCTCCCGTTGGCGCGCGTCAGCGTGGCCGCGCTGGCCACCACCGCATCCCGCCGGAGCAGGCCGACGAACACCGGTGCGCCGTCGAGCGCCTGGCCTGCGCTGCCGCTGATCAGCGGGCTGAACTGGCGCAGCGAGACGCTTGCAAGCGGCAGCCCGTCGGCGGTCACGGTCGAGCTCTGCTCGCAGCCGTCGGTCTCGTTGGACCACATCTCCTGGATGTTGTACTCGTGGCCGTCGATGATCTGGTCATAGGGCGAGCCGTCCGGGGCGAACCCGAGCGGCGCTCCCTGCTGGGGGCCGATCTCGCACTTGTCGGCGACCTCGAAGCCGTCGGGGTCCATCCAGCCGACACCCTCGGGGTTGGTGATCGCCTCGATCGTCTCGTGCGCGGCGGTGTCGATCGAGTTCTCCGCCTCGGGATTACCCTCTGGGTCGGCGCCGGGTATCGACTGCACCTCGATCAGCGTATCGATCATGACCGCGTAGATGAACACCCCGTGGCCCTCGTCGGCGAACGCGTGGTAGCCGGCGAACGCGTTGGACCCACACACCCCCTGACTGGAGCACTCGTCCACGTTGGGCGGCAGGAACAGCTCCCAGACGTCGTGCAGGTTCCGCCCCGCGGGATCGGCTTGCTGGATCACCCTGTCGATCTCGTGCGCCACCTCCTGATCGGTGATGCACGTGCTCACGCCCGAGGGAGAAGCGCATTGCGAGCCCTTGGCGGGATACGGGTCGGTGTCGTCGATCGAGTCGGTGGCGGTGTCGTAGGCGATCTCATAGTGGCCCGGCCCCTGAGCGTCGCCGTACTGGTCAAGCAGCGAGAAGACGTTCGTGGTCAGACCGGAGTCGTGCGCGACATCGCCGAGGAACTGCTTGATCAGCGGCTCGTAGCCGAGCACCCCGGAACCCGGGGAGCCGTCGAACGCGTAGCCGCTCGGGGCCCAGAAGATCGTGTGCACAGTGACGTCGCTCATCACCGGGCCGCCGTGGTAGACGACCGGGATCGGCGTGCCTTGGGCGATGTCTCGCGCCGCGCCCGCGGGCGGCATCAGCCCCATCGCCTTGCCGATCCGCGGGCGGAAGGTCGTACTCGCCACGGCCGGCGCGGCCAGCGCCGCCGACATCGATGCGACACAGACGAGCAGCCCCAGCCAGACGACGACCTTGCGCAGAGGTCTCGCGATCACCGCGACCACAGTACACCAACTAAGATCGCGCCTTGCGCATACACAGATCAGGCTGAAGGGACACGAGGATGAGTGACACGGTGAAGTTCGTGCTCGACGAGAAGGACATCCCGACTCACTGGGTCAACCTGATCGCGGATCTTCCTGCGGACGGGCCGCCGCCGCTGCATCCCGGCACCGGGCAGCCGGCCGGACCGGACGATCTGGCAGCGCTGTTCCCGATCGAGCTGATCCTGCAAGAGGTCTCGACGGAGCCGCTGATCGAGATTCCGGAGCCCGTGCGCGATGCCTACAAGCTGTGGCGGCCAACGCCCCTGTATCGCGCCCGCCGCCTGGAGCGCGCGCTCGACACCCCGGCCCACATCTATTACAAGTACGAAGGCGTCTCGCCGGCTGGCTCGCACAAACCGAACACCGCGATCGCGCAGGCGTACGCCAACGCCGCCGCCGGGATCAAGAAGCTGACGACCGAGACCGGCGCCGGCCAGTGGGGCTCCTCGCTGGCGTTCGCGTGCCGGCTGTTCGGGCTCGAGTGCGAAGTGTGGATGGTCGGCTCCAGCTATGACCAGAAGCCCTACCGCCGGTCGATGATGCAGACCTGGGGCGCGACCGTGCATCGCTCCCCATCGCCCCTGACCGCAGCGGGGCGCTCCCAGAGCGGGCATCCGACCGGATCGCTCGGAATCGCGATCTCGGAAGCCGTGGAGGTCGCAGCGCAAGCGCCCGACACCAACTACGCGCTCGGCTCGGTGCTCAACCACGTGCTGCTGCACCAGACCGTGATCGGGCAGGAGTCGCTCGCGCAACTGGAGATGGCCGGCGAGGAACCCGACGTCGTCGTCGCCTGCGTCGGCGGCGGCTCGAACTTCGGCGGCCTGACCTTCCCGTTTATGCGGCGCGTGCTGCGCGATGGGGCCAAGACGCGATTCGTCGCCGCCGAGCCGGCGGCCTGCCCCACCCTCACGCGCGGTGTATATGCGTACGACTACGGTGACACCGTCGGACTCACGCCGCTGATGCCGATGTACACGCTGGGCCACGATTTCGTACCGCCGCCGGTGCATGCCGGTGGCCTGCGCTACCACGGCGACTCGCCGCTGGTCTGCGGCCTGGTGAAGGCAGGCCTGGTCCAGGCGCGCGCGTATCGCCAGAACGAGACGTTCGAGGCCGCAGTCCAGTTCGCGCAAACCGAGGGGATCATCCCGGCGCCGGAGCCGGCACACGCGATCCGCGCGGTCATCGAGGAGGCGCTCGCCGCCCGCGAGGCCGGAGACGAGCGCGTGATTCTGTTCGGGCTGTGCGGGCACGGCAACTTCGATCTGAGCGCCTACGACGCCTACTTCGCCGGGACGCTCGAGGATCCCGAGTTCTCCGAGGAGGATCTGAGCGCCGCGCTGGCAGCGCTGCCGGCGGCGCCCGCGCTCACATGACCGCGCTCACATGACCGCGCTTAGCTAACCGCGGGCGGAGCCGCGGGCGCTGACGGTTTCCGCGACGCCCGCGATAGGATCTCAACTGCAGCTGACAACTCAGGGGAGCTGGTGTCAGGCCGGCTGAGATAGCGCCCGAACGCGGCGGTGACCCTTGGAACCTGTGGGGTAATGCCCGCGAAGGGAGCGACAAGCCAAATGATCGAGGCTCCAGCTACGGAGTCTTCAACGCTCGAGCAGATCGACGGGATCAGCGTCGAGGGCGTTTCGCGCACGTTCGTCTCACGGCGCGGCGACGTACACGCGCTCGAGGGCGTCTCGCTGCAGGTGCGGGCAGGCGAGATCGTCGCGATCGTCGGCCCCAGCGGCTGCGGCAAGACGACGCTGCTGGAGCTGATCTGCGGCCTGCAGTCGCCCGACCACGGGACCGTCAGATCCGCGCCGGCGGCACTGATGCCGCAGCGCGACCTGCTGCTGCCGTGGCTCTCGGCGATCGACAACGCCGGCTTGGCGCTGCGCGCCCACGGGCTGCCGCGTGCGCCGGCGCGCGCGGCGGCGGCGCCCTACTTCGAGCCGTTCGGCTTGAGTGGGTGTGAGCAGGCGCGTCCGGCCGAGCTGTCGGGCGGCATGCGCCAGCGCGTCTCGTTCCTGCGCTCGCTGCTGGCGGGCAAGCCCGTGCTCGCGCTCGACGAGCCGTTTGCCGCGCTCGACGCGATCACCCGCGCCGAGATGCAGGTATGGCTGTCGCAGACGCTAGCCACGCAGGCCCGTACGGTCGTGCTGGTCACGCATGACGTCGAGGAAGCGGTGCTGCTGAGCGATCGGGTGGTCGTGATGTCACCGCGTCCCGGACGGATCCTCGCTGACATCGAGATCGAGCTCAGCCGCCCGCGGACACGCACGGACCCCGACGTGGTCGCGGTGCGTGCGCGGGCGCTGCAAGCGCTGGGGGTCGCGGCGTGACCTCATCGCGAATATCCCAGGTCAGCCGCCCGGAGCTTCCGCGCGTGAACGCTTCACCGCCGGCCGACGCGATCGAGCTGACCGGGGGGATCCGCGCGCCGGGGGTGCTGCTCGCGTGGCCGGCGCGGCGGCTGACGGCGATGCCGCGCCTGGCGCTGCGCGACCTGCTGGCGCCGGTGATCGTCGTGCTGGTGCTGCTCGGCGCCTTGGAGCTGTACGTCGATCTCGGCGGCGCTGACCCGCTGATCCTGCCGCCGCCGCACGCGATCGCGAGCTCTCTGTATACCGACCGGGGGTTGCTGTGGAGCAACTTCGTGGTGAGCGCCGGCGAGGTGCTGCTGGGGATTGCGGTCGCCGTCGCCGCGGCGCTGGCGCTGGCGCTCGCGATCCACTTCTCGAGGACGCTGCGCAAAGCGCTGTACCCGCTGCTGGTCGCCTCGCAGACGGTGCCGATCCCGATCGTGGCGCCGGTCCTGGTCCTGTGGCTCGGCTTCGGGTTGCTGCCGAAGCTGTTGATCGTCGCCCTGGTCGCGTTCTTCCCGGTGGTCGTGACGACGCTCGCGGGGCTCGAGAGCGTCGACCAGGACCTGATCAAGCTGATGCGCACGTTCGACGCCTCGAAGCTGCGGATCTTCCGGGAGATCGAGCTCCCGGCGGCGCTGCCCGGCGTATTCACCGGCGCCAAGCTGGCCGCCGTGTTCGCCGTGATCGGCGCCGTGTTCGCCGAGTTGGCGGGCGCGAGCTCGGGCCTGGGATACCTGTTCAGCGTGTCGATGTCGCAGTTTCTGGTGGCACAGGCGTTTGCCTGCGTCGCGGTGCTTTCGGCGTTTGCGATAACGCTGTTCGCGCTGCTCAGCGCGGCCGAGCGGATCGCGC
>JBKQKK010000374.1:0-5732 GCA_052147535.1 Solirubrobacteraceae bacterium | reverse complement strand
GGGCTGTGGGGTCCATCAGCGGGACGCGTCTGGTTTTGGATCCTTTGCCGTGCAGCGTGATCAGCATCGGTCGGCTTGTGCGGACGTCTGCGGTGTTCAGGTCGCAGATCTCTTGGACGCGGGCGGCGGTGTCGTAGAGCGTGGAGAGCAGGACGGTGTCGCGCAGCCCGCGCCGGGTGGCCGTGCCTGGTTCGGCGAGGAGGGCTTTGACCTCCTCGCCGGTGAGGTAGCCCATGTCGGTGGCCGGGGTCTTCTTCTGCTTGATCGCGAGGATCTGGCTGGCGTGGTCGAGGAACTCCGGGCGCTCGACCGCGGTGTATCGGGCGAGCGATTTGATCACGGCGAGCCGCTGGTTGCGGGTCGCCGCCGAGTTACCGCGTTCGGTCTGCAGCCAGTCCAGGAACGCGAGCACCCGTTGGCGGTCGAGGTCTGCGAGGCGCAGCTTCTCGGGTGGGATGGCGTGTACGTCGCGGAACCAGGTGAGCAGCAGCTTGATCGCGTCCCGGTAGGAGGAGATCGTCTGCGGGGACAGGTCCCGCTCGCCGGCGAGATGATCGGTGAGGAACCTGGAAAGCCAGCGGCCGGCGAGATCCCCCCGGTCTGGGGCGGCCGGGCTCACTGCTCGGCTCCTTCCGCCACGGACGGGTTCGGGATGACGTACCCGAAAGCGGCTTGGGCGATCGCGACGACGTCTGGGTACGCGTCGGCGGTCAACCGGAGGTAGTACTGGGTTCCGCGCAGATCGGCGTGGCCCATGTATGCGGACAGGTAGGGCAGCATCACAGCTAGGTCGCTGCCGTCGGCCGCCCAGCGGCGCAGGTTCTGGACGGCGAAGCCGTGACGCAGCGAATGGATGTGCGGGCCGCCCGGCGCGAAATGCGGGATGTCCGCATCGGCGAGGTAGCGACGGAACCGGTTGTAGATCGTGGACGTGTCGGCCGGTGTGGACGGGTCGCCGGTGTGAAACAGATGATCGGCGGGCTCCGGGTCGGGATGCGCGGCCGCGATATATGCCTGCAGCGTGCCGGCGAGGCGCCGGGTGACGGGCACGACGCGGTTCTCGCGGTTCTTGCCCTCGCGCACCTCGAGCGTGCAGCGCTCCTGGTCGACGTCGCGCAGTTGCAGATTGAGCGCTTCTGAGATGCGCAGCCCGGTGGCGTAGAGGACCCGGAACAGCACCGGGTCGACCAGCGCCCGGTTCGATCCCTCCGACAGCGGTTGGGTGTCGATCGCCTCGAAGAGACGGCGGATCTCCTCGTCGCTGAACACGTAGGGCGGCGTCCGGTGGCGGGCCTTGACGCGCGTCAGCGTTGGCGGTGCCCACGCCGGCCAGCCGAACTGGCGGGCGTGCTCGGCCAGATCGCGCACGATGATCTCCTCGCGGCGGATCGTCGACGCCTTGAGGTGACGGCCGTAGAGGAACCCCTCGACCGCCTCCTGGATGATCGACCCGTCCGCGTACCCCTCCCGGCGGCAGTACGCGGCGAACCGCGCCAGCACCCGTGCCTGTCCGTCATACCGAAACCCGCCGGCGCGGCGCGCCGCGACGAGCACGTCGATCAACTCGCCCAGCGTCAGCGCGCTCACGACCCCGCCCCTTCCAGGACGTCTTCGACGTCGAGCGCGCAGCGACGCAGGTGCTCGGTATCGAGCCTGAGGTAGTGCGCCGCAGTCGTGGTCGCGACCGCGTGACCCAGAACCGCGGTCACGACCGGTGGCGGCGTGTCGTCCTTGAGCATCGCGACCGCCAGCGCACCGCGGAGCGAATGCAGACCGTGCCAGCGGCCGGCAGCGAACATGATCCCGGCCCGCCGCGCGTAATAGTTCATTCGGCAGCCGACCGAGCTCGACGAGCCGAACGCTGTGAACGGGTAGCGGTGCTTGACGAACACCTGCCGGCAGGCCGCCTCAGGCCGGCCGTTCCGGATGTAATCGATCACCGCCCATCCAACATCCCGCGGCAGCGGCAGCGTCAACGGCACGCCGGTCTTCTGCTGCCTGAACGCCAGCGTCTTGGCCCGCCAGTCGAACCAGCCGAGCTCCAACCGGCGCAGATCCCCGACCCGCACACCGAGCCTGACCGTCAGCAGGATCATCGCGTAGTCGTGTTTCCCGATCGCGGACTGCCGATCGATCTGCTCCAACATCCGGCGGACCTCCTCAGTCGTCCACGGGTGCGGGGCCGACTGGCCGCGGCGGGGATAGCGCTGCGGCGGGAGCCGCCCGGCCAGGTCGTCTCGGATCTGCCCGCCCTGGTGCAGGTGATCGAAGAAGTCAGCCAACGACGAGCGCAGCAACCCGGTCGTTTTCGGGGCGTAGCACTGCCGCTGGCGCCGGGCCCAGAACCCGGCCAAGTCCCGGGCCTGCACCTCTTCGAGGGTCTCTCGACCAACCTCGTCGAGATAGACGAGGAACTGCTCCGCGGCGCGCTGCTTGGTCACGACGGTCGCTTCGGCGTTCCCCCGCTGCCGGCACGCCTCGAGGTACGCGTCCGGGGCCGCGCGGAAACGCGCAGGACAGCGATCAACCGGCGGCGTTGTCGCCTGCCCCACCGTTGGCACGCCCCCAGCCAAGGCTTCCATCAACAGAATCAACGGCCGACGCGCGAGCTGAGCCCGCCGACAACCAGTCGACTGACGCAGACCGGCGAGCGTGCACCCAGACCGCTCAGCGATGAAATCCAGGCAATCCGCCTCGGTCGGGAACGCCCGGCCGCGAGCTTCGAGAAACGCCGTGAACGCGTTGAACTCGACCTCGTGGCGTTTGATCGTCGCGCTCGACCGCCCAGCCGCCGTCAACGCGGCGAGCGCCGACGCTGACGCATCGGGAACGTTTATAGCTGCCATGGGAATCAGCCCTCCTGATCGTGGTGAACAGAAGGCGATTCTTCGAGCCATTCACCGCCTCAGCAGCGACACCCCCACCCGAGACATTATGTGGCCGAAATCGCGGCGCCCGATCCCGTGAGCAGCGGAAAGATCCCGGGCGGCCACATAACCCAGCCGTCCACGTAATGGCGAAGGACATGAGGGCTCAGCTGGGCGTCGGTGAGCGTCGGGTCGTTTGCTTGGGCCTGGTATTTGCGCAGGATCCAAGCGATCCCGCCTCGGCTGAGTTTCTCGTGGTGCTGGTTGAAGAACACGGGGCGGTCATCGCGTCCGGGAGTGTCGAGTCGTCGTTCGGCGAGGTAGGCGGCCAGCAGCGCCGCCGTGTTGGTGTCGATCGGGACATGCCTCGTTTTGCGGCCTTTGCCGGTCAGCGCGACCATCGCGGGGTTCTCGAGCCGGACGTCCCGGACTTTCAGGTCGGCGGTCTCTTGGACGCGTGCGGCGGTGTCGTAGAGGGTCGCCAGCAGGGTCGCGTCACGCCGGCCTTGGCGGGTGCGACGGTCGGGCCGGGCGAGCAGCTGCCGGGTCTGCTCGACAGTCAGGTGCGCGATCGCCGGCTGGTCGTGTTTGCTTGAGGGGATCGCCAGGATGTCCTGGGAGCACGCCATCCGCGCCGGATCTTGGGATTGCAGCCAGCGGAAATAGGAGCTGATCGCGGCGAGGCGTTGGTTGCACGTCGTCGCGCTGTTGTGTCGGCTGGTGCGCAGCCAGGCGATGAACTGGGTGACCGCGGCGGCGTCGATCAGTTCGAGCGTGAGCCGCTCAGGTGGGATGTTCCGCTCGTCACGGAAATAGACGATCAGCAGCTTGAACGCGTCCCGGTAGGAGGCGATCGTGTTCGGTGAGCAGCCGCGCAGGCCGGCCAAGTGATCGGTCAGAAAGCGGCGTAGGCTGAGGGCGAAATCAGTCGCCATGCGCTTGCCCTGCCGTCACTGGCGGTGGGACGATGTCGCCGAGCGTCTGCTGCACGCGGGCGGTGATGTCCGGGTAGGACTCCGCGGTCAGCCGCAGGTAGTAGGCGGTATCACCGATCGACGAGTGCCCCAGATACGCTTGCAGGACCGGCAGCAGCGCATCAACGCTCTCGCCACGCGCAAACCAGGCGCGCAGGTTGTTCACCGCCGCCGTGTGACGCAGGTCATGAACGCGCGGGCCGTGTCCGCGGCCGCCGTGCGGGATCCGTGCCTGCCACAGAAACCGCCGGAAGTTGCGGTTGACGTTCATGAGCGTCAACGGCACGCCCAGCGTCGCGCCGGGAAAGAACCACTCCCAGCCTGGCTGTCCGGCGAGCTTGGCGTGGTAGCCGACGAGCCGTTCACGCAACGACTCTGAGACGGGTACCTGCCGGTCCTTGCCGCCTTTCGCGTCGCGGACCTGCAGCACGCCCGCGTCGATGTCGACATCCTCCACGCGCAGCAACCTGGCCTCCGAGCAGCGCAGCCCGCACGCGTAGATCGTGCGGAACAGGACCGGCATCACCAAGTGCCGGAACGGCACCTCCGAGCAGTAGCGGCACCGGTCAGTCGCCGCGAACAAGGCCGCCAATTCCTGATCGGTGTAGATGTGCGGGACGTAACGCGCGGGCTTCTCAAGCGCTCCCGCAGGCAGCACGTACGCGTCAACGCCGCGACGGTGAAACCATCGGGCAAGTTCCCTGACCGGCGCGATCAGACTGATCACGGTCGCGGGCTTCACCGCCCGCCCTCTGGCCGCGGCGATCCACGCCTCAACCGACGCTCGCGTGACCGTGCTCAGTCCGGGGAACTCGCTGGCGCAGAACGCCTCGAATCGGGCTAGCGCCCGCTCCTCGCTCACGTACTTGTAGCCAAGCGCACGCTTCTCGCAGACCAGCCCCGCGATCGCGCCGGCCAGCTCGATCTCGCCGGTCATTGCGTCAGCCCCTCTCGCGCGGGCCTGTCCGGATCCAGCGCACACTTCGCCAACAGGCCGAGCGACGATTTCAGATAAACGCCGGTCGACTCGACGGACTGGTGGCCGAGGATGTCGGCGATCTGCTCGACCGGCGTGCCGTCCTGCATCAACCGGGTCGCGAGCGTGTGTCTGAGCGAGTGCATCCCACGGCGACGCTTCTCACTCACCGACACGTGCGCGACGCGGGCGTGCTTGACCAGGATCTGATGCAGGTGGTCCTGATCGGAGAACGGGCCGATCGGCGCGGTATGCCGCAGAAACACCTCCGGGCAGTCGCTCACGGGGCGGCCGTCGCGGACGTAGTCGATGATCGCCCAGCCGACATCCTTCAACAACGGCAGCCACACCCGCCGGCCGGTCTTCGCCTGCACTACCGAGAGCCGGTTCCCAGGCCAGTCAAGATCAGCGAACCGCAATCGTTTGACGTCGACGGCACGCAGACCGAGCCGGCAGATCAACAGCACGATCGCGTAATCACGCTTCCCGGACGGGTTACCGCGATCGATCGCCTCCAACACCTTCGCGACGTCGGCCGCCTCCCAGACCGACGGGATCCTCGCCTGCTTGGTCGATCTGACCGCCGGGACCGTCTCCAGCACCCCCGGGTCCGTCAGCCCGCCAGCCGCGGCAAACCGCAGAAGCGACCTGACCGCGCACAGCTTGTGCTCCACCGTCTTCGGCGCATAGCCCGCCAACGTCACAACGAACGCGCCGATCACCGCGCCGTCCAACGCCGCCAGCCCGCCGCGGCTAGCCGTGAACGCGAGGAACTCCCCAGCGACCGTTGCATTCGCTGCGCGGTGCGCTGGCCGTCGCGATGATCGCCAACCAGACACCGATTCCGGTCGTCTCCGCCGTGCTCGGACACGCCTCGAGCGACACCACCCAGGCGTACTACCTGCGGTTCGACAT
>JBKQKK010000373.1:0-4316 GCA_052147535.1 Solirubrobacteraceae bacterium | reverse complement strand
TCCGAAGCCCGGCAGCAGCGAGCGGAGGCCGTTGTCGATCCCTCGGGTTCGTGATCGCGTCGTGCAGGCGGCACTCAAGACGGTGATCGAGCCGATCTTTGAGGCCGACATGTTGGAGTGCTCGTATGGGTTTCGGCCCGGCGCTCTGCGCACGATGCGCTCCAGGTTCTCATTGATGAGGCGTGGGACGGCAGGCGGTGGGTCGCGGAGTCGGACGTCTCGAACTGTTTCGGGGCGATTCCGCACGACGGGTTGATGTCGGCGATCGAGGAGCGGATCAGCGATCGCCATGTCCTGAAGCTTTTGCGCGCGATGTTGCGCTCAGGGGTGATGGAGGACGGGGCGGTCCGGCACGAGGTGACGGGAACCCCGCAGGGTGGGGTCATCTCACCCTGCCTGTGCAACGTCTATCTACACCGGCTTGACCGGCAGTGGACCGAGCGTGGGCACGGGACTCTCGTGCGTTTCGCGGATGATCTGCTGGTGATGTGCCAGACGCGGGAGGAGGCCGAGGCGGCGCTTGCTGGGAACGATGCTCTGAACTGGCCCCACTGCGACGTCTTGAACTGGCCCCACCTGAGCGTCCGATCGTGACCTGACGCTGGGCGCTCATCGTGAGCGTTGAGCGGAAGGCACGGAGGAGTGGAATCCAGAGTGGAACAGTTCGAGCAGATCAGACGCGATCGGGATCGGGAGGGCCTCTCGATCCGGGGGTTGGCGGTCCGGCATGGGGTTCATCGACGTGCGGTGCGTGATGCGCTGGCGTCCGCGGTGCCGCCGGTGAAGCGGACGCCGGTCGGCCGCCCGGCGCCGAAGCTTGGCCCGTTTCGGGCGGTGATCGATGGGTGGTTGGAGGCGGATCGGACCGCGCCGCGGAAGCAGCGGCATACCGCCAGGCGGATCCATCAGCGGCTCGTTGACGAGCACGGTGCGGATGTCGCGGAGACGACGGTCCGGCAGTACGTCCGGGCGCGGAAGCGCGCGATGGGGCTCGCGGTCGGGGAGGTGTTCGTGCCGCAGGTCCACGCGCCCGGGATCGAGGCGGAGGTCGACTGGGGCGAGGCTGACGTGGTGCTGGCCGGGGTCGTGACGACGGTGCATCTGTTCGTGATGCGCGCGTCGTTCTCGGGCGCGGTGTTCTGTCAGGCGTCGCTGGTCGAGACTCAGCAGGCGTTCCTGGAGTTGCACGTGCAGGCGTTCGAGTGGTTCGGCGGCGCCTTCTCGACCTTAAGGTTCGACAACCTGAAGTCGGCGGTGAAGAAGGTGCTGAAGGGCCGCCGGCGGATCGAGTCTGACCGGTTCGTGGCGCTGCGTTCGCACTATCTGTTCGTCTCAGCGTTCATGACCCCGGGCATCGAGGGCGCCCATCAGAAAGGTGGCGTTGAAGGCGAGGTCGGCCGCCACCGCCGCAATCACTTGGTGCCGGTCCCGCATGTCGCGGACCTCGCCGAGCTGAACCGGTTGCTGCTCGCCGGCTGCGAGGCGGATCTCGCTCGCCGGATCGACGGGCGGCCGGTGACGGTTGGTGAGGCGTGGGCGGTCGAGCGGCCGTTGCTGCTCTCACTGCCGGCCGAGCCGTATGACGCGTGCGAGTCCGCAGCGCCGCGGGTGGACGCGAAGTCGTTGGTCACGATCCGTCAGAACCGGTACTCGGTCCCGGTCCGCCTGGCGGGGCTGAAGGTCTCAGCCCGCGTCGGCGCCAGAGAGATCACGATCAACCACTCAGGGCGTGAGGTCGCGCGGCACGAGCGGCTGCACGGCAAGGCGCAGACCAGCGCGCAGCTGGACCACTATCTGGAGCTGCTGCAGCGCAAGCCGGGTGGGATGGAGAACTCGGTCGCGCTCAGCCAGGAACGCGACCGCGGCTCGTGGCCGGGGTGCTTTGACGAGCTCTGGGCCCAGCTCACCGAGCGCTACGGACGCTCGGACGCGGCGCGGCAGATGGTCGATGTCGTGCTGCTGTGCCGTGAGCACGGGCCCGCCGACGTGGAGCTCGCCGTCCGCGGCGCGCTGACCGCCGGCGCGATCGACGGGCGGGCGGTCGCGCTGCTCGCCCGCCGCGCACAGACCGTGGAGCGGACGGTGCCTGGCCCGCTGACCGGCCTTGAGCCGCGCCTGGAAGCGATCACCCGGCCTGTGCCGGACCTGACCGAATACGACCACCGGCATGGCCTGGAGGCCCGAGCATGACTGCCTGGCATCACTACTCCGAGGTGGACGCGTGCATCGAGATCAGGACCAAGACCGATCGGAGCGGTGAGCACGTGATCGACCGGTTCGTGGTCATGGCGATGACCGATGATCGCGGGCGGCACGATCCCGCGGTCTGCCCGCTCACGCTGCTCGAAGCGCGCCGGATCGCGCTCGAGCTGCTGGAGATCGTCGGCGCCGCCGAGACCGCCAACCAAGAGAGAGGCGATCAGCGATGAGCACGCCCGCGCGCAACGCGCAGACCGCGGCGTTGGAAGCGCTGATCGAGGCGCACGCTGTCGAGCTGAAACTCCCGACCGTCCGCCGCCGCTTCAAAGCATTGGCCGCCGAAGCGCTGCGCGAGCAGCAAACCCCCGTCGCATACCTGGGCGCGCTGCTGGAGGCCGAGATGTCCGAACGCGCTGAGCGGCGCGAGAAACGCCGACTCAACGACGCCCGGTTCCCGCAGATCAAACGCCTCGAGGATTTCCGGTTCCAAGACAACCCGAACGTTCAGCAAGCCACGATCGCCGCGCTCGCCGAGGGGTCGTGGATCGATGACCGCGAGAGCGTGATCCTCGTCGGCGACAGCGGCACGGGGAAGACGATGTTGGCGACGGCGCTCGGGGTCTGCGCGTGCCATCAGGGACGCCGTGTCCGGTTCACCACGCTCGCCGGATTGGCGAACGAACTCCAAGAAGCGCAAGGCAGCCGCGAGCTCGCGCGCGTCGTCGCGCGCTACGCCCGGATCGAGCTTCTCCTCTGCGATGAACTGGGATATCTGGCGCTGCCCGACGGCGCCGCCGAGCTCGTATTCCAGGTCCTGTCCGAGCGACACGAACGCGCCAGCCTGATCATCACCACGAACCTGGCGTTCAGCGAATGGACCAAGGTATTCCCCGACCCCAGGCTCGCGAAAGCAGTCGTCGACCGCCTCACGCACCGGGCGCACATCATCGACACAGGCAACGAGAGCTGGCGCTTCCGCCACGGCCTCGAGCGCAAGACCGGCAAACAATCATGACCCCCGCCCCGAGGACGGACCCGCGGCTATCGCCACAAAGCCCTTCGCGCTACGCGCGAAGAGCTTTGCGACGACAGCCGCGGCAAGCCATCCGACCGGGGCATCAGTCAACATCAACACCAACAACAACCCACGCCAGGTGGGGCCACTTCAAGCCAGGCGGATTCCAGCTGACGTTGCAACACCACACGGTTTGGAGGTTGTGATGAGGAGCAGGCGACGGTCGCGGGACGGCGGGGTGCAGACGGAAAAGCAGCAGCGGTATGTGCAGCTGATCGGTCAGGGGATCACCAACTCGCAGGCGTGCCGGATCGTTGGGATCAACCGTAAGACGGGGAACCGGTGGCGGTATGGGCGGTCGGTTGCGAACGCGGCGGGTGAGGTCCTGCACTATGCGCCGGTGAAGATCGTGCCAGCCAAACCGCGGAGTCCGCGGTATCTCTCTGAGGAGGAGCGGGTCATGATTGCTGATCTGCTCGCGGGCGGTGATGGTGTCCGTGCGATCGGGCGCGAGCTGGGTCGGGCAGGATCGACGGTCAGTCGCGAGATCCGTCGCAACTGTGACAAGGACGGGCGGTATCGCCCGCATCATGCCGAGCAGGCCGCCAGGGTCCGTGCGGGCAGGCCGCGGAAGCGACGGATCGCTAGCGACGCTGTTCTGGGCGAGGCGGTCTGCGGGCTGCTGGGTAAGCGCTGGAGCCCGGAGCAGGTCGCGCACGAGCTCCGGGAGTTGTTCGCTGGTGAGCGGGCACGCTGGTTATGTCCGGAGTCGATCTACCAGGCGATCTATGACCCGGAGACTGATGTGAGCAGACCGGCGCGGCGCCGCCGGCGTCGTCGGCGTCTGACGGGGTTGGCGCGGCGTGGGCGGCTGACAGCGATGCGGATGATCGACCAACGGCCGGCAGAGGTCGCCGACCGGGCGCAGGCCGGTCACTGGGAAGGCGATCTGATCATGGGCGCGGGGAATCGCACTGCGATCGGGACGCTGGTGGAGCGCAGCACCAGGTTCCTGATCCTGCTGGCGTTCCCTGATGCTGTCGGGAGTGCCGAGGCGGTCCGCGAAGCGATCAGCGCGGCGCTCGAGCGGCTACCAGAGGGC
>JBKQKK010000372.1:0-3449 GCA_052147535.1 Solirubrobacteraceae bacterium | reverse complement strand
AGGATGCCGGCTAGCGTCATCTCGAGGCCGGCTGACCAGGCGCTGCGGAGGGTGAAGACCGACTTTGCGGCGCCGACGGCGAAGTGCGCGAGGAGCGAGACGCCGGCGGCGATTGCGATCCCGGCGTAGCCGGTGATGAAGAAGAACGGGATCACGGGGATGATCGCGCCGAATGCTGTTGAGATGCCGGCGGCGAGCGACGCCTGGACGGGGTCGCCGCTGTTTGCGTCGGCGCTGCCGAACTCCTCGACGGCGATCGCGCGGAACAGCTGCTCGGGGTCGTCGGCGATGCGCTCCACGACGGCCTTGGCCTCCGCTTCGGTGAGGCCCTTGAGCTGGTAGTGGAGGGCGAGCTCCTCTTTCTCCTCCGCGGGGTGGGCGAGCACCTCCTCGCGCTCGCGAGCGAGGTTGGCAGCCGCCACCTCCGTCGTCGAGCGCTCGGCGAGAAACGCGCCGGTGGCCATCGACAGCGCGGAGGCGATCGCGCCGAACAGGCCGGCGGTGAGCACCGTGCTTGAGCCACCGGTCGCGCCAGAGACGCCGGCGACGATTCCGAACACGGCCGCCAGACCATCGTTGGCACCGTAGATCGCGCCCGGGATCCAACCCGTGGCGCCGCGATGCCCGCGCTCGCGACCGGTAATGCGGTTTAGGCGCACCGCCGGGCCGGCGGGCGTGATCTCGGGCGGCTCAAGCGCCGACACCGTCCCGGCACGCAGCTGACCGATCGCGCGGGTATGCGTCTGCTCCTCGACGCGCATCTGCTCGAACATGCGGTCGGTCTCGAGGTCACCGGTCGGCCGCTGCTCGATCTCGTCGGCGACCTGAAGCTCGAACGACTCCTGACGCGCTAGTAGGCTGTCGACGGGCGCGATACGTGCCTGCAGCCGATGCCAGCGCGACAGCTTCACCGACCCCCGGTCAGGAACCGCGATGCCAAGCTCAGCCATCCGCCGCTCGAGACGATCGCGATGAGTGCCCTCGGCCGCGGCCAGCCGCCCGAGGATCTCCGCGCGGTAGGGGTCGGACTCTCGCCGCGCGATCAACTCGTAGAAGACCGACGCCTCAACCTCGTCGCGCCACGCAGCAAGCAGCCGCACACGGATGGCGCTCGCTGCGTCGCTCACATCGCCGCCATCAAAACTACCGGCGCGACTACCTGCTTGCGCTCAGCGATCACTTCACGCACCGCATCCGAATCGACGTCCCTGACATTGTGCATCGCACAGTACTTCGATCCCGGCCTGCTACCGTCACCGAGCCAACGTCGGCGAAAATCCAGGCGATCGCGGACCCGGCAGCTCAGTCCTCACCGGATAGGGCGCCGCGATCGACACCACCCACCCCTGCCGGCAAACTCGTCTTCGAACTCGGGAAGCGCACCGAAGACGTGGAACTGCATTCGGCCGCCCCGGGGTGGTGGTGTCGATCTGCTGGGTCAGCGAGTGAACCCGATTTCGCGGTCGTGCAGCTGTTCGACGAGTTCGATGAGACGTTCGAGACCGCGGCCGGCGATCATCGGCCTGGGCCTGATCGTCAGCCTGAGGGACGTTCACAGCTCGTTTACAGCAACGGTGAACGCATGGACGAGTCTTCATAGCGATGCTGTCCTGGACCGAGTTTGTGCTTCGCCTGGGACGTGCGAAGGTAGACGCCTGGCTTGGAAGTCGAGCACTTCGACGATCAAGTTCGCGGCAGCCGGAGCTTCCGTTAGGCGCGAGAGGGCTTGTCAGACACTCACGGAGGCGTGCTCCGGAAGCTGCTCTGAGGGCGATCATGGCACTGCGTAACATGTGACGGCTGCTTCATGTCGCCGATCGCCACGCCACCGGCGCAAGCCGGCCCGCCCACGTCCGAACAGCGCGGGAGTCTCGGTTCCCCGGTCGCAGCTGGTGGCGATGGTCGTGGCGGCCCACCAGGCGGATACCCGCTGCTAGATCCGCAACGGCGTCGTTCACCTCCACTACCGCTTAGTTGGGCTGGTCTGGCGGCCGGTCGCGGGCGGATGAAAATGGCATCCTTGAGGGGTCGCCCTCGACGCCGATCACTTCTTGGTGCTTGTGAGCCCGAGCTTAGTTTGGCGTGTGGGTCTCCCCGGTGTTCCGGACTGTTGCCAAGAGCACGCTTGTCAGACTCGTTAGTTCTCAGAGGCCCCTGGGCGACGATCTTGTCGATCGCGTTGTGGGAGGTCGTATGGAGACGGTAGTCGAGCGTCCGGCGGCGCTGGATGTGCATAAGGAGCAGGTGACCGCGTGCGTGCGGGTGCCCGCAGCCGGCGGGAAGGGTCGTGAGCAGCACGTGGCGCAGTTTTCGACGACGGTCGCGGGGCTCTTGACGCTGCGGGACTGGCTGGCGGCGTTCGCTGTGCAGCAGGTCGTGATGGAAGCGACCGGCGTGTACTGGAAGCCGATCTGGGCGATCCTGGAGGACGAGTTCGACTGCCTGTTGGTCAACGCTCGTCACGTTAAACAAGTTCCTGGTCGTAAGACTGACGTCAAGGACGCCGAGTGGCTGTGCCAGCTCGCGGAGGCCGGCCTGCTGCGCGCGAGCTTCGTGCCGCCCAAGCCGATCCGGGCGCTGCGGAACCTGACGCGGTATCGCAAGACCCAGATCCAGGAACGCGCGCGGGAAGCGAACCGGCTGCACAAGGCGCTTGAGGACACCGGGATCAAGCTCGACTGCGTCGCGAGCGACATCCTGGGGAAGTCGGGTCGCGCCATGCTCGACGCGCTCGTGAACGGCACGACCGACCCCGAGGTGCTCGCCGATCTGGCCAAGGGCCGGTTGCGTGCCAAGCTGCCGGCGCTTCGGGAGGCGCTTGAGGGCCGCTTCGGTCATCTCCACCAGGTCTGGATCGGGGCGATCCTCGCGCACCTGGACTTCCTCGACGGCCAGATCGCCAGCCTGACGGACGCGATCGGGGAGCAGATCGCCCCTTTCGAGACGGCCGTTGAGCTGCTCTGCACGATCCATGGCGTTCAACGGCGCACCGCCGAGGTGATCATCGCCGAGATCGGGACCGACATGTCGATCTTTCCGACCGCCAAACAGCTCGCGTCATGGGCCGGGCAATGCCCCGGCAACGACAAGTCCGCCGGCAAACGACGCTCCGGGAAGACCCGCAAAGGCTCCAAATGGCTGGACTGGGCACTCGAAGAAGCCGCGATGTCCGCGATCAATACCAAGAACTCATATCTAGGCGCCCAGTACGCCCGCCTGCGCCCACGCCGCGGCCATAAGAAAGCACTCGGCGCCGTCAAGCACTCGATCATCTGTATCTGCTGGCACATGCTCAGCACCGGCGAGGTCTACACCGACCTCGGCGGCGACTACTTCCGCAAACGCGACCCCGAACGCATCACCAAACGACTCATCGCCCAACTCGAAGCGCTCGGACACGTCGTCACGCTCCAACCAACGGCAACGACAACGTCAACGGCCGAGGCGGT
>JBKQKK010000371.1:0-9411 GCA_052147535.1 Solirubrobacteraceae bacterium | reverse complement strand
GCGACGACGGCGTTCGCCTGCTGGCGGCGCAACATCGCCTGCGCGATCTCCGGGGCGTACGCGAGATGGCTGATCCGAACCTCGACGATCTCCACGCCCGCGATCGTGACGCGCTGGGCGACCTCCTGGGCGAGTTCGGCGGCGACGATGTCGACGTTGCCGCGCAACGAGGTGCCCTCACCTGTCGGGTCGTCGTAGGGATGGGTGGTCGCGACGTGCCGCAGCGCCGACTCGGCCTGGACCTCAACGAAGTTGACGTAGTCATCGACGGCGTATGACGCCCGTGAGGTGTCGGCGACCTGCCAGACGACGATCGCGGCGATCTCGACCGGGTTGCCGTCGGCGTCGTTGACCTTCAGATGGTTGGTCTCGAAGTTGCGGACCCGGATGCTCAGGTTTCGGCGGTCCGCAAGCGGCACGATCCACCATAGGCCGGTACGACGTACAGTGCCGGCGTAACTCCCGAAGAACCGCACGACTTTGGTGTGGCCAGGTTGCACCATGATCAGCGAGGACGCGATCAGCGCTCCGACCACGATCGGCACGGCCACGAGCGCCCCGGCCTTGTTCTGGACGAGCAGAATCGTGGCGGCGATACAGGCGGCGACGACGAGCACGCCGAACCAGCCGCTGATCGACCAGGCGGGGCGCTCGTGGATCTCGACACGAGTCCCCGAGTGCCCGACCGGAGTCGCCTCGGGCTGACGATATTGCTGGACGTCCTGACTCATGAATCCTCCTCGTTGAGTGACTGAAAGTAGTTACGCGGTCGGCGCCACCCGGCAGCGCGGACGCGAGCATCCGGCTTGCCGCGGTCGAGGAGCCAGCGATCGGGGCGCGAAACCGCGATCACCGGCTCATGCTCAGCGGGCGTCAGCCTGAGCTGCTGCGGGCGACGACCGGCCCGGCAGGAATGCCGCGCCAATTGCCAACCGGCGGGCTCAGGCTCGGGGAGGTTGGGAGCGAGCGATAGTGAGCTCCCAGTAGCCAGCCGCGAGACTCAGCGTCCCAACAACCAGGAAGAAGGCTGCCCATCCGTAGACGGCGTACGAGAGGCACACGAGGCCCGCGGTGGCCGCGACGAGGCCACCGGCAATACGCACGAGCCCAAAGGTGCGGACGTGGCGGTACTCCCATGGAAAGATCAGGCGTTGGATGCCGGATCGCGGCGGGGTTGCCCACCACTCGCGCAGGCCTTTTCGAGCGGTGTTGTCGTTGGCTGCGTTCATCGGGATGCCTCCTGTGGGCTGTGGTGTCGACCATCCGATCACCTACCAAAATAGATATCACATTGCTATCTGGTTGTCAATGGTGGCTGTACTAATGGGCGTCCTCTTAACGCGACCACACGCCAACCGCGCTACCGCTCCGATCGAGAAAGGGCACTCTGCCGCGACTGCCCCAATCACGCGGAGCAGGAGCACGACGCCGACCGCGGCGGGCTTGTGTTCGTGAGGAAGCTCGAAATGACGCTGCCAGCGCCAGGCCCCTGCTTTCATACCGCGACGCGTATCTCGCGGCTCTGAGTGCGAGCCCTCCTATGCGCGGAACCAGGTCCGCGAGAGTTGTTCCCTGACGCTTGCTTTCGTTCCTCAGACGGGCCTTCGCGGACTTCCGGTTTGCGATGGTTGCAGGCGTCAGCTTGAGAGCGCGGCGGTGCTTGCTTCCAGCGACAGTGCGCTGCCGGGCGGTCCCAGCGCCAGACGCATCGTCGTTCTGCGATCGTGGTCCTCGGTGCCAATCGGTTCCGACTTGTCGTCGCAGAATGTCGCGTGATGGTCTTTGCGGTTGTGGGCTATAGCCCATTGAGGAGGCCTCGCAGTTCCTTGGTGTAGGCGTCGAGGGCTGCGCGTCCGTGGATCGTCAGTGCCACCGAGGTTCGTGACGCGGGGCCGCTGCCGGTCTTCTCGGTGATCAGGTAGCCGGCGTCCTCGAGCTTGCGAAGGTGCGTGATCAGGTTCCCGGCGGTCAGCCCGATCATCTCCTGCAGACGCGTGAAGGACACCGCGTCACCGTCCGGGAGCGCGGCCAGCGTCGCGACGATCCGCAATCGCGCCGGGACATGGATCAGCGGATCAAGCGCGTCGAGCGTCACCGGCGCGCAACCCAGGCTTGTGCAGCGCTGTACCCCAGCACCGCAACGGCGCATCCGATGCCATCCCACAACCACACCCCGACGGGCCCCGCGAACGCGCTCGCAGTGGCGACGGCCATGATCGCGATCGCGACACCGAACCCCGGCCACTCCTCGCGTCCCGCCGCGACGCTCGCCCCAATCGCGCCCATGACGATCAGCTGCGCCGTCGGTGGATAGATCCCATAGACGATCGCGAGGCTGACTCCGTCTGCCTTGAGAACCCCCTGAAAGACGGATACGCCAACGAGCGCCGCGACGAGCACGACTGCGTAGGCGCGCTGTTGGCGGATCGAGCGGCCGCTGACCCCGGCGTTCGCGCGTCGATTGACCGAGACGACAACGACGATCCATGCGACCAGCACGCCGTACATGAACAGCAGAGCCGGCGCCGTCGGCCCCTTATACGGATGCTGTCCGCGAACCGACAGCCACAACGCGCCGAACGCGACCAGCACCACCACCGCCCCGAGCAGTGACAGCGCAGGCGTCCTGTAGTCAAACCCGCGCTTGGCCTGACGCCTGGTCTGCTCAAGGAGGTTCGCCGCCTCACGAAGGTCAAGTCCGCGCTCCTCGTCGGCCATCCCGGTCTCGTCCCTGTCGCGCGTGCCGTTCATCACCGCTCTCCTTCCCGAATGCGGTCCCTTGACTTTGCGGTACAAACGCTACTATGTTTTGCACCACAAAGTCAAGGGTCGTTCCGCGCATCGGCAGGCCCACCACGTCGGTCGATCCCAGCCGTCAGCAGCGCGACCACCGCAGCCCGCCCCAGCTTGCGACTTGCCTCAACAGTCTCCGGGCGCCCGAAAATTTCCATCAGCGCTTTGATGTCATCCTTGGCCAGGAACGAAAGACCGAACTCCGCCGCGAGCGGCGGAGCAAGCGTGCTCTTGCCCGACCCCGGTGGCCCGGCGAGGAGCACATACATCGTCACCCATCTCGGGCACCGCCCTGGCGTAGATGCCATGGCTGTCGTCACGTTTCACCGATAGACCGGGTTCACGAACAGATCGGCGCAACACCTCCCGGTTGAGCGTCTCAGGGGACGATGCCCGAGAGGGCAGGTTGGGAGTACCGTGCGGCAACGGTGAGCTGGGATCTGCGACACCGGAGGTCATCGCTGGTGATCCGGGTGCTGCTGGCCGTTTGGATCACGGTCGTCGTCGTTGTGCTCTGCGCCACGGGCCGTTGGTGGGGCCTGGTGTTCGTCGTCCCCCTGGTCGTTGATGTGTACCTACTCCGCCGGATCTTGGCGGCCGGCTCAGGCCGGTAGCGCGACGTCAGCGAAGTTCGGGTCCTCAAAGGCTGCGGGCGAAACATCGGTGCGCTGGTATCGGAAACCGCGATCTCACGGACGACTGCCTTCCACTGCTTTCCCAATCTGGGCTCATGAGAATCAGCGCCAGCATTCGGCACCAGCGCTCATGTTTGGAAGTGTCTGCCGAATTTTCCGGGCCCGCGACTACAGACTTGGGTCACCCGAACCTGGCGAGCGTGGGGCGCTCGGGTGCAGTGCCGCGACGAGCCCGCAAGGGTCCTCGGCACTGACGATGACCCGACGCATCTGAACCGGAAACGGACCCAGACGCACCAACTTCGACCGAGCCAACGTGATCTCAACCAGCCCGCTACCGGCGCCATTGACAAGAGCCGTACCTCGCCAGTAGTTGACAACTCCGCGAAGAACGCTGATTCGGAAAGGACCACTGAGTTCACTCAGGCCTCCGTTCAGCGGCCGGGCAGACGCAACAGCCTCGCGAGGAACCGTGGCTCGAAATGCCCATCTCCTGCTGCGGCGGGTGGAGCGGTCACGTCCGCTCCCGGCCGCGTGCGCGCAATGAGAGCACCTCCCCCCTAGGTCGCCCGACTGCCGCACGCGCTGGCCAAGCAGTCGCCCCACCCGTCCTGCGTCGCTCGCTGCACGCGCACACCAACCGAGTTGACGCCTGACCTGCAACGGGCGGACAGGAGGGCTTGGCGCCAGCTCGCCGAGTGGCAGCCCGGGGAATCAGTGCCCCGTCTGGGACCCCTGTTTGCTCGATACCGAAGCGCACAGTCGAGCGTGCCGGCTGGTCGGGCTGGGCGCCGATCCCGGAGAACGGAGCAGCCGCGTGCACGCTGAACTCGCTCACCGGGACCGTCGCCGACCAGGACATCAGCGACATGCTCAGCGATGTGCAGGACGTGTTGGACGACCCCACCGCAGACCCCGGGGCTATGGTGGACGGACTCGTGTCGGGGTCGGTCGCGGAGGTCAGCAATTTCACGCTCTCAAGCGGCCTTGACTCCATCTCCAACGCGATCTCGCAGATCTCCGAGCAGGATCTGCCCAGCACGATCATGCAGGGCCTCGACAGCTACTGCTCGAACGTCGAAGACCCCTCGGGGACCGTTCCCACGAACCCGAAGGGCGCCCCCCACCCCCAGGACAACCCGGCGAACACCTTTGCCACACGTTCAACGGCGTCAACCTGAACAACACCCTGCTCGGTCCGAACAACAAGCAACCGTTCAACCCGATGGCCAGCGATTCGTCGGACAACGGCAGTGACACGGACACCGACGGCGACTCCGACGACGACTCGAGCGCGGTCAATTCCGCGGCCGAATCGTCGGACTGCCCACCCTTGGCCAATGACCCGCCGCCGGATCTCGTCGTGGTCTGCGTGCCGGTGTATCTCGCCGGGTCGTTCAGCTCGACCTATCCGATCCTGATCATCCCCGGCGGCGCGATCCTGGGCGCCCCGATCGGCGCCAGCCTGACCGCCCCGACGGCGCCGACGCTGACGAGCACCAAGGCGATCCTCGCGTGGGGCACGGCGATCGAGGGGGCGAATCTGACGATGTCCGCCCCGACGATCGAGCTGGCCGGGAGGTCGCGCACGCGGACCTGGTGCAACGTGCACTGGTGCCCGTCCGGCCGGTCGCGGGCGCCCGGACCCCGAAGACCGCTCGGCTCGCTCGCGCTGCAATCCCCCGAGCGCTCGCAGCCTCCGCCGCTGGCTCCGGCAAGCTCGGCTCGCTCAAGCTGTCGCTGAAGATGCTGGTCGCCGGCAGCGGCACCGGAGATGGCACGCAGCTCACCTACCACGCGAGCAAGAAGGGCACCGCTGAGTTGACCGTCTACAAGACCCCAGGCGTGGTCAAGCACGGCAAATGCGCCGCCCCTACCGCGTCCTCAAGCGGGAAGGCGTGCACCCTGTTGACAAAGGTGGGGACGTTCGCCCATGCCGACAAGAAGGGCGCCAACAGCTGGCTGTTCACCGCCATCGTCGGCGGTAAGGACCTCAACCCAACCACCTACGAGATGGACGCGACCGCAGGTCGCAGAGGCAGCGTGCAGGGGACCGTCAAGTTCGACGTTCTCGCCGGTGATGGGGTGCCGCCGCCGTCGGCGAGCGGCACCAGCAACGGGACGCTGATCATCAATGACGGGCTCCAGACCGACTTTCCCGCCGCTGACGGCACACCACTCCCGTCCGGTTGGTCCTCGCCGAATCGCGACCTGGTGATCACCGGTGGCGCGCGTGTGCAGGCGACCTCTCGGACGTTCGCCAAGATCACGATCAGCGATTACGCCATCCTTACCCTGCCCGCAGGCGCCAGCCAATTGACGATTGACACCGGAGATCTGGTCGTCGACCCGACAGCTCGAATCGACGTGACCGGTGACGGCTATCTCGGCGGTAACTGGAACGAGAACGCTCCGTACCTCGCCGCCACCGCTCCCGGCGCCGCGCCGTCAGGCGGCAACAGCGGAGGATCGCACGCCGGGATCGGCGGGCAGGCGGACGGCACCTATCCGGTCTCTGGCAGCACCTATGACAACCCGTTCGACCCCAAGCTCCCCGGCGGCGGTGGTGGCGACGACGGCTGTAACCCACCCACCGTCTTGTACACCGAGCCCACCGAGATCGGCGGCGGCGTGCTCAACATCACCGCCGGGAGCCTCGACAACTCCGGAGTGATCGCCGCCGACGGGCAGAGCGGCAACGGCCCGATCGTCACCTTCCCCTACTACTACAACGGCTGCGGTGGAGCGGGCGCCGGCGGCACGATCCAGGTGCATGCCGGCACGCTGACCGGCAACGGGTCGTTCAAGGCCAACGGCGGCAGCACCTGCATCGCCACGCTCCTCAACTACAGCGATGCCGACTTTGGGGGCTGTCGCAACATGTACGGGATCGGCGGCGGCGGAGGCGGCGGCGACGTGCTGGTCGTCTCACCCGACCACAAGCACTTTGGCGGCACGCTCAGCGCGGCCGGCGGGATCGACCTCGGCGGCCCTCACATGACCGTCGCAGACGCAACCCACCCGACAGGAGGAACCGCCGGCAGCGCAATCCTCGGCCCGAACTAGTCCGTCCGCGGGGAAGCCCCGTCACGCTTGAAGTACGCGCCGGGCGACTCGGCGACGCCTCGATCGTGCGGATCGCCGCGACTGCCAAGGGCGACTTTGTAGGAACCAGACAGGATCGACCGCCAGAGATCGAGTCCGACGCAGCGAAATAAACTTGATCGGGCTCTGCACCTCGCTCGCTGAGGTCTTCCGCTCAGCGTCGTGAGCGCCGCTCACCCAGCAGGTGAAGTTAAGGGCCCGATGCTCGGGTCCGTGTCGCCAGCCGCAAGGTAGCGTCCTCTAAGTGACGTTAGTCGCAGGATCCGACCCGCATTCCTGCTACTAATGCGGTCGTGGCGGCGTCGCAACAGACGAAAACGGCTTCCACTGACAAGCACGGCGACGATCGGGCGGTCACGGCTGCCGTCAAACGGTGCCGGAGAGAGTCTCGAGCGGGCGCCGCTCGCGCAGCGGAACAAGGACGCGTGCGCCGTAGCTGAGACGCGGGCGCGGCGGTAGCCGCCGCACCCACGCCGCGAGTGGAGCCGGGCGCGAGCGCCCGCGCCACCCGACCTGGCCGTCAGGCGGCGAGCCTGGCGGCGAATGCCTCGAGGCCGCTCGGCCAGCCGTTCGGCGAGCCGACCGAGTCGCGCATCCCCTCCCACCCGTCGCCGTGTCGCTGCAGCTCGCGATGCTCGAGCTCGACGCGCGTGCGATCCGGCGCCTCGGCGATGAAGCGGACCTCGACCTCGCTCGTCTTGCTGAGATCGGTCTCGATCTTCCAGCTCGTCGAGATGTTCCAGCTGAAGACGAAGCGATGCGGCGGCTCGTAGGCGAGCACCTGCGCCCAGCGGCACTCGCTGCCGTCGACACCGCGGTCGTAGATGTGACCGCCGACGCGTGGCTCGACGACCATCTCGGCGAGCTCGGCCTCGATCAGGTGGTGCTCCGGCGGCCACCAGCTCGCCATCCCGGCGGTGAACACCTCGAAAGCGCGCTCGACCGGCGCTTGGACGACGATCGATGTCGTCACGGCTGAATCGATTCCCTGCGTGGTCATCACTCCTCCTTGGTTGGGTTTTCGACGGCTGCCTGGAACGAGCTCAGCGCCCGGCCCCAGAACGACTCGAGATACGTGCGCAACGCATCCAGCCCGGCGAGGTCGACGCGGTAGACGCGCCGCGTCCCCTCGGCCTGGTCGAACACGAGCCCGGCGTCCTTGAGCACCCGCAGGTGCTGCGAGACGGCCGGCCGGCTGACGGGCAGCTCGCCCGCGAGCTCGCCGACGGCGCGCGGCCGCTCGGCAAGCCGCTCGAAGATCTCCCGCCGGGTCGGATCGGCCAGCGCCGCCAGCGCCTCGGTTGCTCCGTAAGCTATCACTTACGGTAAGCGTACACTAACGCGCGGCGGCCCGAGCCGGGCTGAGCTGGGGCTACGCCCTCGGGCTCGGCCCGCCGGGCAGCGCGAGAGCGCCCATCACGCCAGGTATTGCGGGGTGCCTCGTTGGCTCTCACCGTGCCGAAACCATGTCCGCTTTCACGGAGTGCCCCACGAACGCCGTCCGACTTCGCCGACACGGCGTCCGGGTGCTACGCACCCGGCCCGAGCTCGAGAAATGCCTGGACTACCTACGGGCCGGCGACACGCTCGTCGTCTGGAAACTCGACCGGCTCGGCCGCTCGCACCGCCACCTACTCGACACCGTCGCCACGCTCGGAGAGCGCGAAATCGCGTTCCGCTCACTGCACGACCCGATCGACACCTCCACCGCTTCCGGCAAGCTCGTCTTCAACCTGTTCGCAGCCCTGACGGAGTTCGACCGCGACCTGATCCACGAACGAACGCTCGCCGGGATGCAGGCCGCGATCGCCCGCGGCCGCCACCCCGGCCGCAAGCCTGCGCTCACAGGCGAGCAATTGCGTCAGGCACGCGCGATGATCGCCGCCGGCGAGCCCAAGGCCGCGGTCGCCCGCTGCGCATCGGACGCACCACGCTCTACGGCCATCTCGCCAACGACGAGAACGCTGACCCACGTAACCGGAGCGACGTGTCGCGCGAGGCCCTCGAGGAGCCGAGCGACGTGCCGCGAGCGGCCGCGTAGAACCAAGGCTCGCCCCCCTCGTCAAGCGGGGCTTACGGGAGGGGCCGGAGCGCGAGCTGCAGCCTCCTGCTACTGGCGAACAGGAGGTGCGCGGCCACGGGCGCGTCGAGACTCGCTTTCGTTCTCACGCGGGTATCAGACCCCACGATGTCGTGGCCGCTTGTGTCCGGCGACGCGCCGCAGAGAACCCCTCCGGCTGCCGCGAGCACCCATATCGCCGGCGTGAGGCCACGGTCGGGGACGGCCCGGATCGCGCGGTAGGCGGCGGTCGGCGAGCGGATCCGCGTGAGCCATGCCACCACGCACACCACGAACAGGACGCTGATGACCAAGCCACGTCCGCTGTCACCGGGCAGATGGTGGCTCGCCGTTAAACGGTCCAGCCCAGCCGGCGCGCGCGAGCACCTTGCCGTCCGGGCCGCCTCGCATGATCACGGTCTGAGCGCTGGCGAGGCCGATCGCGCCGCCGACGATCGCCAAGATCGCGACCAGGACAAGATCGTCGCCGGCGGTCGGGACACCGCGCAGGTAGTTGGCGACGGCAATCCCAACGATCAACAGCGGGCGAATCAGGGTCTTGGTGGTAAGCGTCCGCTCCTTGATCTGGAGCAGGACCAGGAGGACTAGGACTGAGTCGATGAGGTAATCGGTAGTTGTCATGACCTGCTCCCTTCGTTCAGGTGTACGGCGTGCGCCGCGATTGCGAGCTTGCTGTGAAGAGCGACCTTGCGATCCGCCATCCGGACGTTGTCGGACACCGCTGTCTGGTCGGTGGGTTGCATGGCGTTTCCTTCGTTGAGAGTGGGTTGAAGCACAGCCGCAGAGTTCCACCCAGCC
>JBKQKK010000370.1:0-35188 GCA_052147535.1 Solirubrobacteraceae bacterium | reverse complement strand
GCGACGACGGCGTTCGCCTGCTGGCGGCGCAACATCGCCTGCGCGATCTCCGGGGCGTACGCGAGATGGCTGATCCGAACCTCGACGATCTCCACGCCCGCGATCGTGACGCGCTGGGCGACCTCCTACGCCGGCTACGCGCCGGCCGAAAACTAGGCAGAGATCGTCAACGCTGTCTTCGCCCGCGGAGCATCCATCAATTTGTCCATCAGTTTCCGCGACGGCTGCCCATGCGGCTTGCGAAGTTCTCTCAGCTTGTGCGCTGAACCGGTCGGCCAGCTGCGGTTGCCTCGGGTACCTCGATCAGCTTACCGGTCGCGACGTCGTAGATGTAGCCGTAGACCGGGATGCTGGGCGGGACGAGCGGGTGCGAGCGAATGCGCTTCACATCGGCGACTACGCTCTGTTCCTGGTCGGCGATCGTGAGCCAGTCGATGTATTCGCCTTCGGTTGCGCCGGGGCCATCGCCGACGTCGTAGAACCCATCCGGGCCGAGCGCGGCGGTCTCGAGGCTGTTGGCGAGCAGGCCACGCATGACCTCGTCGGTGAAGAACTCCATCCCGCAGTGCGTGTGATGCACGACGAACCACTCGGCGGTTCCGAGCAGCTTGTACGAAATCACGAGCGAGCGGATCGCATCGTCGCTCGCCCGCCCGCCGGCATTACGGATCACGTGAGCATCACCCTCGCTGAGCCCCGCATACTTGGCCGGATCCAAGCGGGCATCCATGCACGTGAGAATCGCGAAGTGCCGAGCGGGTGGAAGAGCCAAGCTGGCCTTCTCGCCGAAGCTGGAAGCATAGGCCTCGTTGGCAGCGAGGACTTCAGTTAGTACGGACACGTCGAACTCCGCTTTCTCCGCGGCGCGGTGCATGGGAAAAGAAATAGTGCATCTCGATTGGATTACTGCTGGTTGGACGGTACCGGGTCAAATCGCCGTAGGGCGTCAGTTGACTGTGCGCCGCCTGGGCATGGCGACCAAATCGATGTAGGTGGCAAGTACAGCAAGGAACAATGTCGACCGGCGCCGGCTTCGTCAGGGTCGGTAACTGGCGGTTCCTCGGCAGGGTGGAGCCGGTTCACTTGGGCCGGGCTCCGCCGATGGTGGGTGCGTGAAGCGATAGATCAGGATCGTGCCGCCGAGGCGTTCAACGGGGCAGTAGGCTCGCAGCCAGGAAAGGCTGTGGAGAGTTGTTAGGTCGGTGGCTGATGCGGCGACCCAGCCTGTGATTTGGGCTGGCGGGACTCCGACCAGCGGTCGGGTGTGGCCGGTGCCTGCAGCGGTGAGGCCGCGCGGCCCGAAGTAGGCCACGCGTGCGGAGTGGACGCGATCCCAGCTTTGGAGGCGAAAGAAATCCTGTCCCCAGTCGACGCTCGAGTTCGTCGCAACTCGGTATGACGGGCCGAAGAGGGGGCTGGTCCACGCCAGCGAATCCGGGTAAGAGCTCGCCGCGGACCAGACGCCAAGCACTACGGACGCGGCGAGCGCAACGCGGATGAGGATCGTTCGCGACGTGTTTGCCGCGGCACTGGCTGCGACCAGCCAGAGCGAGAGGACCGGAAGGAGGTAGCGGACGCCGATGTCACGGGAGAGCGTCAGGTCGAAGCTGAACAGGAGGATCGCGGGTAGCACGGTGACCAGGGCGGCCTCTCGACGCTTCGCGCGATCGAGACCTAGCCACGCGAGCGGGCCGAGCACGAGCACGCCGAGCGTCGCTGGCGGCAGCTTGATCGCGAGGCTCAGTGGCCAGTACCACCAGCGACCGCCAGTCCAGGCAACGCCGTCGAGGTAGGTGGGTGCCGAGGCGCTGTCATGGTGCGCCAGATAGCGCAGACCTTCGAGATAAGGGTGCGGCAGCAGGCCGAGCCCCGCCCACAGTACGGATGGATTGAGCGCCACGTAGACCATCCAGATCACGCCCAGGGCGCTCATCGCAAACGCGATGCCGGCGAGCATCGAGCGGCGCGCGCGTTTGCCAAGCGGCTGCCGGTCTGGAGCGCTGAGCTCCAGAGCGGGCACGAGCAGCGCCCCCAAGGCCACGATCAGAAGGCCGCTCGCGTTTGTCAGCGCTGCGATCGCGGCGGCAATCCCAAGCACAACCAGCCGCCTCGCCCGCCGGCAGCGCACCCAGCGCAATAGCGCCCAGCTGAACCCCGCGACAGCCAACGAGAATGGCAGATCTACGCCGTCGAGATGGCCGAGCCCGAGCACAAGCGGCGAGGCGAGCCACAGCGCGGCGCTCAGCAGGCCCGCATACCCGCCGAACAGGTCATTCGCGAGCGCGTACAGCAACAGCGCCAAAGCGACGGACTCGAGCAGCGGCACGATCCTTGCAGCGAAGTCAACGGCTCGGAGCTTCCCCGCGGCAATTTGAGCGCGCACGAACTCGGCGCTGTAGGCATGCTCGTCGTTCGCGGTCAAGGCGCGGCCGGACGGCATCACGGGATGCACAAGCAGGACCGGGAGCACGGCAAGGACCTTCGCCAGTGGTGGGTGCTCGTCGTTGAGCGAGAGATCGCCGCTCAGGAGGGTGGCAAGCCCTGAGGAGACGTACACGGGCTCGTCGTAGGTGGGTGAGTCACGCCATGCCTCGAGTGTGCCCAGGACCAGAAAGCCGATGGCCAGCAGCGCGAGAAGCACGAGCCGCAATCGCCTGCACGAGCAGGCCGTGACACTCGCGGCGGTTGCGCTTGATGCCGTCGGGCGCGGCTCTTCGGTTTCGTTTTCGGTTACCGCAGGGGTACCCACAGGCAAAATCACGTAAAGTAGATTGACTTTGTCAGGGTATCGTGTGTTGCGTCCTTCGGTCATCGTCCCGGGCGCGTTCATTGCCACTTCGGCGGTGCTGGTAATAGTCCTTGGGATCCCCTACGAGCGGGACGTTGTCGCGTTGTGGGTCCTGCTCGGATTGCTGTGCTTCTCGCTGTCCGACCTGCGCGGCTACGCGCGCGGCGTAATCCTAGAATGGCTGCCGTTCATCGCGATCCTAATCGCCTACGACTCATTGCGCGGAACCGCCGGCCGGCTGTTCGGCGTGCACTACCTGCCGCAGCTCCAGTTCGATAAGGCCCTCTTCGGGGGAACACCACCGACAGTGACGCTTCAGCGCTGGCTCTGGCACGGCCACGTGGTGTGGTATGACCTGATCGCCTGGGGCGTGTACATGTCCCACTTCTTCCTCACGCCGATCCTCGCTGCCATCCTGTGGAAGGTCGACCGCCAGCGCTTCCGGCGGTTCGCTGTACTGGTCGTGACGCTCTCGTTCGCGGCCTTGGCAACCTACGCGCTGTACCCGGCCGCGCCTCCGTGGATGGCAAGCGAAGCCCATCTGATGGCACCGATCACGCGCATCATCCCGGCGGTCTGGCACAGCCTTGACATCCACTCAGCCGGCAGTCTGATCGAATCCGGCTACCAATACGCGAATAACGTCGCTGCCGTTCCGTCGCTACACGCAGCTTTCTCCCTGTTGATCGCAATCACCCTGTGGCCAACTCGGCGCAAGTGGCTGAGGCCGATAGTTGCGTCCTATCCGCTCGCGATGGCGTTCGCACTCGTGTACACCGGCGAGCACTACCTCACGGACATCCTGCTCGGATGGGCATACACGATCACCGTCGTGCTCGCCGCGCGGGGACTAGCCCGACACTGCGCCAACCGGCGACCCGCGCCTCGCCTCAGTGCCGAGCCCACGTTCACGGGACAGCCACAGCCCGAGGCCGTACTCGTCTCACAGCAAGCCCGTTAGCGTCGCGAGTTCTCCCCAACCACGAGGACCGGCGTGGAGGCTTCGCGGACGAGTTCGTCGGCGACGTCGTGGAGCAGGAGCCGTCCGGCACGACGTGTGTGGTGGTGGCCGCAGACGATCAGGTCGAAGCCGTGCTCGCGCGCGTGGTGCAGCAGCGCCTGCCCGGGAGGGTCGCCTTCGATGATCTGGTGCTCGACGTCGACGCCGGCGCGGTGCGCGCGGTCTTCGACCTCCTTGAAGGTGTCTTGGAGGTAGCGGCGGGCGGCGTCGGTGGATTCGCGGCGGTCGGCGTGGGTTTCGGCGTGCGCGGGCGAGCGCGCGAGGGATACCGCGACGAGTTCGCCTTCGTAGCGCCGGGCGACGTCGATCGCGACGTCGAACGCTTCGCGGGCGACGTCGGATCCGTCCCAGGTGAGCATGATTCGTTGGAACATCAGCGCAGGACCGGGATCAGGGCGAGGGCGAGAATGAGGGCGATCATCAAATACAGAAGGTAGGTGGATAGGCGTCCGGATTGCAGGCGTCGGACGCGGGCGTTCCCCGCGAGGGCGAGGTTGGTCAGTGGCTTGTAGAGGAAGCGGTCAACGGCGAGCACCATCCCCGTCTCGAGCACGGCCGAGCCTGCCTGTCGCTCGTCCTCGGCGCTGGTGGTGAGGCGGGTGCGTGTCCCGAGGGGGCCGCGGAGCACGACGCGCATCGGGTTGGAGTACGCCCCGGGGCGGTACTGGACGGCTGCGAGATCGGCGCCGCTGCCGGTGATCCAGACGGGAGCGCGCCGCACCCGGCGTCTGCCCACGGCGCATGCGATCGCGAACGCGAGTAGTGCGTAGGCGGGCAGCACGATGCTAAGCCAGGTCGGGGCGAGGACGGAGAAGTTCGCGAACACTGGGCCGAGCACGAGCGGGTGCGAGATCGTGGTGGCGGACGGGTCGAACCCGAGCGTGGCGTGCAGGCCGGAGCCGATCGCGTGGATCTCCCACGGGGCGACGGTCCCCAGGAGCAGGACTACGACCGCGAGCAGCCACAGGCTGAGGTGCCTGTCGCCGGGCGCGCGCGGGGAAATGCGCAGGTCGGGCTTGCGGGGCGCTCCGAGGAAGATGAAGCTGTAGTACTTCGCGAACGCGAGCAGGCCGATACCGGCGGTCAAGGCGAGCGCAGCGGCGGCGAGCGCGCACAGCAGCTGGGATAGCAGCGTCGGCATCCGGAAGCCCTGCAGCAGCGCTTCGAAGGTGAACCATTCGCTGACGAACCCACCGAGCGGCGGGATCGCGGCGAGTGTCAGCGACGCCAGCCCGATCGCGGCGGCGGCTGACGGGGCGCCGCGCGCGAGACCGCCGAGCGGGTCCATCGTGCGCTCGCCGCTGGCCTGCTCGACACGATCGACGGCAATCAGCGCGAGCGTCTTGGCGAGGTTGGCGGCGATCACCTGGAGCGTCGCGGCGAGCAGGCCGACGGCTTCCAGGGTGGGGTTGTGGGCGGACTGGCCGAGGAGCGCGACGCCGACGCCGAGCAGCACGATCCCGGCCTGCTCGATCGTCGAGTAGCCGAGGAAGCGGCGCAGGTCGTTGCGGGTGATCGCATACGCGATCCCCGCGACTGCGGTGAGCGTGCCGATGATCAGCAGCGTGTCGCCGCACCAGGTCGGGAGCGGCCCCAGAATCGCGACCTCGAAGCGCCACAGTCCGTAGAAGCCGGCGGACAGCGCCACCGACAGCGACGCGGCACCGAGCCGCGGCGCGGCGCCGTACCCGGCCGGAAGAGCGCCCTGGACGGGCACCACGCCGATCTTGGTCCCGAACGCGACCAGCAGCAGCACGAACGCGACCCCGCGCGTGCTTGTCGGCAGCGACGCGTGTGTCCACACGGCGAGCGAGAAGCTGTGGGTGTGGGCGTACAGCAGCCCGAACGCAGCGAGCAGTGCTGCGCCGCCGATCTTGGTGATCCCGGCGGTGAGGTAGCCGTTGATCAGTTCTGCGGGGTTGGCTCGGTCGGCGCTGGCGATCAGGTAGATGCAGACGGTCAGCGACTCCCAGGCGAGGAACAAAAGGAACGCGTTATCGGCCCCGATCGCGACCGCGACCGCGAGGATCTGCACGCCCCCGAGCGCTGTCAGCCAACGGCCGGGTGGCAGCTCGGCGTAGGCGATCGAGGTGGCAGCGCCGGCAACGCCGGTCAGCGCGAGGAAGATGCCTGCGAGGCCGTCGGCGCGTAGGGCGCTGTGCCCGAAGCCGAGCCAGCTGCCGAGATCGAGGCTCGGCCGCGCGCCGCCGAGCGCCGCGTCCAGTCCGACGAGCACGAGCAGCACGCAGCCGGCCGCGCTCGCGAGCGCGCTCAGGCGCCCGAATCGGATCGCGAGCAGCGGCGCGAGCGCGAGCGCGGCCATCGCGATCGAGTAGGTGGCGGTCATGCGGCGTGCTTGGCGCGCCGCAGTCCGACGGCTGCTAGCAGGCCGTCGAGCAGCGCGATCGGCGACGGCGGTGATCCGGGGACGTAGACGTCGACCGGGAGCAGCGCGTCGACGCCACCGGCCGTCAAGCCGGTGGCGGCGGACAGCCCGCCCGAGCAGGCGTCCGTTCCGGCCGCGAGCAGCGCCTTGGGGGATGGCATGACCTCCCAGGTGCGCAGCAGCGGCTCGCGCATCGGCTCGGTCACGCCGCCGGTGACGATCAGGATGTCGGCGTGGCGCGGCGAGGAGGTCAGGAAGAAGCCCAGGCGCTGGACGTCGTAGTAGGGGTTCCAGAGCGCTTGGATCTCCCACTCCTCCGCGCCATCAGAGCCAGTATCGATGTGCCGCACGTGGATCGAGCGCCGCAGCGCCCGCGCCTGTGCGCCAAGTGAGCCGCGCGGCGCGGCGCGCGGCGCGATCACAGGCTCAACGTCAACCTGCCCGTGAGTGATCAGCTCGTTACGTGTGAGAGTTGCTGTCTCGTAGCGCGCGGTGAACGCGAACCGTTCGGGCTCGGCACGGACGCAGGCGCCGCACAGGATGCAGCGGCCCCGATCGACGGACAGCCTGCGTGCGGCGTCGACGGCGATCGCAGCGGTCGGGCAGAGCTCGATGAGCTCGCTGGGAGCGCGCTCGGGTGCGCGGACGAGGATCTGGCTCTGAAAGCCGGCGGGCGGGTGCTCGGAGCGCCGCGGATAGCGGGTCGTGATGTGGCCCTTGCGTAGCCCGCGTGGGATCCAGGCGAGCATCAGCGATCGGCCCCCGCCGGCGTCAGGCCAAAGCTGTGCTCGATAAACGCGAAGTCGGTCAGCACGTCGTTCGGAAAGGCGTGGTCGAACAGCGCCCAGTTGCGCAACGATGGTGAGGCGATCTGGACGCGGCGCAGCAGCCCGTCCTGGATCTCGACCCAGACGACGAGCTCTCCTTGCGGCGCCTCCGCCCAGCCGAACGCGTTGCCGCTGCCGCCGGACGGCAGCTCCGTAGCGAGGTCTCCGTCGCGACGCCTGAGGTGGTCGATCGCCTGGCGCAGGATCCGCAGCGATTCGTCGATCTCGCCGAAGCGGACGTTCACGCGCGCCATCGCGTCGCCGCCGCGGTCGGTCACGACCCGCAGGCCGAGTCGGCGGTACTCGCCGTACGGGCGTTCATGGCGTGCGTCGACCGACAGTCCCGAGCCGCGCGCAAGGGGGCCGACAGCGCCATACTCGTCGACCCGCGCGCGGGGCAGTACGCCAGATCCGATCAGGCGATCGACCATCGACGCGGTGCTCAGGAACAGGCGGCGATCGCGATCGAAGTCGCGCTCGAGCTGGTCGAGCTCGGCGAGGATCTCGTCGAGCTCGACGGCGCCTGTTCGGCGCACGCCGCCGGGGATGATCACACCGCGTCCGAAGCGGCTGCCGGTGAGCCGCGCGCGCAACCGCATGATCTGCTCCTTGAGGACCTGAAAGCGCGCCTGCCCGACCGACAGCGCGGTCGTTTCGGCCTGCTTGGCGATCACGTCGAGGTGGCACGCGATCCGCTCGAGCTCCGCATGCACCGCGCGCCAGCGCTCCGCACTCGCCGTCGGCGCCACCTCGAGCGCGCGTTCGACCGCGTGCGAGAACGCGCACGCGTACGCGACGCTCGCGATCCCCGCCACGCGCTCCGCCACACAGACCGCGTCCTGTGGTCGCAGACCGTCGAATCGGGACTCCATCCCGCGATGCTTGAAGAACGGGCGTGTCTGCAGGGCCGGCATGTTCTCACCGCCGGTCTCGATCATGAACTGGATCGCCTCGAAGACCCCTGAGCGGACCGGGCCGTACGGGAGCGCGAACACGTCGAGGCCGGCGAGCTTGCGATCGATCAGGTCCGCGTCGGGCGCGGTCAGCCGCCGGTCGGACGTAAAGCCGACGGGTGCGACCGCCTCACGCTCGACGAGCTCCTGCTCGGCCCACCGCGCCGCGGGCCACTGCGCCCCGATCGACCCGTACTTGACCGGCTGCGCGCCGCCCGTCGGCGCGCGCAGGACGACCAGGTCGCCACGCAGCGCGAACACCGCGATCAGCGACGGCTCCGGACGCTCGGCGAGCAGCAGCGTGATGAAGCGCGCGCCCGCGCCGCGCAGCAAGCGCACGCCACGCTCGAACGCGAGCGGCGCGAGGACCAGGCGCAGCTCGTCCGCGGGCGACGGCTCGCGCTGGGCTTGGAGGTGCGCGGGGAGGTAGTCGGGCAGCCCACTGGGCGTCTGCGCAGGCTGTCGGCGTCGGGTTCTCATCGGGCAGGTGCGGCGAGTCGGTGACCCGCGTTGGTGATTAGGGCCGTGAGATCTCCGGGTAAGTGAACGCCGAGCGCGATCACCACGAACAGGCAGCCAAGCATCCCGGCAACAAGCCACGCGCTGACCTCGCCGCGCGCGACGTCGCCGCCCGCGACGGGCGTAAGCACCATCCGCCCAGCGTGCCAGAGGATCCCGAAGAACGCGAGGTTGACGAACACGATCAGCAGCGTCACGCCGACGTACTGAGGCTCGGCGAAGCCTCCGCAGACGATCTGGAACTCGCTGCGGAACACGCCCGAGAGCGGCAGGCCGCACAGCGCCAGCGCCGCCGCGAGGAACATCGGCCCGGTCCACGGCATCGCGGTTCCCGCACCTGTGACCTCCGCGATCTCCTTTGTGTCATAGCCGCGCAAAAGCGAGCCAGCGCCGAAGAACGCCAGGCCCTTGGCGGAGGCATGGGTGATCACGTGCAGCAGCGCGCCGGCGACAGCCAGCGGGGCGCCGAACCCGATCCCGAGCGCGATCACGCCCATGTGCTCGATCGAGGAGTACGCGAGCAGCCGCTTGTAGTTGGACTGCCGCAGCACGAACAAGCTCGCGACAACGAGCGAGACGACACCGAACACGATCAGGACGTGCTCGGCGAACGACCGCTCGCCGGCCGCCACCGCGACCTGAAAGAAGCGCAGGATCGCGTAGAACGCCCCGGCCAGCAGCGACCCGGACAAAAGCGCGGACACCGGCGCGGGCGCCTCGCTGTGCGCGTCAGGAAGCCATGTGTGCATCGGCACGAACCCGACCTTGGTCCCGAAGCCGACGACCGCGAGCACGAACGCGAGCCGCACGGCATCGATCGAGAAACCGTGCGCGTGGGCGATCAGGCGGACGAACCGCGGCAGGTACGCGTCGCCGAGCGCATGGGTGCCGGTGGCGTACAGCACGATGATCGACAGCAGCGCGATCCCGAGCCCGCTGGAGGCGATCAGGACGTACTTCCAGGACGCCTCGAGCGCCGCGTCGGTGCGGTCGGTCGCGACCAGCAGCGCCGAGATGACCGTGGTCAGCTCGACCGTCACCCACAGCGTCCCGAAATCCGAGGCGAGCGGCACCAGCAACATGCTCCAGCCGAACAGGTTCAGCAACACGAAGTAGCGCCGGGCGAAACGTCCGAAATCCCCGGCCTGCTCATCGGCGTGCAGGTACCCGACGGAGAACACGCCGGCGACCGCGTACAGCAGACCGGTCGCGAGCAGGAACACCGCACCGAGCGAATCCAGGCGCACCCAGCCATGCGCGCTCGACAGCGTGCGCCCGTGCTCCACCGCGAGCGCGAGCGCGATCGCGAGGCCGAGCGACACCAGCCCCGCGACCGCGGTCGCGGCGCGCGCGAGCCGCCAGCCACAGGTGAAGCTGGCCGCCACCGCGACCAGCGGCACGACACCGAGAGCGATCAGCGCCCAGCTCATCCCGTCAACCTGTCCAGCATGTCGGTCCGCACAGCGGTCCGCTCGGTCGCCAGGTACTGCACGAGCACGACGAACACCAGCACGCCGATCAGCAGATCGAACAGCAACAGCAGCGCCAGGATGATCGGCAGCCCGGGCGCGATCACCAGGCTCGCGACGGTAACCGCGTTCTCCAAGATCAGGAAGCCGAGCAGCTGCGAGGGCGCATACGGTCGCAGCACCATCAGCAGGAACGCGACCAGCACGCCGCCGACCGCCACCGGCAGTGCGGACAGCGGCAGTGCCGGGACCGTGTCGATGTGGATCGGGCGGATCACGACGAACGCGAACGCCGTCAGCGCGACCGCGATCAACAGTGCGCTCGGGATCCCGATCGTCGAGGGCACCCGCGGATCTGCCTCCAGCCGCCGCAGGACGAACCGGATCCCGATCGGGAACAGCAGCGCCTTCAGCGCGATCGTCACCGCCGCCAGCACGTACAGCGAGCTGTCGCCGTGCCCGCTGGCCGCCGTCGCGATCGCGAGCGCCGCGACGACCGCCGACCCCAGTGCGTACAGACCCAGCTGCTCCCACACGTCCTGCGAGCGCAGCATCCCGAGCTCGAGCAGCAGCACGACCACGGCGGTGACCGTCGCGGCCGCGCCGAAAACTGTCAGGCGCAGGTCGCCGAACCCGGGCTGGAACAGGAAGATGACCACCGCCAGCACCGCGAGCATGAAGCTCGCGACCGTGAACTCCGGGAGCTTGTAGAGCCGCAGCTTCGCGAAGCTGCACTCGATCACGATCACGACGACGCCGATCGCGAGTGCCTTCACCGCCAGGAGGGCGATCGCGAGCGCCACGTCGTCGAGGCGTCCGCTGCTCGCCAGCCCCCACGGCGCGAGCAGCACGTTCGCGAAGATCGTGTACAGCACCAACTGCTTGACCGACCCGCCCCAGCGCAGAAACGCGAGCCCCGGGCCGGAGTGCTCAGCGACGCGCCCCTCGTCGATCTGCCCGAACTCGAGCGTCCCGCCGTGGCTGCCGACCGGGATCCGCCCGGTCTCGTTGAGCACCAGCATGAAGAACGCGGCGATGATCAGCAGATGGCTCGGGCGCACGACCTCCACGGTCGAGGCGCGCAGCGTCGCGCCGAGCACATAGGGCAGGTCGGTGTGCGTCGTCAACGCCACCACGAACACGACGAAGATCACCGTCGGCTCGTTCAGCGCCCCAAACGTCCGCAGGCGGCTGGACCCAAGCTGCGCGTACGGCGAGCCGCTGTCGATCGCCGCGATCGAGATCGCGAACCCGGCGCCGCCGAGGATCAGCCCACCCCCGAGGATGTCGCCCATGTACCCCAACGGCAGTCCGTAGTTCGTCAGCACCGGGATCAATAGCGGCACCGTCGCATACCCCGCGAAGCTGATGTACGGCGCCGCGCGGAACAGCAAGCCCGCGGGCCCCGGCAGCACCGTCTCCTTGCGCAACAGCTTCGCGATGTCGTAGTAGGGCTGCAGCAGCCGCGGGCCGGTGCGCTGCTGCACGATGGCCTCGCCACGTGCGATCACACCGCTGATCAGCGGCGCGAGCATCAACACCGTCAGAACCTGGCAAACCTGGACAACCCAGTCAGGCAGGACCGGCACGCGACCAGCGGCTCCTCTCGCAGAGAACACAAGCAAACAGCGAAAAGAAGCCATTAGCCCTCGAAGGGCGGTTTGGGCGGCCATACACCACCCGCCAGGACCTCATCTGGCAACGGATAGAATATCTTACGTGTCCCCGCTTTGCTATTGCCGGAAGCGGTCGCCGATCCGTTCGGCGAGCGCCTCCGGGGCCAGATCGACAGCGCCCTCCCAGTGCAGCCGCTCCAAGAACGTCGAGTCCGACCGGTAGAAGGGCTTGAGGTTCGAGCGGCTCGCGAGCCGCAGGTTCAAGCGATAGCCCTCGGTCTCCGGTGGCGCGCCGTAGATCGCGAGGTTGAAGCTCTCAAAGCCGATCTCGGCGTACGTCTGCAGAGCGAGCGCCAGCCCGTGCGCGAGCTCGGCGACCAGATCCGCGTCGAGCTCTTCCGGTGAGCAGACGTCTGCGACGAAGGCCCTCAGCTCAGCCGGGGCGATCGGAGCGAAGCTGACTAGCCACTCCACGCGGCCGGTGTCGCCGAGATACCGCTCGCCGATGCGGCGCTCCGTCTCGAGGTAATCGTCGAACCGTCGTGCGGGAACCTCGGAGAGCATGCGCTGGACTGTCGTGGGTTCGGAATCGACGATCCCCTGCAGATGGGGGTGAAACAAGGAACTGCCCGACGGAAGCATGTGGTTGGCGTTGATCGACGCCCAACGCGATACCGGATCGGCCGTGATCACCGCCCTGGCGTGCGCGACCTGGGTGGATAGGTTGTCGGCGATCAGGTGCTCGGCCATGTCCTCGAGCGGCAGGTAGTGGCGCTGCGGCGAGTAGACCGATACGCAGCTGTGTGAGGAGTAGGCGTGCAGGTTTGGAAACAGGACCGCCTCGCCAACAACGATCCGACCGTCGCGATGGATCGCCGGCGACAGCTTCGGCGTCAGGAGATTGATGCGCTCGGGACAGAACGGGCAGCGCGACTGGCTCTTCTGCGCGAATGCTTCGAGATCGAAGTCATTGGCCGCCATCAAGCCACGGTGGGGCAGGATCCGAGAGCTGTGACGCGTCAGCGGATCGACTCGGACGTCGATCTGGGTGCGGATCGTCTCACCGGTGCCCGCGTCCACCATCTCGGCGGTCAAGGTCTGATGTCTGAGTTCCATGGCCCCCCATCCAGGTTGCGAGGACTGCTACCGCTCACATCGTTTCACGCCAGGCACAAAGGCACCACAACGGGTCAGATTCCGCGGGCCTCTGAGCGAAGCTGATCCACCCGCCTGCGCGACGCGGAGGCTCGGTCCGCCACGCTCTGAGCGAACCGAGCACGGCCGCTCGAACCGCCAATTTGTTGATACGCCTCCATCCGGACTAAAGGGGCAAGAACTCAGCGTCGAATCAGATCAGGACCCCGCGCCTTGGCCGCCTTGGCCGCCTTGGCCGCCTTGGCGCTCGACCAAGACCAGAGAGTGAGGAGGTGAGCACGTACATGATTGCGCTTTGCACGAGGCTCCATCTCATGTTCGCAAGGGTCCTTACTGACGAGGATGGTCAGGGACTCACCGAGTACGCGCTGATCCTCGCGCTGATCGCCGTGGTCGCGATCGCCGCGTTGACGTTCCTCGGCGGCAACGTCACGTCCGTGCTCAGCACGGTCGCGAACAGCCTCTAAGGGCAGGAGCAGCCCGCCGGCCCAGCGTCCCTGGGGTCAAGCCCCCCAACGGGGTAGCTCGAACGGCTTACGGCGCTGTCAGCGGGGTCTACGCCAACATCTCCTCGCTCCGTATAATTTACGAGGCAGCCTGCCTGGAGCGAGGATCGAGGCTGCCTGGAACGAGGATCGAGGCGCGTGATGACAGCACGGTCGTACGGCATGTGCGCGGGGATTCGGTAGCGATGCGCGGCGTCGCTCGCTGGTGCGTCGCACATCGCCGTCGTGTTGTCGTGGCGTGGCTGGCTGTTGCGGTTTTCGCGACCGTGCTGGCGCACTCGATCGGGCCGAACTACATCACCGTTTTCAGTTTGCCGGGGACCGAGTCGCAGCGCGTGGTTGACCTGCTCAAGCAGGACTTCAAAGCGCAGAGCGGTGACGTGGATACGGTCGTGTTTCGGGTCTCGCGGGGCACGATCGACTCGCCGGCGGTGCGTGCGGCGATCACGCCGCTGCTGGCGCGTGTGCAAGCACTGCCGCACGTCGCCGGGGTCCTCAGCCCGTACAGCCCCCGCGGCGCGGTGCAGGTGTCGGCCAACCGGATGACGGCGTTCGCGACGGTCAACTACGACCAGCCCGCGAACGCGCTCGCGAACGCAACCGGTAAGCCGCTGCTGGCGCAGGTCGCCGCAGTGCACGTGCCGGGCTTGCGGCTCGCTGCGGGCGGCCAGGTCGTCGAGAACGCCGAGGGCTTCAGCGTCGGTCCGGCGACCGAGGTCGGCGTGATCGCGGCGCTGATCATCCTAGTGCTCACTTTCGGGTCGCTCGCCGCGGCGGGGATGCCGCTGATCACAGCCGGTCTGGGCCTGATCACCGGAGTCGCGTTGATCGGGCTGGCGACCCACATCACAGACATGTCGAACATCTCTCCTGACCTTGCGCTGATGATCGGCCTGGGTGTCGGGATCGACTATTCGCTGTTCATCGTCACCCGCTTTCGCGAGAACTTCTTGGAGTTCGGCGACGTGGAGCGCTCGGTGGTGGAGGCGATGGACACATCCGGGCGGGCGATCCTGCTCGCCGGCGCGACCGTGGTGATCGCACTGCTGGGCATGTTCGCCACCGGGGTCGCGTTCATGTACGGGCTGGCGATCGCAGCCGTGCTCGCCGTGCTGCTGACGCTCGTCGCGTCGCTGACGCTGCTGCCGGCGCTGCTGTCGCGCTTCGGGCCCCGGCTCGTGCGCCCGCGCGCCCCGCGCTGGCAACCCCTGGGTCGCCGGCGCGTGCCAACTGCCGCGGCCAACGGCGCCGGCTCGGCGGTCACCGATGGCGCCCGCGGCGCAGGAGCAGCGCTCACCACGCCACAACCGTCCGCGTGGCGTCGGTGGAGCCAGACGGTGCAGGCCCGGCCGTGGTCCCTGGCGATCGTGTCGCTAGCGGTAATGATCCTGCTGATGTCGCCGGTGGTGGCGATGCGGCTGGACTCGAGCGACGCTGGGAACGACCCCGCCAGCACCAGCTCACGCCACGCGTTCGACCTCCTGGCCAACGGCTTCGGCGCGGGCTTCAACGGTCCGCTGCTGCTCGTCGCCGAGCTATCGGGCCGGGGTCACGCGGCGGCCCTGCCGGCGGTGCGGGCCGCCGTCAGCGCCACCCCCGGCGTCGTCGCGGTCACACAGCCGCGCATCGCGCCGTCGGGCACCGTCGCCGTGATCCAGGTGTATCCCGACTCGGCCCCGCAGGCGACCGCGACCACCAACCTCGTGAACCGCTTGCGCGGCGTGGTCCTGCCGGCGCTGGCGCGGCGGACCGGGATGAAGGTCCTGGTCGGCGGGTTCACGGCCGGCTCGATCGACTTCTCGCACGTGCTGGGGAGCAAGCTGCCGTTGTTCTTCGGGATCGTGATCCTGCTCTCGGCGCTGCTGCTGTTCGTGGTCTTCCGTTCGCTGGTGATCCCGCTGCAGGCCGCGATCATGAACCTGCTGACGATCGGCGCGGCGTTGGGCGTGACCGTCGCCGTGTTCCAGCAGGGGTGGTTCGCGAGCGTGCTGGGGGTGCAGAAAGGACCGATCGAGGCCTGGGTGCCGGTGATCATGTTCGCGGTCGTGTTCGGGCTCTCGATGGATTACGAGGTGTTCCTGATCTCGCGCGTGCGCGAGCAGTGGGTACGTCATGGGGACGCTTCGGCTGCGGTCGCCGATGGGATCTCGATGACTGGACGTGTGATTAGCGCGGCCGCCGCGATCATGGTCTGCGTGTTCCTGTCATTTACGCTCGGTAATGAGCGGACGCTCAAGGAGTTCGGATTCGGGCTGGCCGTCGCGGTATTCCTCGACGCGCTCGTCGTGCGCTGCGTGCTGCTCCCGGCCGTGCTCGAATTGCTCGGACCGACGACTTGGCGTCTGCCGCGCTGGCTTGACGCCCGACTACCGCACGTCAACATCGAGGGCTCGGCAGCCCGCATGCAACCCGCAATCGAACCTATCGCGAGCGATCTCGAACGCGACGAGATCGCACAGCCCGAATCGAAAACGAAGACCTGAGAGACGAACCGCGGCGGACCCCGCTCGCGGCGCGACGCCTAGTACTCTGCAGCATCTCGATGAAAGTTGCCTACGTCTTTTCTACCTCCGGCCACACCGCCAGCTACAAGCTGGGCAAGATGATTCTGCCCCAGCTCGAGCAGGGAAGCCACGGCGTCGATGTCGTGGGGATGTTCTTCTTTGACGACAACACGTATCTGCTGCGGGAGGGAGATCCGGTCGGCGAGCGGCTGGGGCGGGTGGCGGCGCAACGCGGCACGCTGCTGATGCTTTGCGACCAGTGTGCGCTTGAGCGCCACCTAGCCGATGGTGAGATCGGTGCCGCGGTGCCCAAGAACACGGTCGCTGGCGTGCGGGTGGGGTGCTTCCCCGATCTTTACGCTGCCCTCGCCGGCAATCCGCCCGACCACGTCATCACCCTATAAGCCGAAGTTTCGTGGCCCTCGCAGTATGGACTGCTCGGCCACGGCGGCGACCTCGCCGATGCTGTCCTGCATGCTTTGAGCGCTAGCGGCGATCTGTTGTTGACCGCGGAGGCCGGGCGCGGTCGGCGGCGGTTGGTCGTCTGGCACGAGCAGGGCTCGTCACGGAAACGGGCGCTCGGGGGCCTGTTCGATAATCACGCGACGCCGCGCGCGAGGCACAGCTGCTGCAGGCTCTCCATCGCGTCGACAGCCTGCTCGGGAAGCGCAGCGAGAGCCTCCGCGGCGACACGGAGATCATCGATCGTGACGTTGTGCGCCTCCAGCGCGAAGCGTCCTAGCCAGCGAACCGCCGCCCGCTCGTAGCGGGCCGGATCCCCGCCGCGCAACACCAGGCAGATCCGCAGCGCGTCGTCGAGTGCCACGCGCGGCAGTTCGAGTGCCGCCGCAGTGACGAGGGCCTCATTCCCGGTTTCGAGCGCCCGTCTGAATCGGGTGTAGGGATTCCCGTCGCTCGTCACGAACATATGTTCGTATACGTGTCAAGGCACGGCTGTCGCGCAGGCTTTGCGCCGTGAGAGCTGCAGCCTCAGCCGGACGAGCCGTCGTTGCCGTAGCCACCGCTGGCGCCACTCGAGCTGCCGAACTCTCCGCCGGAGTGGTCGCCGCTGACTCCTGAGGCGCCGCTGTGGGCGCCGCCGCCCGAGCTGTCGTCCGCCGAGCCGCCGTAGCCCGCGCGCTGGCTGCTAGAACCGCTGGACCCGTCAGACCCGTCAGAACGGGCAGCGCGACCAGACCCGCTGGAGCCATTAGACCCGCTCGAGTTACCAGACCCGTTCGAGCTAGGAGACCCGCTTGAGCTAGGAGACCCGTTCGAGCTAGGAGACCCGCTTGAGCTAGGAGACCCGCTTGAGCTAGGAGACCCGCTTGAGCTACGAGATCCGCCAGAGCTATCAGAGCCGCTAGAGGTACGAGACCCGCCAGAGCTATCAGACCCGCCAGCGTGGTCGCCGCTCGATCCAGATGAGCCGCCGTGCGAGCTGCTCGATCCCGAGTTATAGGTGCCGGAGATGTAGCCGTGGGTGCCCTCCCCGGCGCCGCCGTTGCCGCCCGTGTGGGTGCCCCCGCTGGGGCCGGACCCGCTGTCGCTGCTCCCGCCGCCGCTCGAGCCGTTGACAGATCCGCTCGCGCCGCCTCCCGAAGCACCCCCGCCATCGCGGCTCCCGCCTCCGCTACCGCTACCGCTACCGCTACCGCTACCGCTATAGCCATGACTTCCGGTGCCATTGCCGCCGGCTCCGTCTGGGCCGGAGCTGGGAATCGGTGCGGCGCTGCCCACTCTGCCCACCGGCGATCGGACCGGCGCTGTCTTACCCGGCGCCACCCGGCGATGTAGCTGCACGGTGGCGGCGCCTCCTGGCTTCGAAGCGCTGCGGGCCCCGGCGCCGGCGGCCCGTGAGCTCGCGATCGTCCCGGAGCCGACCAGGCGGCGCGTGCCGGAAGCGACCGAGCGCGTGTCGCCGCCGCTGACGCCCGCCTGGTCGCCTAGCCGTTTCGCGTGCATGTTGCGCGCGGCGTGATGACGTGCTGCGGTGGGGACCCGCGCGGCCGGCGACGGGAGCGGGAGCCCGCCGTGGTGCGGATACAGGAAGACCATTCCGCCGACGGCGCACACGGACGCGGCACAGACGGCTGTCGCCTGCGTGATGCCGACGCCGAGGACTGCGCCCTTGGCAGCGAAGCCTCCGGCCAGCGCACCTCCTCCGGCCACGCCACCCGCCTGCGCAGGAACGATGCTCCGCAACGCCCGCGCGTCGCTGCGTAGCGCGCGGCGATATGACCGGCAAGAGGCGCAGCTGCGCAGATGGCGGCGCACTGTCCGGTCGTTGCGGCGACCGTCCGGCTCGGCTTCGATCGCCGCGCGAGCGGTGGCGCAAGGGAGGTCGCACGCCTCGCGATAGGTACGCAACCCTACCCGCGCCCGTGCGATCAGGCCGCGCACGGCCTCCTCGTCGACCTCCAGCAGCGCTGCGATCTCGAGGTAGCTGTGTCCGCCGAGCTCTCGCATCAGCAACGCCATGCGCTGGTTCTCGGGCAGCTCGCGGATACCGGCGATCACCGTGTCGAGCTCCGTGCCGCCGCCCTGCGGGGCGGCGGCTACATCCGTCAGCTCATCCGTGGTGACCGTGTGTTTGCGGCTGCGCGCGATGTCGATCGCGGCGTTGCGTGCCACGCGCGCCAGCCAGGGACGAAGCTCGCGCGGCGGGGAGGAGCGGAGCGACAGCGCGAGGGTCGCAAAAGCCTCCTGGACCGCATCCTCGGCGTCGTGGCCGGCTCCGAGCACGCCCACGCAGACGGCGACGACGCCAGCGCGGTGGCGCTCGAACAGAACTGTGAACGCTGCCTCGTCACCGGCGGCGAAACGCTCTGCCAGAGCCGCGTCGGACCTCAGTTTGAGCAGGCGCCGGGGCGCGGTGAGCGAGGGCTTTGCGACGGGCGCTAGGGTACTCATCGATCTGTCTCCACTCGCCGGCCCCAGACCTCAGGCGCGCCCGCGCCACGCGCGATTTCTGTTGCCGTGCGCGCCGTGCTTGGTTGTGCCCTCGCGGGCGTTGCCGTGCTGCTTGCCGTTGGCGCCCTGCTTGCCAGCCTTGGCGTGCCTAGCGGGTGGCGAGTAGGGCGTCGGCGGCGAGTAGGGCGTCGGCGGCGTCCAGGCGATCACGCGCAGCGCTGGGTTGGCGGTCAGCGTCGTGATCGAATCGGTTCGCGATCCGTTGAATGCGGCGACGAAGCTCTGGCCGGCGGCCAGGTCTCCGGCGCCGGCCTCGTCGTTGCCGTCGACCTTGAACTCGGTCGAGGCGGAGGTTGTGATCGTCACCTGCATCTCGGTCGGCGTGGCGGTCGCGCTCGTCCACAGATCGTTGCTGACGGTTCCCTCGGCGCCCGAAGATCCGCGCTGTCCCGAACCGGCGCTGACGCCATACCCTTGGTGTGAACGGCCGCCACCGCTCCAGCCGCTCGCGCCGGGGACCGGGCGATGGCCACGGCCGCGGTGCCGTGAGCGCCGCAGCACATAGGCGTCCGCGATGAAGGTGCCGGGTGTCGCGTTGGCCGAGACGATCGTGCCTGCAACATACACCTTCTCGATCGGCTGCATGGTCGGGGCCGAAGGCGGCGCGTAGGGCGCGCCTGGAGAGTCGGCCTGGGCAGCCACTGCGCCCAGCGACAGCGACAGCGCCGCCGTCAGCGTCAAAAACCGTTTCATTTGGATGCCCCCTTGGGCTGGTTGATCCGCTCGTACGAGATCCGCTTCTACGACCTTCGGGTCGCCTGATCCGCGGTACGACCTTCAGGGTCGTCGGTTCCATAGACGCGGAGCGAAGGCGAAAGTGTGCCTGCAAATGTAGAACGACATCTGGGTGCAGCTCAGGGTCGCGACGTTGCTGGGGCACGGCGCGACGCTCGCGGGCCACCCGGCCTCGGTCGAGATGAGATGGACGCAGCGCTTGGGCTTGGAGGCGTAGGCTGGTCTTCGCGGTGAAAGCGAGGGAGCTCGAAGCGGAACTGATCGACACGGTGCTCGCGCGCGTTCACGAGCGCCAGCCGCTCGAGCACGCAGACGCGTGCGCGGCATTCGTACGGCAGTACTACGACTGGGTGCCGACGGAGGATCTGATCGACCGAGGCCCGCTCGACCTATACGGCGCGGCAGTCGCCCACTGGAATCTCGCCCAGCAGCGACTGCCCGGTGAGGCGAAAATCCGGGTCTACAACCCCGACTTCGAGCAACACGGCTGGCAGTCCCCGTATACCGTGGTGGAGATCGTCAGCGATGACATGCCGTTCCTGGTCGACTCGGTGGGGATCGAGCTGGCACGGCGCGGCTACGGGACGCAGCTGACGATCCATCCGGTGATCGCAGTCCTGCGAGACGCAGACGGAACGCTGGTGTCGGTGCTCGAGTTCGGTGCTCCCGATGCCGGCGCGAGCCACGATTCGATCATCCACGTCGAGCTCGACCGGGAGCCCAACGACAATCTGCTGCTGGAGCTGCGCGAGCACATCGAGCGCGTGCTCGGCGAGGTCCGGGCGGCAGTCGACGACTGGCAACCGATGCGCAGCGTCACGGAGTCGCTGACCGAGGAGCTGCGTACCCGGCACGGGCCGATCCCTGAGTACGAGCTCGACGAGGCGCGGAGCTTTCTGCGATGGCTGGTCGACGACCATTTCGTGTTCCTGGGCTACCGCGAGTACAGGCTCGTCACCAGCGAGCCCCCGGCGCGCATCGAGGCGGTCGCCGAGACGGGGCTCGGGATCCTGCGGGGCGCCCCGCTGACGCCGATCACCGAGCTCACCGACAAGGCTCTGGCGCTGGCACTCGCGCCCTCACCGCTGGTGCTGACCAAGGCCAACTCCGTCTCCACCGTGCACCGTCGCGTCTACCTGGACTACGTCGGCGTCAAGCTGTTCGGTCCCGATCGTGCCGTGATCGGCGAGCGCCGCTTCCTCGGGCTCTACACGAACACCGCATACCGGGACAGCCCGGACCAGATTCCGCTGATCCGCGGCAAGGTCAAGCATGTGCTCGATCGCGCCGGTTTTCCGCCCGGCAGCCATGACGCGAAAGCCCTGATGTTGATCTGCGACGCGTACCCACGCGACTCGCTGTTCCAGATCGAACCGGACGAGCTGTACCGGATCGCTGCCGGCCTGGCCGGGCTCGGCGAGCGCCAGCGCGTGCGGATGTTCGCCCATTCCGATGCGCTCGGTAGGTTCGTGTCGTGCCTCGTGTGCCTGCCGCGGGACCGCTTCAACACGGTCAACCGCCTGCGCGTCGCGGAGATCCTGCAGCGGGCGTTCGGGGGCACGCAGATCGACTGGACGGTGCAGCTGACCGAATCGCTGCTGGCGCGCGTTTACTACATCGTGCATTGCCCGAACGGGATCCTCGAGCCCTACGACGAGACGGAGATCGAGCGCGAGATCGTGATCGCGACGCGCTCCTGGAAGGACGACCTGCGTGACGCGCTGATCGAGGAGCACGGTGAGGAGATCGGGCGCCAGCAGCTGTGGCGCTACGAAGACGCGTTCCCGGCCGCGTATCGCGAGGACTGGCCCGCACGCTCCGCGGTGGCTGACATCGCCAGGATCCAGGAGCTGGCACAGCGCAGCGATCCGATCCTCACGCTGTACCGGCCGCTGGAAGCGCCGGAGGGCTCGATCCGCTGCAAGCTGTTCAGCCGCGTCGGCATCTCGCTGTCGGACGTCCTGCCAACGTTCGAGCATCTGGGCGCCCGCGTGATCGACGAACGCCCCTACGAGATCGAGCCGGCTGATGGCGAGACGGCCTGGCTCTACGACTTCGGCATGCGCTGCGAGGCCGGCGACGCGGTCAGCCTGCGCGAGCGCTTCCAGGACGCGTTCCTGGGCGTATGGCGCGGCGAGCTGGAGGATGACTCGCTGAACCGTCTGGTGCTTCTCGCGGGGCTGACGGGTCGCCAGATCACGATCCTCCGCGCGCTCGCCAAGTACCTGCGGCAGGCCGGCATTCCGTTCTCGGATCGCTACATGGAGCGCACCGTGATCGACCATCCGGAGATCGCCGCGCTGCTCGTGAGGCTGTTCAATGCACGGCTGGACCCCGACGCGCGAGACGAGCAGCTCGCGACCGAGCTCGGCGCCGAGCTGCGCGAGATGATCGACGCCGTCGCGAGCCTCGACGAGGACCGCATCCTGCGCAACTTCATGTCGGTCGTCCAGGCGATCCTACGCACCAACTACTTCACGACCGACGAATCCGGCGCGAGCAAATCGTACCTGTCGGTCAAGCTCGACCCGGGGCTGATCCCGGTGCTGCCGCTACCGCGTCCTCGGTTCGAGATCTTCGTGTACTCGCCCCGGGTCGAGGGCGTGCACCTCCGTGGCGGCAAGGTGGCCCGCGGCGGCCTTCGCTGGTCGGACCGTCGCGAGGACTTCCGCACCGAGGTCCTCGGCCTGATGAAGGCCCAGATGGTCAAGAACGCGCTGATCGTCCCGGTCGGATCCAAGGGCGGATTCGTCGTCAAGCGCCCACCTTCGACGGGCGGCCGCGATGCGCTGTTAGCAGAGGGCATCGCCTGCTACCGCATATTCCTGGCCGGGCTGCTTGATCTGACCGACAACATCGTCGGCGATCAGGTGGTCGCGCCGGCGCGGTTGGTGCGCTACGACGGGGATGACCCGTACCTCGTAGTGGCGGCTGACAAGGGCACCGCGACCTTCTCGGACATCGCCAACCAGGTCTCCGCGGACTACGGCTTCTGGCTGTCCGACGCGTTCGCCTCCGGCGGCTCCCAGGGCTACGACCATAAGATCATCGGAATCACCGCTCGCGGGGCGTGGGAGTCGGTCAAGCGGCACTTCCGAGAGCTCGGCACCGACATTCAGACGACCGACTTCACGGTCGTCGGGATCGGTGACATGGCCGGCGACGTGTTCGGCAACGGGATGCTGCTGTCTGCCCACGTTAGGCTGCTGGCCGCGTTCAATCATCTGCACGTGTTCCTCGATCCCGACCCGGACGCGGCGCTCAGCTTTCAGGAGCGCAAACGGCTGTTCGAGCTGCCGCGATCCTCCTGGAGCGACTACGACGCGTCGCTGATCTCGCCGGGCGGCGGTGTGTACGAGCGCACCGCGAAGTCGATCCCGATCTCCGATCAGGTCAAGCAGGCGCTCGCGATCGACGCGCACGAGCTGGCGCCGGCGGACCTGATCCGCGCGATCCTGCAAGCTCCCGTCGATCTTCTGTGGAGCGGGGGCATCGGCACGTTCGTCAAGGAGTCGGCCGAAAGCCACTCCGACGCCGGCGACAAGGCAAACGACGCGATCCGGGTCGACGCCGCCCACTTGCGCTGCAAGGTCGTCGGCGAAGGCGGCAACCTCGGATTCACGCAGCGCGGGCGGATCGAGTACGCGCTCGCGGGTGGACAGATCAACACCGACGCGATCGACAACGTCGCTGGCGTCAACTGCTCCGACCACGAGGTCAACATCAAGATCCTGTTGGACTCGCTGCTGGCCGACGGCGACATCACTCCCAAGCAACGCAACGAGCTCCTGATGCAGATGACCGACGCGGTCGCTGAGCGCGTCATCTACGGCAGCTACACGCAGACGCAGGCGATCAGCCTCGCACTGCGCCAGGCGGACGGGATGCTCGACGTGCACGCGCGCCTGATTTGCGAGCTCGAGCGCGTCGCCGGATTGAACCGAAGGCTCGAGCTCCTGCCGAGCGAGTCCGTGATCAATCAGCGCAAGATCGCGAAGCGAGGCCTGACTGCGCCCGAGCTGGCGGTCGTCATGGCGTACTGCAAGATCCATTTGTACACCGAGCTGCTCGACTCCGACCTGCCCGAGGATCCGCACCTTTCGCACGACCTCGAGCGCTATTTCCCGGCGCCGCTCCCGGAGCGCTACGCGGAGCGCATGCGCTCTCACAGGCTGCGCCGCGAGATCGTCGCAACGCTCGTCGCCAACCAGATCGTCGATCGCGCCGGTACGACTTTCGCGTTCCGGTTGTGCGAGGAAACGGGCGCGCCGCCGTCGATCCTGGCGCGTGCCTACGCCGCCGCGCGTGCGGTCTACGAGGTGCCCTCGTTCTGGACTGCGGTTGAGTCGCTGGACGTCCAGGTCGACGCTGGCACGCTGCTGTCGATGCTGATCGAGGCGCGCAGGCTAGTCGAGCGTGCGACGCGCTGGTTGGTGCGCGCGAGTGTGGCCTCGATCGACATCGCCCGCACCGTCGGCCGCTACGCTGCCGGCGCCCAGATGCTTTGGACGGCGTTGCCCGAGATGCTCGATCCGACGGATCGCGCTGCTTACGACGCGCTGTTCGGCGAGCTGCTCGCAGGGGGCGTCGGCAGGGATCTCGCGCGGCGCGTGGCTAGCATGCCGTCGATGTGCCAGGTGTTCGACATCGTCGAAGTGTCCAACACGACGCAGCGCGACCCCGAGGTGGTGGTCCAGACCTTCTTCGGGCTCGGCTCGCGGCTTCGGCTGAATTGGTTGCGCGAGCGCATCATCGCGCTGCCACGTGACAACCGTTGGCGCGCGCGCGCACGCGACGCCCTCTACGACGATCTGAACAGTCTGGTCCGTGTGCTCGCGCAGGAGGTGCTCGAGGCAGGCGGCCCGTCTGCCGACAGCGAGCGGGCGATCGGCGCATGGGAGGCCGGGCACGGCGCGGCTGTGCAGCGGTGCCTGGGCATGCTGGCCGACATCGACTCCTCTGGTATCCACGACACCACTACTCTGCCTGTTGCCCTGCGGGAGGTTCGCAACCTCGTCCGCGCCGCCTCAGGTGTGTCCGTCAGCCCGGCGCCGCCGGCGGGAGGAGCGCCATAGCAGCGCCAGCAGCAGCGGCGTGACCCGCGCGATATCGATCAGCCCAGCGAGCAGGAAGGCCGGCGGAGCGGTGGCCAGCGCGCCGATGAATCTTGTTGGCAAGCCGGTTTGCACTCGCCCAAGCTATCGTCTGATGTCGATGTCCGCGTCAGTCACAACGAGCGTCACCCAACTTCCCGAGTCCCGCGTCCGCGTCGAGGCCGTGATCCCGGCGGGCGAGGTCGAGCGGCGCATGCAGGAGGCAGCCAGGGAGCTCGGCAAGGAGATGAAGATCCCGGGCTTCCGGAAGGGCAAAGTCCCGCCGACCGTCGTGATCCGCCGCCTCGGGCGCGGGACCGTGCTAGACGAGGCGATGCGCAACTCGCTGGGTGCCTGGTACGTGGATGCGATCAGCAGCGCGGGTATCGTTCCCGTCGGCGAGCCGGATCTCGACGTCGGCGATGCGCCGGGAGAGGGACAGCCGCTGTCGCTGTCGATCGAGATCGGCGTTCGCCCACGCGCGAGACTCGGCCAGTACAAGGGACTCGAGGTCGGCCGGCGCGAACCCGAGGTGGCTGACGCCGTGATCGACGCCGAGCTCGAGCGGATGCGCGACACGTTCGCGACGCTCGACACCGTTGAACGCGCCGCAGCGGCCGGTGACCACCTCGTGATCGACTACGTCGGCCGCGTCGACGAACAGCCGTTCGACGGCGGCGAGGGCCGCGACCAGCTGCTGGAGCTAGGGTCGGGGCGGCTGGTCCCGGGGTTCGAGGAGCAGCTTGTGGGCGCGGTCGCCGGCGAGCAGCGTGTGATCGACGTGACTTTCCCCGAGCAGAACTACGGCGAGCATCTGGCTGGCAAGCAGGCGAGCTTCGCTGTCACCGTTTCGGAGGTCAAAGCTAAGCGCCTGCCCGAGCTCGACGATGGGTTCGCGGCAGAGTCCGCGGGCTTCGACACGCTCGCCGAGTTGCGCGAGGATATCGCCGCACGCGCGCGCGAGGCCGAGGAGCACAAGATCGAGCACGAGTTCGAGCGCGCGGTGCTGGACGCCGCCGTCGCGGAGGCCCAGCTCGAGGTCCCCGACAGGCTCGTGCACGCCCGCGCTCATGAGCTGGTCCAGGACACGCTCGGAGCGCTCGAGCGCCGCGGCGTATCCAGGGAGAGCTATCTGAACCTCTCCGGGATGGACGAGGAGCGGCTCGTGCACGAGGCCGAGCCGGATGCGGCGCGGAGCCTGCGCCGTGAGGCGGCGATTGCGGCGATCATCGAGGCAGAGCAAATCGAGCCCAGCGACGAGGAGCTGCTGGCAGCGCTCGAGCCCGCCGCGAAGCGTAGCGCCACCGAGCCTGGGAAGCTGCTCGAGCGTCTGCGGGAGAACGGCCGGATCGAAGCGGTCCGTGCCGATGTTGCCAGCCGGCAGGCCCTCGAGCTGCTCGTCCGCGAAGCGAAGCCGATCAGCGTGGCCGCCGCTGCGGCGCGCGAAGCTTTGTGGACGCCCGGCAAGTCGCAGGAGCCAGATGAGGCCGCCGGCGCGCCCGCCGCGGAGCAGCTTGGCAAGCTCTGGACCCCGGGCGGTTGAGCCGGCATTACGTCTGCGACCGCTCGGGCGGTTGCTACATTCGGCAGGAATCCGGCTGACGAAGGAAAAGAAGCGAGGACCATGAGCCCACTCGTACCGATGGTTGTCGAGCAGACCTCCCGGGGGGAACGCGCATTCGACATCTACAGTCGTTTGCTCAACGAAAGGATCATCTTCCTGGGCACCCCCGTCGACGACCAGATCGCGAACCTGATCGTTGCCCAGTTGCTGCACCTTGAGTCCGAGGATCCCGACAAGGACATCTCGCTGTACGTTAACTCTCCGGGCGGCTCGGTGTACGCCGGCCTCGCGATCTACGACACGATGCAGTTCATCAAACCTGACGTATCGACGATCTGCGTCGGTATAGCGATGTCGATGGGCGCCCTGCTGCTGTCGGGGGGTGCGCACGGCAAGCGCATGGCGCTGCCGAACGCGAAGATCCTGATCCACCAGGTCTCCTCGAGCTTTCAAGGTCAGGCGACCGATATCGAGATCCACGCCAAGGAGATCATCGACGTTCGTCGCCGGCTCGACGAGATCATCGCTCAGCACACCGGCAAGCCGGTCGATGAAGTGAGAAAGGACACCGAGCGGGACTACTTCATGAGCTCCGAGGAGGCCCGGGAGTACGGCATCATCGACCGCGTTATCTCCAAGCATTGACTAGCTACCTCCGGGCGCCCCACCCGGAAGCAGCTAACCTTCAGCCACAAGCTTCGGTGGCCGGTCGCCGTACCTCCTGAGAGAGAGATTGCATGGCACGTCCGACGGATTCCAACGAGCAGCTCCTGTGCAGTTTCTGCGGTAAGTCGCAGAGGCAGGTTAAGAAGCTGATCGCCGGACCCGGCGTCTACATCTGCGACGAGTGCATCGACCTCTGCAACGAGATCATCGATGAGGAGCTGACCACCCCGCCGAGCTTCGACATCGAGAACCTTCCGAAGCCGCGGGAGATCTATGACGTCCTCAACGAGTACGTGGTCGGTCAGGAGCAGGCCAAGCGCTCGCTGTCGGTAGCCGTCTACAACCACTACAAACGCGTGCAGATGATGCAGTCCGATGAGCACGACATCGAGCTACAGAAATCGAACATCCTGCTGCTCGGCCCGACGGGCTGCGGTAAGACGCTGCTTGCGCAGACGCTCGCAAAGATCCTCAACGTGCCGTTCGCGATCGCCGACGCCACGGCGCTGACGGAGGCCGGCTACGTCGGTGAGGATGTCGAGAACATCCTGCTGAAGCTGATCCAGGCCGCTGACTACGACGTCAAGAAGGCCGAGACCGGGATCATTTACATCGACGAAGTCGACAAGATCGCTCGTAAGGCCGATAACCCGTCGATCACGCGTGACGTATCCGGCGAGGGCGTGCAGCAGGCGCTGCTGAAGATTCTCGAGGGAACCACCGCATCCGTGCCGCCGCAAGGCGGACGCAAGCATCCGCACCAGGAGTTCCTCTCGATCGACACCACGAACGTGCTGTTCGTCTGCGGCGGTGCGTTCGCCAACCTCGACCGCGTGATCGAACGCCGGATCGGCCATCAGGGCGTCGGCTTCGGCGCCGAGATCCAGTCCAGAGACCAGCGCGACACAGGCGAGATATTCGAGCACTGCCTACCAGAAGATCTGATTCAGTACGGCTTGATCCCCGAGTTCATCGGCCGCTTGCCGGTGATGTCCGCGATCCATCAGCTTTCCCGCGACGAGCTGATGAAGATCCTGACCGAGCCGCGAAACGCGCTCGTCAAGCAGTTTCAGCGCTTCTTCCAGTTCGACGGGATCGAGCTGGTGTTCGCCGACGAGGCGCTTACGTCGATTGCCGACAGGGCGCTCGAGCGCGAGACCGGCGCCCGCGGGCTGCGCTCGATCATCGAGGAGGTTCTGCTCGAGGTCCAGTTCGAGCTGCCGTCGCGTCGGGACGTGAAGAAGTGCGTGGTCACGCGCGAAACGATCGAGAAGGGCGTCTCGCCGACGCTCGTGACGGTTGCTGCGCCTGAGGAGCAGGGCGAAGCTGCCGCTTAGGGCTCGTCGCTGCATGTCAGACCTGGAGTCGAAGACCCGCTATGAACCGTCCGAGGTTGAGCCTCGGATCGTCGCCAGGTGGCTTGCCTCCGGGCTGTTTCACCCCGAGCCCGAGGGGACCGCGGCCGAGAACTACTCGATCGCGATTCCGCCGCCGAACGTGACCGGCTCGCTGCACATGGGCCACGCTTTCCAGGACTCGATCATGGACACGCTGACCCGCCATCACCGCATGCGAGGACAGCGCGCCAAGTGGATCCTCGGCACCGATCACGCCGGGATCGCGACACAGAAGCAAGTCGAGGAGCTGCTGATCTCCGAAGGCACCGACCGCGAGAGCCTCGGGCGCGAGGCGTTCGAGCGCCGCGTGTGGGATTGGCGCGAGCAGTACGGCGGCCAGATCATCGGGCAATTGAAGCGGCTCGGCGCGAGCTGCGACTACGAGGATGAGCGCTTCACCCTCGACCGCTCCTACCACGACGCCGTGCTGCGCGTGTTCGTCGCGCTCTACGAGAAGGGCTACATCTACCGCGACCGATACCTGGTCAACTGGGACCCCGGCACGCGCTCGGCGATCTCCGACCTCGAGGTCGAGGACGGCGAAGTCACCGACACGCTCTACTACATCGACTACCCGCTGGCGTCGGGTGGCGGCGCGATCACGGTCGCGACCGTCCGTCCCGAGACGATGCTCGCCGACAGCGCGATCGCCGTGCACCCCGACGACGAGCGTTACCGGCGGATGATCGGCGAGACCGCGATTCTGCCGCTCGTCGGGCGCAAGCTGAAGATCATCGCCGACGAGTACGTCAAGCCGGAGTTCGGCACGGGCGCGCTGAAGATCACGCCGGGCCACGACCCGAACGACTTCGAGATCGGGCGTCGCCACGGCCTCCCAGAGATCAGCGTGATCGGCGAGGACGGGCGTATGAACGAGCAGGCGGGCGAGCGTTTCGCCGGGCTGTGCGCCGCCGAGGCACAGCGCGCCGTCGTCGCGGCGTTGCGCGAGCAGGGGCTGCTTGCGCGCACCGAGGAGTACACGCATACCGTTCCGTTCTCGCATCGCTCGGGCGAGCGGATCGAGCCGCTCGTCTCCTTGCAGTGGTTCATGCGGATGGACGAGCTCGCAAGGCCGGCGATCGAAGTGGTCACCAGCGGGCGCGTTAGGTTTCACCCCGAACGCTGGACCCGCGTGTACCTCGACTGGATGGAGAACATCCGCCCGTGGTGCATCTCACGCCAGCTGTGGTGGGGTCATCAGATCCCCGTCTGGTACCGCGACGAGGAGACCTACGTCGGCACCAGCGACCCCGAAGGCGAAGGCTGGGTCCGCGATCCGGACGTCCTCGACACCTGGTTCTCGAGCGCGTTGTGGCCGTTCGCGACGCTCGGATGGCCCGAGCAGACCCCCGAGCTGAAAGCGTTCTATCCAACGGACGTGCTCGTGACCGCGCGCGACATCATCTTCCTCTGGGTCGCGCGGATGATCATGATGGGACTCGAGTTCGTCGCCGAGGTTCCGTTCGAAGATGTCCACATCCACGCCGTCATCCAGGCGCCCGACGGCCGGCGAATGTCCAAGTCCCTTGGAACGGGCATCGACCCGCTGGATCTGATTAATGGCGGGCTTCGCCCGCCCGTGTTTTCGTCTGGCGGTGACTTCCCGGCGTATGGCGCGGACGCGGTGCGCTGGGGGCTGCTGGCGATGTCATCCGGCCAGGACGTCAGGTTCTCCGAGGACACCGTCGCGCAAGGACAGCGGCTCACCAACAAGCTCTGGAACGCCTCGCGCCTGATCCTGCTGCGCGTCGATCCGGCCACGCGACCCGCCGCACGCCCGACCAGCGTCGAGGACGACTGGATCCTCGCGCGCCTGGAGCGCGCGAGGATCGAGGTGGGCTCGCGGATCGACCGCTACGACTTCTCGCGCGCCGCGTTTGCGCTCTACGACTTCGTCTACGGCGAGCTGTGCGACTGGTACCTCGAGATGGTCAAGCCGCGCCTCTACGCCGGCGATCAGGCGACTGCCGCCACGCTTCTGCACGTGCTTACGGGAACGGTGTCGCTGGCGCACCCGGTGATCCCGTTCGTCACCGAGGAGATCTACTCCCACATTCCCGGCGCGCAGGGCCTGCTTGCGGCGCGCGTCGTCACCGCGGCGGCTGATCTGCACAGCGACGGCCGCGATGCTGAGGTGGTTCTTGAGCGCACGATCGCAGCGGTTCAGGCGATCAGGGCCTGGCGTGACGGTGCTCGCGTCAGGGCCGGCGCCACGCTGCGCGCGCGCCTGCGCGCGGAGGGCTACGAGCAGACCAGCGCGCAGCTCGCGCGGCTCACGCGGGTCGAGCTGGTCACCGGCGAGCGTACCGACGCGGACACGCCCGGCTCGCCGGCGGCCGCGTCGATTCCGATACCTGGCGGCGCGCTCGAGATCATCGCGGACGGCGATTTCGACCAGGGCGGTGCGCGGCGGGAACGCGAGGCCAAGCGCGCCAAGCTCGAGGCCGAGATCGCCAGGGCACACGCTCGGCTGTCCAACGCGGGCTTCGTCGCCTCCGCGCCCGCGACCGTCGTCGGCGCCGAGCGTGAGAAGCTCGCGACGCTGCGAGGCGAGCTGGATTCGCTATGAGAGTGCAGGAAGCTGAGCGCCGGCTGCTGGCACTCGAGTTGTTCGGGATGCGGTTCGGCTTGGACCGCATGCGACGGCTGATGACGGCGATGTCGCATCCGCAGCGTGCGTTTGACTCGATTCACGTGGTCGGCACTAACGGCAAGTCGTCCACGACGCGGATGATCGCCGCGATCCTCGCAAGCCACGGCTTGCGGACCGGTTCGTACCTCTCACCGCACCTGGTGTCGTTCTGTGAGCGTATCCGGATCGATGACGCAGATCTCGAACCGGCAGCGTTTGCGGCCGCCGTGGCACGCGCGCTGCGGGCCGCCGAGATGGTCGACCGCAGCGCTGTCGCGGATGACCGCGTGACCCAGTTCGAGGTCCTGACGGCAGCCGCATTCTCCGAGCTGGCGCGGCGTGGGGTGGAGGTGGCGGTGATCGAGGCGGGCCTCGGCGGGCGCTTCGACGCGACCAATGTGATCCCGTCGAAGGTGCAGGTGCTCACGAGCGCCGGTCTCGAGCACACGCGCTGGCTTGGGCCCACGGTGGAGGCGATCGCGCGGGAGAAGCTCGACGTCGTTCAGCCAGGGGCGACGCTCGTGCTCGGCTCCGGGCTGCCCGCCGACGCGGTCGCGGTCGCGGAGGTGATCGCGGCGCAGCGCGCCGCGACGATCGTCAATGCAAGCGCCGATCCCGGCATTTCGGTCGGCGCGCTCGGAGCCTTCCAGCGACGCAACTTCGCCGCTGCGCAGGCCGCTGCGCAGGCCTACCTCGGCCGGCTCGACAGCGGCGCGGTGGCGGCCGCCGCCGCGGACGTGCGGATCCCCGGTCGCCTGCAGGTGTTCGGCTCTGAGCCGCTGACCTTGCTTGACGGCGCCCACAATCCCGAGGGGATCGCGGCGCTGGTCGAGTCCCTGCCGGAGCTTCGCAGCGGCCGCGGCGATTTGGTCGCGGTCGTCTCGATCCTCGACGACAAGGATGCGCCGGCGATGCTAGCGCAGCTCGTACCGGCTTGCGCCGCACTTGTGCTCACGAGCAGTCAGAGTCCCCGCACGTTGCCACCTCCGACGCTTCAATCGCTGGTTGGACAGCTCGGCGCGCCGTATGCAGAGGCGGTGCGCGATCCGCGCGCCGCGCTGCAGCGCGCCCGCGAGCTCGCCGGCGTGCAAGGCGTCGTGCTAGCCACAGGCTCCATCTACCTGGTCGCCGATCTCGTCTCCGACGCGCGGGCTCTCAGCGGGCGACGTGCCTCGATGCTGTGAGCGACCGCGACGACAACCAGCCGAGCTTCATAGCGATGGTCGCGCTCGTCGCGGTGAGCGTCGCCGTCGTGATTCTGGTCTTTTTCCTGCTCGGTTACCTGTTCGGGCGCGCGTTCCTGTGAAGCCGATGTTGCGATCTTTAGTGTTCTGACCATTACACTCGCTGCGTTCATGCTCTACCTCGCTAGTTTCCTCGGAATCAAGAACAGCACGGTCCATCTAGTGGTCGACCTCGTGATCCTGTTCCTGGTGGTGATCTGGCTGGCACTGATCTACTGGACCTTTGCCGACGCGCGCCGACGGATTGCTGATCCGCTGCTGATCGCCTGCGCCACCGCCACCTCGCTGTTCCCGTTCGTGGGCAGCATCGTCTACATGATCGTGCGCCCGCCCGAGTACCTGGAGGACATGCACGAGCGCGAGCTCGAGATCCAGGCCGCCGAGGCGCGGCTCGCCGAGGCCGGCGTGCTCTCGTGCCCCTACTGCGATCACGACATCGACAAGGACTTCCTGCGCTGCCCGACATGCATGCGCAAGCTCAAGGATCCATGCGGCAACTGCGGGCGCCCGCTGGACCCGGAGTGGAAGATCTGCCCGTTCTGCGAAGCCGAGGTCGGCGTCGCGCCGGGGGCCGCACGCCGGCCCCGGCGGCGTAGCAGCACCGAGCAGACCATCGGTGGCCCGCCCACTGTATAAGTGCCCAGTGCCCCGAGGGCGTGCCGGCTGGCGGGGCGGCTTGGCGCCGACCCGAGCACCGATTCTCTGACGTTCTCTGACGCGAACCATCAACAAGAAGGTCTAACCATGGAGCGAACGCTCATCCTCGTAAAGCCCGACGCCTTTGCGCGCAACCTGACCGGCGAGATCATCGCCCGCTTCGAGCGCAAGGGACTCAAGCTCGCGGCGCTCCAGCAGATGACGATGACCACCGAGCTGGCAGAGCGCCACTACGCCGAGCACGCCGGCAAGGGGTTTTTCGGTGAACTGGTCGAGTTCATCACGTCGGGGCCGCTGGTGGCGATGGTGCTCGAGGGCGAGGACGCGGTCCAGGCCGCCCGCCAGGTGATCGGAGCGACCAACCCGTTGCAGGCGAGCCCGGGATCGATCCGCGGCGACTACGCGATCGAGCTCGGCCAGAACATGGTCCACGGCTCCGATTCGACCGACTCCTCCACGCGCGAGGTGGCGCTCTTCTTCCCCGGGCTCAACTACTAGTAGGGACCGGCCGGATGCCGGTCCGTGGTGACTGCCGGCCGCCGCGGAGCGGTCTCCGGACTCTTGGAGCGGAGCGGTGGTCGGCCCGAAGCCGGATGCGGTGTTGATCCTCGCCTCCCAGTCACCGCAACGCCGGGCGATTCTGGAGCAGCTCGGCGTCCAATTCGAAGTGGTCGTGCCTGACGTCGAGGAGCTCGCCAGCGGACCGCCGCACGAACTGGCGATCGAGAACGCCCATCGCAAGGCGGCTGCGGTGGCGGCCGAGCGCCCCGGCTCGCTCGTCCTCGGGGTCGACACGATCGTCGCACTCGGCTCCACGGTGTACGGGAAGCCGGCCGACCGCGCGCAGGCGAGAGCGTTCCTGCGCGCGCTCGCGGGCCGCAGGCATGCGGTGATCAGCGGCGTGTGCGTGATCGATCGGGAACGTGACCGCACGGCCGCCGCGAGCACCGCCGTGAGCTTCCGGGCGTTCGATCATGCCGAGCTCGAGTGGTACCTCGATAGTGAGGAGTGGCGTGGGCGCGCGGGCGGCTACGCGATTCAGGGGCGCGGCGCGGCGCTGGTGGCGGGAATCGACGGCGACTACCTGAACGTCGTCGGCCTGCCCGTGCCGACTTTGCTCGAGCTGATGCCCGGCCTGCTGGCGAGGTGATCCGCGTCGCGGCCTGTGGGACGCTTGCAACGAGGACTGCCTCGCTGCATCTGCTGCATCGTCGTTTTCCAGCGATTTTTCGGTTCATCGGAGACCGCGCCAAGAGCCGGCCCCGATGTCGTCCGCTACACTGCGTGCCGACGGGAACTCCTCTTGGAAGCGTCCTCTCCGGTAGCCCGTCGCCCTCCTTTATCTTCGTCTCGTACCCTCGGTCTTCGCATGGGCTTTTTCACGTACATGACTGGTTTTGGCGGCCGCGACATGGCGGTCGACCTTGGCACCGCCAACACGCTGGTCTACGTTCGCGGACGCGGCATCGTTCTGTCCGAGCCAAGCGTGGTCGCGGTCGACTCCCGCACCGGCGAGGTGCACGCTGTCGGGATCGAGGCGAAGCGCATGCTGGGTCGCACCCCGGGCACGATCTCGGCGATCCGGCCGCTGAAGGATGGCGTGATCGCCGACTTCGAGGTGACCGAGGAGATGCTGCGCCACTTCATCCAGAAGGTCCACCAGAACCGCTGGGCGCATCCACGCGTGATCGTGTGCGTGCCGAGTGGAGTCACCGGCGTGGAGAAGCGCGCCGTCGAGGAGGCGTGCCTGTCAGCCGGCGCGCGCCAGGCGTACCTGATCGAGGAGCCGATGGCGGCCGCGATCGGTGCCGGCCTGCCGGTCGGCGAGCCGACCGGCTCGATGGTCGTCGACATCGGCGGCGGAACGAGCGAGGTGGCAGTCATCTCGCTCGGCGGGATCGTCGTCTCGCAATCGATCCGCATCGGCGGCGACGAGCTCGACGATGCGATCGTCAACTACGTCAAGCGCGAGTACAAGCTTTTGATCGGCCAGCAGACGGCGGAAGAGGTCAAGCTGGAGATCGGCTCGGCCTATCCGATGCCAGAGGAGGTCCAGGCCGAGATCCGCGGCCGCGACATGGTCTCCGGCCTGCCGAAGACGGTCGTGTTGACGAGCGAGGAGATCCGCGGCGCGCTCGAGGAGCCGGTCTCGCAGATCATCGAGGCGATCAAGGAGACACTCGATCGAACACCCCCTGAGCTCTCATCGGACATCATGGATCGCGGTATCATGATGGCCGGAGGCGGATCGCTGCTGCTGGGGCTTGAAGAGCGCCTGCGTCATGAGACGCAGATGCCCGCCCATCTCGCCGAGTCGCCGTTGACGTGCGTCGCGGTCGGCTCGGGAAGGTCACTCGAGGAGGTCGACGCGATCCGCCGTTCAAGCAAGAATTCCCGTAACCGGCGTCGCCGCTACTAGCGGCCCGTTGGCGGAGCGGAGCACCATCTTGGAGAGACAGATCTCGTGCACGACAAGCAAGTAC
>JBKQKK010000369.1:0-5481 GCA_052147535.1 Solirubrobacteraceae bacterium | reverse complement strand
ACGGGCCGAGGACTCAGCCTCGAACGTATCATGGCCCTGCACGTCTGCACGTCTGCACGTCGGCACGTCTGCACGTCTGCACGTCTGCACGTCTGCACGTCTGCACGTCTGCACGTCTGCACGTCTGCACGGCCCTCGGCGACGCGCTGTGGCGCACGGAAGCGGGCCTGCCGCTACTGCTCCCGCGTCCCGGCGGCGGCACGCCCGACGACTACGTCGACGAACTGGCCGCGCGTCGAGCGCTTTTAGGCATCAGAACCTGAACACGAGGCGCGCGCTGACTCCGCAGACGCGCACCGACGCAAACGCCGGTCTTGACACCACAGACGGCATCGGTCTCGCATCTCGCCAAACCCGAGACTCGCCGGGTGCGTCGGCCGATCGCCGGCCGCACCGCTCAGCCCGGAGCCCTGGTTTACCGCGCAAGGAGGAGCCGGCGCTTGCTCACATGCTGGAATCAGGCAAACGCCAACCGCCGCTCCCGGCGAATGGCAGCGGTCTGACGCAAAGACACGAGACCACCGCTTCGCCGCTATAGGAGCCACCGCAGACCTGCCCGAAATTAGCTGGCGACTCGGGCTTCGGCTAGCGTCTGGGCCGCGTCGAGCCGGTCGGCGGCGGTAATTTGGTTTGGCCACGGATCCGATCGCCATGACCGCGCTGAGCGGCGCCAGCCGACGCGCTTCTCCCTGATCGAAAGGAGCAGCCTGAATTCGGCCCGTCCCTCCAGTCAGGCCGCTCCTCCTTCGGTGTGTATGCGGCAGCGGCGCCCCTCGCCGACGCGACGTGGGGACGCGGACGTATGCTGTTGTGCGATGTCGTCATTTGCGCATCGACGCTGCTGGTGGCGGCCCGCTTTTCATGCGGTCCTGCTGATCTCTGTCCACGGGCCGTTCCTGGGCGGTCCGCTGAGAATGACGCGGTGCGTGTTCGGGAGTGGCCTCTCGCGAAAGGCTCTTCCATGTCCCAGTCTCAGACCACTCTCGCCCCGCGGCCGCGGACGTTCGCGCCACGGGCGCTGACCGGCGACCGCCCGACCGGCCGGCTGCACCTCGGGCACTTCTTCGGGACGCGTGAGAACCGCGTCCGCCTGCAACAGGACGGGATGGAGCTGTTGGTGTTGATCGCCGACTATCAGACGATCACTGACCGCGACAGCCCAGCTTCGCTGCCCGAGGATGTCGAGGAACTCGTCGCTGACTATCTGGCCGTTGGTATCGACCCAGAGCGCTCGACGATCTTCGCGCACTCGCTCGTGCCCGAGCTCAACCAGTTGCTGGTCCCGTTCCTCGTCTGGTGACCCTGCCCGAGCTGCTGCGCAACCCGACCGTCAAGGACGAGGCTGCTACCGCGGGCATGACTGCGCTCAACGCACTGATGCTCACCTACCCGGTCCATCAGGCGGCGGACATCCTCTTCTGCCGGGCGACGGTCGTGCCAGTCGGGGGCGACCAGCTTCCCCACCTCGAGCAGACACGGGTGGTTGCGCGACGGTTCAACCGCCGCTACGCGCCCGAGCGCCCCGTGTTCCCTGAGCCCGAGGCGCTCCTCAGCCAAGCGCCGGTGCTGCTGGGCACCGACGGACGCAAGATGAGCAAGAGCCGGGCGAACTCGATCGCGCTGGCTGCCACCGCAGACGAAACCGCGCGGCTGCTGCGCGTCGCGAAGACCGATTCGGACCCGCACATCACCTACGACCCGGAGAACCGTCCCGAGGTCTCCAACCTCGTCCTGCTCACCGCCCTGTGCGAAGGGAGCGACCCAGCCGTCGTCGCCGATGAGATCGCAGGTCGCGGGGCTGCGGCACTGAAGCGTCGCGTGACGGAAGCCGTCAACGAGCGGCTGCGGCCAATCCGTCAGCGTCGCGCCGAGCTCGCCGACGACCGCGACTACCTGCGGACAGTCTTACGCAAAGGCAGCGACACCGCGCGCGCAATCGCGCAGCAGACGCTCGCAGAGGTCGCCGAAGTGATGCACACGAGCTATTGACCCTTCCGCGCGTTGGTCTCGGCATCGTTTCTGCTCCGTCGCCGGAGCGGCAGAACGGCTCTGCCTGCTGCCTTCCATGCGGCCCCTCGGGAGGAGCGAGTCTCCGAGCCTATGCCACGCCGAAAGCAGCGGCCTCTCAGCGTCTTTTCCGACGTCGTCGCAACTGGCGCAAAGCAACGACGACCGCTGCCCCGACCGATGGCCGAGCCGATGCTGGGATCATCGAGCACCCAAAGCTTCGGCGTCCCAGCCCGAGTCGCCACCGCAGCCGCCCTGACCGTGCGGCGTGTCCGCCTCGAGTATCGGCGGACTCGAGAGCGATCGCGAGCTCGAATGCTCCACCCTCTAGAAATCTAGGGCTTCCGCAATCGCATCGTCGCCGAGGCGGTCGTTTGCTCCGAGACCGCGGCGCACGAATGCGATCGTCGATGGTCGCCGGATCGCCCGTGCCGTGCGACCCCGTCACGGAGCGGGCCGCCCCAAAGAGGATTAACGTCGCTGGTGCGGCGGCGGTGACCAGACCACAAGCTCGATAAACCGATCGCGTCCTCGTTCGGTTGATCGTCGGCCTTACCGTCGTCTTAGCGGTGCTCAGCCGCGGCGTTCAGAACGAGGCAGCTTCGCTGCCGGTTGGGCGGTCACGCGTTCGGGACTCGAGTCGACGAGGCTTGAGTCCGACGCGTCCGGCGTGGAAACGCAGGACACGAGCCGATAGCGTCCAGGCGATGAAAGCCGAGGCACCCGCACCGCCGCAGGTATATATGTTGTGGGCGATGACGGCGTCGCCCGCTGCTGGTGGGCCGATTCCGCCCCGGACACCAGCGGAAGCGAAGCGGTCTCAACGCACGCCGCACGCCCCCAAACCCTTCCCCCCTTCACTGCGTACCGCGACTACCACGACTCGGAATGGGGTTTCCCGGTCGCCGACGATCGCCGTCTGTTCGAAAAGCTGAGCCTCGAGGGCTTCCAGGCCGGTCTCGCGTGGCTGACCATCCTGCGCAAGCGAGACGCCTTTGCCGCGCCTTCGCCGGCTTCGACTACGCCAGGGTGGCCAGCTTCGGAAAGGGATGACGTAGCCCGCCTGCTCGATGACGCCGCCATCGTCCGCCACCGCGGCAAGATCGAGGCCGTGATCAACAACGCCCAGCGCGCCGTCGAGCTCGTCGCCCAAGAGGGCTCGCTGGCTCGCTTTGTATGGACCTTTGAGCCCAAGAGCGACAGCCCAGACCTCGACCGAGCCGGGCTGCTGTCGATCACCGATGAGTCCCGTGCGCTGGCTCGCGAGTTCAAGCGCAAGGGCTGGCGTTTCGTCGGCCCGACCACGGTGTACGCGTTCATGCAGGCGATGGGGCTGGTCAACGATCACCTCACCGGCTGCCACCTCCGCGCCACCGCGCAGGCGGCGAGCGAGGCCTTTGCGCGGCCCTGACTTACCAACCGGGCGAACGCGAGCGTCCGGGCCCTTTGCCCGGCGCCGGCTAACTCCGAGCCGATCCGCCATGGCCGCTTCAACGGCAAAGCGGCACCCGCGGACGGCGAGACCGACTGCTGGTTTCGCCCAGCGCGAGGCCAGCTCGAGGTCGCCAGAGGGGCCGCTGCAACCCGCATACTTGCAAGAATGGTGCAAGCACGAGATGGCGGTCCTGGCGAATCTCAGGTCTGACGCGGTCCGATCGCGCTCCGCTCCTCGCCGATTGCGGGGCTCGCAAGGCGCCGTGCAGAATCCGGGCTCTGCCTATGCAGAGCCCTCGGCCGTTGGCCTCGTCCCTACTCCTTCGCCAGGCCGCCCCAACGCGTCGGCCAGCCTCCGGTTCGGGCTTTGCCGGCGCTGAAAAGCAGCAGCGGAGCGATGGACCGGCTGAGCTCGGCCGGCGCCGAGGAGATTCGAGGGGTTCAGGGGGCGCCGGAGATCGTCAGGATGTCGGTGATCTCCCGAGGGGATCCCGGCCCCGCGCGCAGCTCAAGGTACGGCGTGCCTTCAAAATCAACGATGCGCGGCCCCGTGTGTGGCGGGAGACGCGCTGGCGCCGGAGTGCGCACGCGGACTTCCTCTAGCGGCCGCCTGGGCTGCCGGCTCGTGAGGCCCCCGACCCATGTTGCCCTCCGTCGCCGCTCACGATCCTCGGCGGTCAGCTCCAGGACGAACACCAGTGGACGCTCTGGCGCTTGCTCATTGTCGTGGTGCACCCAGATCCGTGGACCGAGCTCCTCGTAGAGCCAATAGTCGCCGCGACAGCGATCGGGAAGCTCTCCGCGCAAACCAAAGCCAAACGGGCTGGCACCGGTCGTGGACCAGTCTCCGCGACGGTCCAAGCGCAGCGGGTTGGCGCGCGCCTCGAGCGCGTCAGCCACCCAGAGCAACTCCAGGTACTGCTCGCGCCAGACCAAACGCCGATTGCGCGTCCCCTGCCCGGCGTGCACCGATCCGGCGTCGAGCACCCACCCCGCGCTATGAACGCGGCTGGCGGCCTGGTCGAGGTCGTCAACCAAGCAGAACACATGGTCGAGTTCGAGCGGCACCGCCAGTCCAACATATCGCCACCGTCCGCCCAGCACGGCCACGCGATCGACGTCGGTCCACTTCGCCCCTGTGCTGCTCACCCGAAGCAGTCATCCCGGGGCGCTCAGGTGCGAGACTGGACACGTGCATAGCGACGAGCGGGATCTCGACCTCGACGAAGTCCTGATCGGCGGTCGCGAGAAACGCGAGATCGTGATCGTCGATTACGACGACACCTGGCCAGCGCGGTTTGCGGTGGAGCGCGCCCGCGTGCAACAGGCGCTTGGCGCTTGCGCGCTACGCATCCAACACTTCGGTTCGACTGCGGTCCCGGGTCTCGCGGCCAAGCCGGTCATCGACATACTGGTGACTGTAGAGGATCCCGATGACCGCGACCGTTCCCGCGCTGACGGCGGTCGGCTATCAGCTGCGCGTACGAGAGCCCGGACACCGCATGTTCCGGACCTCTCAACGTGATGTCCACTGCACGTTTGGGGCGACGCGCACACCGAGGTAACGCGCCACCTCCGCTTCCGCGACAGGCTCCGCCACTCACCTGAGGATCGTCGAGCCTACGAGCAAGTCAAACGCGAGCTGGCACAGCGCGACTGGCCCGACATGAACTACTACGCGGATGCCAAACGACCTGTCATCGAGGACATCCTCTCTCGGGTCGACCACTGAACAATCCGAGTGCCGACACTGCTGCAATGGACGAATAGGGCAGCACCGCCGCGCCCGGAAGGGCCGTCGCGGAGCCCTGGCATCGGGCGGCACGAGGCACGAGTTGGACCGGTGCCGGCGCAGCTGCCCGCCCCGCCCGGCCCGGCTCACCGGAGTGCCACGGCCAGTGCCGGCAGCACCTCGCCGAGCGCGGCGTCGATCTTGATGTCGGCGAGCGGGTCCCCCCGGGTCGCGCCCCGGTTGACGATCGCGACCGGGATCCGCTGCTGTCGGGCCCGGTGCACGAACCGCAGCCCTGACATCACCGT
>JBKQKK010000368.1:0-10026 GCA_052147535.1 Solirubrobacteraceae bacterium | reverse complement strand
TGAGCTCCACATAAGTGGAGCTCACCGCGCGGGCGATCGGCGACCACGTGCTGCCGTTGTTGGTCGAGCGCTGCCACTGATAGGCGTAGGAGGCCCCCGTGCCGCTCCAGGTCCCGGTCGTGGCGCTCAGCGTCTGACCCGGACGCAGGTTGCCGGTGGCAACCGGGACGGCGCTGTTGATCGGACTGCCAGTCGTGATCGGTCCGACCGCGGCCGATGCGCTCGCGCCTGATCCGGTCTTGTTGGTGGCCATGACCAGGACCCGAACATCGTTGCCGGGATCCGCGGTGCCGGTCATGTATGTGGCGCTGGTCGCGCCGGAGATGGTGGACCAGTCGCTGGAGCCGAGGGCGGCACGCTCCCACTGGTAGGCGTAGGACGTCGCAGCTGGATTCCAGCTGCCGTTGGCGGCCGTCAACGTCTGACCATCTGTGAGGCTGCCGGTGACGCTCGGCGCGCTGGCGCTGGCGCTGACCGGCTGCCCGGTAACGAGCGGGCCGACCGAGGTCGCTTGAAACACATCGGTGTTCACGAACGACCACGCCAGTGTCGCGTAGCCGTTGTCCCCCCACGACGTGTTCCACGAGTTCTCGATCCACAGGCCGGTCGAGTTGTAGCCCAGCGCCACGATCGCGTGGTAGCCCAAGAAACTGCCTGACGTGCTTGAGTAGAGGCCGTTGCCGGCGGAGCCGACGGACTCGAAGTTCGCGTAGACAGGGATGCCGATGACGACCGGATCCCCGGCGGCGAGAGCTTGCTCGATCGAGTCCTGCGTCACGGTTGCGCTGGCTGACTGCTCGACCGTGAGGTCTGTGAAGCTGGTCAGCTTCCAGTTCACGGCGTTGGCCGTCTCGGCTGCGGTCGGCTGGTCTTTGTAGTCGAAGTTGCCCTGCCAGTAGTCGGACTGGGTGTCGATCCCCTGCTCGTCGACGTCGAGGTTGCCGTCGATCGTCGAGCCGTCGTCATTGCCTCCGGTCACTTGCGAATAGGTGTACATCGGCTCGAGCCCGCCGCCGGCGATGCCCTGCTCGTTCTCCCAGTAGCCGAGCGCGCCGTAATCGGTGGCCCACGCAGCGCACGAGCCGACCTGGCCCTGGTCGCCGACCGGCATCGCGTGGACGCTCAGATCGACGCTCGCCGGTAGTGACGCGGCCGCCGCCTTGACGGCGGCCGCCGAGGCCGTGCTAGGGCGGGCCGAGACAGCCGGAATCAGCCCGAGGGAGTACGGCGCGCCGGTCACCGACCCGAGCAGGTTCGACGTGTCGCTCAATACCGCTGCCGGCGTCGACGGCACCGCCGATGCCGCCGACGCCGACGCGGGAAGCGATGAGAGCGCCAGCGCGCAAACCGACATCAGCAAGCCGCACAGCCGCCGACCCGGGCTGACCGTCGCCGGACCTGCTCTCCGCGATCGCCCCGTCGTGGCCGATCCGCGTGGCTGTCGATGTCCGTCAGCCATGCCTCACCATCCTTGGTCGAACTGCTGATCCAGTGCGGACATCGCGACCCAGGTAGGCGCGGATACCCACAGGCTGCAACGGCGCGTTAGACGCCTAAAAGTGGTCTATTACCGCCCCGCTGGACGAATGGCCTAGTTGCTTCGAAGCCTCGGGTAGTGGCTAGCTTGGGCTCACGCTCGGGCTCGGGCTCGACGGCTGATCGGCGACCTCGCGAAACAGGCCGGTCACGACGAACACGACCTGCTCGGCGATATCGATCGTGTTGTCGCCGATCCGCTCGAGGCAGCGCGCGACAAGGATCATGAACATCGCCCACTCGCGGATCTCCGGCTCGTCGCCGATCTCAACGGCGCGCCGGAAGATCTGGCGGTTCAGCCTGTTGATCTCGGCATCCTGCCGCACCAGGTCCTGCGCAAGCGAGACGTGGCGAGTCTTGAATGCCTCCTTCGCCTGCGCGACCTGCTGGCGGGCGGACAGGCCCATCCGTTCGATCGCATCGAGGATGTCCTTGTCCTTCGGCGCCTCGTAACCGGACAGCGGCACCAGCTTGGCGATGTTCACGCACTGGTCACCCATCCGCTCGATGCAGCGGATGATGTGCAGCAGCGCGGCGACGATCCGTAGATCGCCGGCGACCGGGGTCTGCCGCGCGAGCAGCGAGAGCACACCCTGGTGGACCTCCAGATAGCGACCGTCGATGCGGTCGTCGTCGGCGACGACCATGCCGGCAAGCTCGACGTCCTGGAAGCTGATCGCCTCGAGCGCACGGTCGAGCTGCGAGATCACCATGTCGAGGCCACCCAGGGTCTGCTCCTCGAGCTCCTTGAGCGCCAGTCGGAATTGGTGGCGAATCTCCTCCATCGGCGGCTACCCGAACTTTCCGGTGACATAGCGCTCGGTGCGCTCGTCGGCGGGGTTGGTGAAGATCTGGCTGGTTTCGCCGTGCTCGATCAGCTCGCCGTCCAGCATGAACGCGGTTGTGTTGGCGACGCGCCCAGCCTGCTGCATGTTGTGGGTGACGATCACGATCGTGTATCGGTCCTTGAGCTCGTCGATCAGCTCTTCCACCTTGAGTGTCGCGATCGGGTCAAGCGCGGAGCACGGCTCGTCCATCAGGATCACCTCGGGCTCGACGGCGATCGTGCGTGCAATGCAGAGCCGCTGCTGCTGGCCGCCCGAGAGGCCGATTCCCGGCTTGTCGAGCCGGTTCTTGACCTCCTCCCAAAGGCCGACCGAGCGCAGTGACGTATGCACGCGCTCGCGCAGGTTATCGCCGCGCGTGCCGGTCAGCTTCGGGCCGGAGGCAACGTTGTCGAAGATCGACATCGTCGGGAACGGGTTGGGCTTCTGGAAGACCATCCCGATCATCCGGCGCACCGCCGTGACGTCGACATCAGGCGCGTACACATCGACCCCGTCGAGCGTGACGGTGCCCTCCGCGCGGGCGCCGGCGATCTCCTCGTGCATGCGGTTGATGCAGCGAACCATCGTCGACTTGCCGCAGCCCGACGGCCCGATGATCGCCGTCACCTGGTTGGCCTTGAAGGTGATGTCGATTCCCTTGACGGCGTGCTGCTGTCCGTAATAGGCGTGCAGGCCCTGTATCTCGATCGCGGGACCGGCACCACCGTTTACGGGTGCTTTCGGAGCTGACGCGGCTCTCGCCGCGCCGGAGGCACCGTCGGCGGTGGACATCTTGGGCTTCGTCTCCTTGGTCGTGCTCTCGGGCTCAATCATGCCACGCGGCTCCTTCGTGAGATCGCCCTCGCGATCAGGTTGAGAATCAGGACCAGTGCCACCAAGGTCAGGGCTGCGCCCCAGGCGCGGTCGACCACGACGCTGCGCGGCGAGGCGAGGTCGTTGTAGATCTGCAAAGGCAGCGCGTTCATCTGCTGTCCGAGGCTGAACGTCAGTCCAAACGCGCCTGCGGTCGTGAACAGCAGCGGCGCGGTCTCGCCCATCCCGCGGGCGATCGCCAGCAGCGAGCCGGTGAGGAGCCCAGGGGCGGCAGTCGGCAACACGATCCGGGCCACCACTCGCCAGCGGGGCGCTCCGAGCGCCAGAGCTGCTTCGCGCAGGCTGTCGGGAACCAGCAGCAGCACGACCTCGGCTGAGCGGGTCACGATCGGCAGCATCAGCAGCGACAGCGCGATCGAGCCTTTCCACGCGGTGAAGTCGCCGCCGATGTGCGAGATCACCAGCGAGATGTAAATGAACAGGCCGAAGACGATCGACGGCACGCCGGTCATCACGTCGACGAAGTAGCGGATCGTGGCAGCAAAGCGCGAGTCCTTGCCGTACTCGGTCAGGTACAGCGCTACGCCAATCCCGATCGGTACGGCGATCACGGTCGCCAGCGCGACGATCTCGAGGGTGCCGAGGATCGCGCTGCGAATCCCACCGGGGTTGCCGAAGAAGTTGCCGTTCGGATCGGTCGTGAAGAAGCTGCCGCTCCACGAACCGATCCCCTTGTAGATCAGGTAGTAGATGATCGCCACCAGCGGCACGAGCGCCAGCAACGTGCACGCCAGCATCGTGGCGCGCATCAACCTGTCGGTCGTGCGGCGGCGGCCGCTGACGGCCTGCGCCTCGAGGCTGCTCACGGCATCCCCTCTGCAATCTGGACCACCACGTCGTCGGTACCGGCGTCGGCGACGATGCGGCTCCCGCGCGCGCTGCGCGCCACGAACACGCGGGCGACTATGTTCACGACCAGGGTCAGCACGAACAGCACCAGGCCGGCGGCAAACAGCGCCGAGCGGTGCAGTCCGGTCGACTCGCCGAACTCGTTCGCGATCACCGCAGCGAGCGAGTAGCCCTGGCTGAACAGGTGCTTGGGGATCACCGGGGCGTCGCCGATCAGGACCACAACCGCGATCGTCTCGCCGATCGCCCGCCCGAGGCCGAGCATCGCGCCGCCGGTGATTCCCGACCGCGAGTAAGGCAGGATCGACATGCGGATCATCTCCCAGCGCGTCGCGCCGAGCGCCAGCGCGGCCTCCTTGTGCTCGAGCGGTACCGTGCGCAGCACCTCGCGGGAGATCGCCGAGACGATCGGCAGGATCATGATCGCCAGGATCAGGCCGGCAACAAAGATGTTGCCCGGCGTGATCGCGGCCGCGCCGCCGCCGATCCACGGGATGAATGAGAACGTGTTGGCGATCCACTTCTCGATCGGCACGAGCTTCGGACCCAGCACCCATACGCCCCACAGCCCGTAGACGACCGACGGCACGGCCGCCAGCAGGTCGACCAGCATGCCCAGTGGCGCCCTTGCCCGGAGCGGGCACAACTCGGTTAGGTACAGCGCCGTCGCGACCGCTACCGGAACTCCGATCACGAGCGCGATCGCCGAAGTGATCAGCGTCCCCACGACCAGCGACGCGCCTTCGTAGATGTTCCTTGCGACGTCCCAGTTGTTGCGGAACACGAAGCTGAAGCCGAACTGGCTCAGCGCCTGGTTCGACTGGCCGATCAGGCGGATGAAGAAGAACGCGATCAGGATCAGGATCGCGGCCGCCAGGCCGCTCAGACCCCACTTCAGCGCCCGGTCGGGCAAGCGGCTCGCGGGCGACCGCTCCAGTGAAGGGCGGTCGCCGCGAGCTGTGAATGTGCTTGCCTGCACGACGTCCTACGAGATCGGCTTCCCGTCGCAGACCATCGTTCCCAGCTGTGTCTGGGCCTTCGCCTGCAGCGAGGCCGGCAACGGTGCGTAGGGGAGCTGGCTGGAGCCGGCGCCGAGCGTCGACTGGCCGGCACCGAACGCGTAGGTTAGGAATGCCTTCAAACCCGCGGCCGTGTTGGCGGTCGCGCCGCCGTCCTTGCACGGGTCCTGGTAGACGTCAAGGAACGTCTGCGAGACGATCGGGTAGGCGGTTGAATTGGGCGAGTTGATCGTCGAGATCCCGAGGTCAGCCGGCACCGCGACGCCGTTCGCCGCGGCCGAGGTGTTCGGGATCGTCGGCAGCACGTAGGTCCCGGACGAATTCTTCACCGACGCATAGGTGAAGCCGTTCTCGAGTGCGTACGCCTGCTCCACGTAACCGACCGAGCCCGGAGTCTGCTTGACCGCGGCCGCCACACCGGCGTTCTTCGCCGCGCCGGTGCCCACCGGCCACTTCACGTCCTTGCCGAAACCGATTTGAGACTTCCAGGTCGGGTTCACGGCCGACAGATATGTGGTGAAGCCATTCGTCGTGCCCGAGGAGTCCGAGCGGTGCACGACCGTGATCGACGTGCTCGGCAGGCTCATACCCGGGTTCAGCGCCGTGATCGCGGAGGCGTTCCACTTCGTGATCTTACCCAGGAAGATGTCCGCCAGCGTCGGACCGTCGAGCTTAAGCCCGCTCTTGACGCCCGGCAGGTTGTAGGAGACGGTGATCGCACCGAACGCAACCGGGAACTGCAGGACCGGCCCCTTCATCAGTTTCAGGTCGGCCGGCTTGAGCGCCGGGTCGCTACCGGCGAAGTCGACAGTAGCCGTCTGCAGGTCGGTCACACCGGCACCGGAGCCTACAGCGTTGTAGTTGATCGTCAACCCGCCCGATTTGAGGCTCGTCGCCCACTGCTCGTAGATCGGCGCCGCGAGCGTCGAGCCCGCACCGTTCAGCGTCGCCGTGACGCTTGGGGTGCTGCTGCTCGAACTGCTCGAAGCGACACCGCTACTCGACGAGCTCGAACTGCTGGAGCCGCAGGCGGCGACCCCCAACGATGCGGCCAGCATGAGGCCGACGATACTGACACGACGTGTACTCAAAGTTTCATCTCCCTTTCACCAGTATTGGAGGTGAGTCTCCAGCGCGGACCGCACGCAGTTGTTATCAGCCTGTGAACGCGCCGTTGGAGTCCTGTGTGGGCTCGGCGACGAGACGGTAGCCGTAGCCTGTGAACGGGACGAAACGAGGGCGCTCAGGGCACTGGGTGCAGCAGCGCCACGTCGGGCAGCGAGCCTGACGGAAGCTGCGCCAGCTCCCCGGAGCGCGGCACCGCGAACTCGTCCACGAGGTCGTCGACGAGCTCATCGGCGAGCGTCTCAACGCGCTGCGCCTCGGTCAGGGGCTCCGGCGCGAAGCGATAGCCGACGCCGAAGTGCGTGTGGATGTAGTCCCAGTGCGGCGACGAACTGCGCAGCTTCTGGCGCAGCTTGCGGACGAACACGTCCACGGAGCGGTCGCCGTGCGCCATCGCATAGCCCCAGACGCGCTCGTAGATCTCCTCGCGCTTGAGGACCCGATCGGATTGGGAGAGAAGGTTGAGGATCTCGAACTCGCGGGCCGTAAACTCGAGGCTGCTCGCGCCCGCGTAGGCCTGGTAGAGGTCCGGGCGGATCGTGATCTCGCCGACCAGCGTGGCGGCCTCCACGACGGGCATGTCGTTGCGCCGGTGGCGGCGGATCGCCGCCTCGATCACGCAGATCAACTCTTCGGCGTGGCAGGGCTTAGTGACCCAGGCATCGGCGCCGATCCGCAGACCGCGGACCCGTTGGGCGACAGACGAGGGGCCGGTGCAGACGATCACGGCGAGTCCCGGCAGGCGCGAGCAGACCCTCTCCAGGTACTCCCAGCTTCCAGGTCCAACCACCGTGAGATCAACGACGAGCGCATTCAGGCGCATCGACACGAGCGCATCGGCAGTCACGGCGCTTGACAGAGCACGCAGATCCCAACCGAGCGCGTCGAGTCGGTTCGACAGCACCTGCATGAAACCGGGGTCGCGATCGATCACCGCGAGCCGGAGTCTGCTGCTGGATCGCTGCGAACTGGTGGGCGCCGGGCCTGGAGCCGAGGCGTCGCTGGCTTCGGTCGACATGGGCCACACTGTAGTGCAGATCCTCGGCGGAAAACCGTGCAGCAAAGCCCTGATCACAGGATCGTCACATGCAAACTGCGAGTCTTGTCGCGCCGCGAGCGCCGCCTGCGGAAGGTGACGGGGGCGGTGCTGATCGCCGCAGCGTTCTTCGCGGTCGCGATTTCGATCGCCGAGCACGCGCCGCGCCCGCCGACCGAGCGCCAGATCGACGCGCGGGTGGGCGCGCTGCTAGCCGGCATCCCGCAGCGGGGAACCACCCTGGGCACCGCCGGGGCACCGCTTACGGTGACCTACTTCGGCGACCTCGAGTGCCCCGTCTGCAGGGACTTCACGCTCGCCGGCGGCTTCCCACGGCTGGTCGCGCGCGGGGTCCGCAAAGGCGAAGTCAAAGTCGTCTACCGCTCGCTCTGCACCGCCACCTGCGACGGACCCGGGCGGGCGGTGTTCAACGCCCAGCAGGTCGCCGCTTACGCCGCCGGGGCGCAGAACCGGTTCTGGTACTTCGCGGAGCTTTTCTACTACGAGCAGGGACCGGAGGGCGACGGCTACGTGACCGAGGCCTATCTGGACCGGCTGGCAGCTCAGGTGCCGGGTCTGCAGCTGAGCACCTGGCACGCGGACCGGGCCGCGGCGACGCTGCGGGCGCAGCTGCACGCCGACGGCGTCGCCGCCCGCAGGCTCGGGATCCCCGGAACCCCAACGCTGATCGTCACCGGTCCCAAGGGCACGCGGACCCTCGGATCCGCAGTTCCCAGCTATAGCGACATCCAGCAGGCGCTCGAACGGGTTTCCTGAGCGCAGCCTCGTCTTCGCGCAGACTTAGAATCGCTCGCTATTCTGCGCTGGCCGGGCCGATCCAGAGACACCTCGCCCGCGCCTGATCCGACCTCCCACCAGAGCGAACCTCACCGATCGATGGCCTCCCGCAAAGAACAGAAAGAGCAGGCGCGCGCCGCACGACTAGCGGCCGAGCAGGCCCGTGCCGAGCGCGCGCAGCGCAATCGCCGGATGATGATCCTCGGCGGCGTGCTCGCAGCTGTGGTCGTGATCGTCGGCGTTGCGATCGCGGTCTCCAGCGGCGGCTCCAACAATCCGACCGGGATCGTGATCGGACCGCAGGAGCAGCAGTACGAGTCGCAGGTCAACGCGCTACTGGCCGGGATCCCGCAGTCGGGGACGACCCTGGGCAAGGCGAGCGCGCCGGTCACCCTGGACTATTACGGCGACCTCCAGTGCCCCGTCTGTCGGGCGTTCACGCTGGGTCAAGACGGCGGCGGCTTCCCGCAGGTGATCTCCCAGGACGTCAGGCAGGGGAAGGTCAAGGTCACCTACCGCTCGTTCTGTACTGCGACCTGCAACAACCACAGCCAGAGCCTGTTCAACGAACAGCAGGTGGCGGCCTACGCGGCCGGCATGCAGAGCCAGTTCTGGCAGTACGCCGAGCTGTTCTACCGCGAACAGGGCGACGAGACCAGCAACTACGTGAACGAGGCGTTCCTCGACACCTTAGCCAAGCAGGTCTCACAGCTCAGCGGTCTGAAAGTCGCGACCTGGCACACCGACCGGGGCGATCCGACGCTCCTCGCGCAAGTGCAGGCCGACGGCACCGCCGCGACCACGGCCGGCGTCGGAGGCACCCCCACCCTGTTCGTGAAGGGCCCGAAAGGCGAGGAGCCGGTCGCGGCAAACACGGGCATCCCCACCTACGGTCAGATCGAGCAGGCGATCAAGCAGGTCGCATGACCCTGGCAGGCGATCAACCGCGGCGCATCACCCTGGTGCCCGGATCGCTGTCCCGCAAGATCGAGCGGGAAGGCCGCATCCTGGCCGCGATCATCGTGCTCGCCGTGCTCGGCGTCGGCGTCGCCGGCTATCTCGTCTACATCCACTACGCCCAGATCAGCCCGCTCTGCCTCGGCGGCAACCATCAGCACAGCAGCTGCCTGACCGTGCAGTCATCGAGCTACGCCAAGCTCGCGGGCATCCCTGTCGCGTTGCTGGGCCTGATCGGCTACATCCTGATCCTCGCATCGCTCGCGATCCCCGATGAGCGCGGTCGCGTGATCGGCTTTGCGATCGCGCTCACGGGGTTCGGCTTCAGCATGTACCTGACCTACCGCGAGATCTTCACGATCAAGGCGATCTGCGAGTGGTGCGTCAGCAGCGCCGCGCTGCTGACGCTGCTGACGATCCTCACGGCGGTGCGCTACCTGCGCGGCGAACCGGGATCCGCCTCTGGCGGTCGCATAGCGGTCGCCTAGTGGACGCCTAGCGGCTGCGCTTCGACGATCCAGCTCGAACCGCCTCGGACTCGCGCCTCGTCCCACCGAGCTCCGAAACCAGGTCGAGGAGTTCACATCCTGGCTACGAGAAGTTGGCGGTTTTCTCACCATTGCGCGCGCCGGACGGGCGAACCTGTGCGGTCATGTATGAACAGAGCAGAGATGCGCTCAGCAAGCGCAGTTGCAGCAGTCACGTACGCGATCAACCGCGCGTGGCCGCGATCCACGACGCCCTCAGCGGTCTTGCAGTGACGCTCGAGCAGTTTCGTGCCAAGGGCGTCCCCGGCTACGAGCTCGAGCTGATCGGAGCCGACGCCGCTACCGATCGACCGCTGGGCGAGATCAGCGAGCGGCGCTACGACCTGATCCATCTGTGCGGACCGGGCCCGACCGCAGTCGCAGCGCTCGCGCTCGCGGGCCTGCACGGCGTCCCTATCAGGGCCTGCTATGAGACGAGCGCGGGCCGGCCCGCGCGC
>JBKQKK010000367.1:0-11275 GCA_052147535.1 Solirubrobacteraceae bacterium | reverse complement strand
GGCGGGCGCATCCGTTGGATGCGCCCGCCGCGCCGCGAATACCAGCGCCGACGATCGACTACACCGCGACGGAGACTTCCTCGTCGGTGTAGATCTCACCCTTCTCGGCCATCTCGACCAGCGAGGCCGGCGGCTCGAAACGATGGCCGTACTTCGCCGCGAGCTCGCGTGCACGCGCCACGAAACCGGTCGGGCCGCCCTCGTAGCCGTTGATGTACTGCAGCACGCCGCCCGTCCACGGCGGGAACCCGATCCCGAAGATCGAGCCGATGTTGGCGTCAGCCACGGACTCGATCACGCCCTCGTCCCTGATCTTGACGGTCTCGATCGCCTCGGCGAACATGAACCGCTCCTTGAGATCCTCAAACGGAACGCTCGCCGGATCATCGACGTTCGGGAACTCCTTTGCGAGCCCCTCCCAGAGGCCGGTGCGCTTGCCGTCGGCGTAGTTGTAGAAACCGGCACCGCGCAGGCGCCCGGCGCGGCCGAGCTCGATCATCCTGTCGACCACCGCATCCCCCGGCTTGATCTCGGGGGTGCCGCCTGCCGCCCGGATCGCGTCGTTGCCGGTGTCACGGATCCGCACGATCAGCTCGAGGTTGAGCTCATCGGTGAGCTGCAGCACCGGTGCGGGATAACCGGCCTGCGAGGAGGCCTGCTCGACCGTCGCCGCGGGGATGCCCTCGGCCAGCATCGAGATGCCCTCGTTCATGAAGAAGCCGATCACGCGGCTGGTGAAGAAGCCACGGCTGTCGTTGACGATAATCGGGGTCTTCTTGATCAGCTTGTTGAAGTCGAGCGCCTTGTAGGTGATCTCGTCAGTGGTCTTCTTGCCGCGCACGATCTCGAGCAGTGGCATCTTGTCCACCGGTGAGAAGAAGTGCAGGCCGATGAAGTCCTGGGGCCTGGACATATTCTCGGCGAGCTCGGTGATCGGCAGCGTCGAGGTGTTGGAGCCCAGCACGCAGTCGGGCGCCAGGAACGGCTCGATCTCCGCGTACACCTTCGCCTTCAGCTCCGGAGCTTCGAACACGGCCTCGATCAGGAGGTCGGCTCCCTTTGCCACCGACGGATCGGCGGTCGGCGTGATTAGCGACAGCAGCTTGTCAGCGGCTTCCTGTGTCGTGCGGCCCTTTGCGATCGCCTTATCGAGCAGGTTCTTGCTGTAACCCTTGCCGCGATCCGCGTAGTCCTGCTCGACGTCCTTGAGCACGACCGGGAGCCCGGCCTGCGCACAGACATACGCGATCGCCGCACCCATCATGCCGGCGCCGAGGATGACCACCTTCTTCGGCTTCCACGTCGGCACGTCCGACGGACGGCCGCGGTCCCCGTTGACGCGCTGGAGATCGAAGAAGAACGCCTGCATCATGTTCTTCGAGATCGGGCCCGTCAGCAGGTTTAGGAAGTAACGCGTCTCAATCTCGAGCGCGTTATCGAAATCGACCTGCGTGCCCTCGACCGCAGTCGCCATGATCGCGCGCGGCGCTGGGTAGTTGGCGCCCTTGATCTGCTTGCGCAGGTTCGCCGGGAAGGCCGGCAGGTTCATCGCGAACTTCGGGGTCGACGGGGTGCCGCCAGGGACCTTGTAGCCCTTCACGTCCCACGGCTGAACGGCCTCGGGATTGGCCGCGATCCAAGCCTTGGCGGCCGGGATCAGGTCGGCCTGCGTCGCTACGACCTCATCGACGATGCCCAAGTCCTTGGCCTTGGCGGGCTTTAGCCGCTGGCCTTGCAGCAGCATGCCCATCATCGCCTGGACGATGCCGATCATCCGGACCGTACGGGTGACCCCGCCGGCGCCGGGCAGGATCCCGAGCTGAACCTCCGGGAAGCCGACTACGGCCTTTGCGTCATCGACGATCACACGGTGATGGCAGGCCAGCGCGATCTCGAGGCCGCCGCCCAGCGCAGCACCGTTGATCGCCGCGACGACCGGCTTGCCGAGCTTCTCGATGCGGCGCAGGTTTCCCTTGGCGGTGCGGATGAATGCGCCGATCTCCTCCACATCCTCGGGCTTGGCCTTCTTCAGGTCCCGCAGGTCGGCGCCCGCGAAGAAGGTCTTCTTCGCGGAGGTGATGATCACCCCTTTGATATCGTCTTTCTCGGCCTCCAACCGGTCGACGGTCGCCGCCATCGAGGCCATGTAGTCCGCATTCATGGTGTTGGCGGACTGATTTGGGTCGTCGAGGGTTAGGATGACGATCCCGTCATCTCCCTTGTCCCAGCGGATCGTGCTGCTCGCGCTCACTGGTTCTCTCCTTGTCTCTTTCAGTCTTGAGGCGCCCGGCCGAGTGCCGGGCGCCGGTAAATCTGTTCGCGTGATCCGCAGCGCATCTGGCGCTGCTCAGACGCGCTCGACGATCGTGGCCACCCCCATGCCGCCTGCGATGCAGAGCGTCGCGAGTCCGTAGCGCTTGCCGGTGCGCTCGAGCTCGTCGATCACGGTGCCGAGGATCATGCCGCCGGTCGCGCCGAGCGGATGGCCCATGGCGATCGCGCCACCGTTGACGTTGATTTTCTCCAGCGGGACGTTCATGTCCTTGGCGAACCGCAGCACGACCGCGGCGAACGCCTCGTTCATCTCGTACACATCGATGTCGTCAGCGGTCAGGCCGGCCTTCTCGAGCGCCTTGCGGGTCGCGGGCGCAGGGCCCGTCAGCATGATCGCCGGCTCAGCGCCCGAAACCGCCGTCGCGACGAACCGCGCGCGCGGCTTGAGACCGTTCTTGGCGCCGGCCTTCTCGCTGCCGATCAGCAGCAGCGAGGCGCCGTCGACGATCCCGGAGCTGTTGCCACCCGTGTGAACGTGGTTGATCTTCTCGATCCAGTGGTACTTCTGCAGCGCGACCGCGTCGAACCCGCCCATGTCGCCAATCCCGGCGAAGGCTGCTTTCAGCGCTCCGAGACCCTCAGGGGTCGTATCGGGACGGATGAACTCGTCGTTGTCGAGCAGCACCTCACCGTTGAGGTCACGGACGGGGATCACAGAGTGCTTGAAGTAGCCCTTCTCCTGAGCCGCGGAGGCGCGCTTCTGCGAACGCACGGCGTACTCGTCGACATCGTCGCGGGTGAAGCCCTCGATCGTGGCGATCAGGTCGGCGCTGATGCCCTGCGGTACGAAATAGTTGCCGTAGGCAGTCTCGGGATCCATCGCCCAGGCGCCACCGTCGGAGCCCATCGGGACCCGCGACATCGACTCGACGCCGCCGGCCAGCACGAGGTCCTCCCAGCCAGAGGCGACCTTCTGAGCGGCGATGTTCGAAGCCTCCAGCGCGGAGGCGCAGAAACGATTGATCTGGATGCCGGCGACGGTGTCCGGGAGTCCCGCTTTGAGTGCGGCGGCGCGCGCGATGTCGCCGCCCTGGTCGCCGACCGGCGTCACGCAGCCGAGCACGAGGTCGTCGACGTCGTTGGCATCCAAATCGGGGTTGCGGCTCAGAACCTCGTGAATCAACCCCACGGTCAGGTCGATCGGCTTGGTCGTGTAGAGCGAGCCCGTGGACTTGCCCCGGCCGCGCGGAGTTCTGATCGCATCGAAGACGAGCGCTTCGGTGGCTGGCATGTACCTCTCCTTGAAATTCCTGTTGAGGGTCGACGGCGGCGCCGGCGGCGCCTTCGCGCGCTGTCGCTCGACAAGTGGGCGCCCACTACGACGGGCCCACAAGCTCAATGATATGCGCGCAAGCCTCGCGGGTGTAGGTTTATCGGCCGCGAACGCGTTATTCGTCGTCGCCGCACGCGCTGAGCGTGTGTCTTGCTTTGAGCCTCGCGCGCCGCTCGACCCCCGAGCCCTGTGCCCGGCGGGGCCTGGCTGCCTCTATCGTGCTGTCGCGATGGCCGCCCGCGCCGACATCCGCAACCTCGCGATCATCGCGCACGTCGACCACGGCAAAACGACGCTGGTCGACGCGCTGCTGTGGCAGACGGGCTCCTTCCGCACCGGGCAGGAGGTCGCCGACCGCGTGCTCGACTCGATGGACCTCGAGCGCGAGAAGGGGATCACGATCCTTGCCAAGAACACGGCCGTGCGCTACGGCGAGATCAAGCTGAACATCGTCGACACGCCCGGGCACGCGGACTTCGGGGGAGAAGTGGAGCGCGGCTTGACGATGGTGGACGGGGTGCTGCTGCTGGTCGACGCCAGCGAGGGACCGCTGCCCCAGACCCGGTTCGTTCTGCGCAAGGCGCTCGAGGCGCAACTACCGGTGATCCTGGTCGTCAACAAGATCGACCGGCCCGATGCCCGGGTCGACGAGGTCCTCGACGAGGTCTACGAGCTGTTCCTCGACCTCGACGCCGACGAATCGCAGATCGACTTCCCGATCGTCTACAGCAACGCCAGAGCCGGCCAGGCGTCGCTTGACGCCGCCGCGCCCGGCACCGACCTGAAGCCGCTGCTCGACTTGATGGTCGAGCACATCCCGGCCCCGCAGTTCAACCGTGGGCACCTGTTGCAGGCGCACGTCACGAACCTCGACGCGTCCCCGTACGTCGGGCGGATCGCGATCTGCCGCGTGCGCGAGGGCACGATCCGTCGCGGCGAGATGGTCGCCTGGTGCCGCTCGGATGGCACGATCGAGCCAGTCAAGGTGACCGAGCTGTACGTGACCGAAGCGCTCGATCGCGTCCGCGCCGACGAAGCCAGCGCCGGAGAGATCATCGCCGTCGCCGGCATCCCGCAGATCACGATCGGCGACACGCTCGCCGACCCCGAGCAGCCCGAGCCGCTGCCACCGATCACCGTCGACGAGCCCTCGCTGTCGGTCACAATCGGGACCAACGACTCGCCGCTGTCAGGCCAGGACGGCGACAAGCTGACCGCCAGCCAGCTGCAGGCACGACTCGAGCGGGAGCTGATCGGCAACGTCTCGCTGCGCATCCATGCGACCGAGCGCCCGGACGTCTGGGAGGTGCAGGGCCGTGGCGAGCTGGCGCTGGCGGTGCTGGTCGAGCTGATGCGCCGGGAGGGCTTCGAGCTGACCGTCGGCAAGCCGCAAGTCGTCACGCGGGAGATCGACGGCAAGCGCCACGAGCCGGTCGAGCGGATGAGCGTCGACGTTCCCGAGGGCTACGTCGGCGTCGTGACGCAGCTGCTGGCGCTGCGCAAGGGCCGGATGGAGCAGATGATCAACCACGGCACCGGCTGGGTGCGGATGGAGTATCTCGTGCCGGCCCGCGGCCTGATCGGCTTCCGCACGGAGTTCCTCACCGAGACGCGCGGGACCGGGCTCGTGCACCACGTGTTCGACCGCTGGGAGCCGTGGCACGGCGAGCTGCGCACGCGGCCGAGCGGCTCGCTGGTCGCCGATCGCAGGGGCACGGTCGCGTCGTTCGCGCTGTACAACCTGCAGGAGCGCGGCACCCTGTTCGTCGGCCCGGGCGAACCGGTCTACGAGGGCATGATCGTCGGCGAGAGCTCGCGCGCCGAGGACCTCGATGTCAACGCCTGCAAGGAGAAGCACCTGACGAACATCCGCTCCTCCACCGCCGATGAGCTCGTCCGCCTGGTCCCCAAGCGCGAGCTGTCACTCGACCAGGCACTCGAGTTCCTGCGTGAGGACGAGTGCGTCGAGGTCACGCCGCGCGCGGTCCGCCTGCGCAAGGTAAAGCTCGACGGGACCGCACGGGTGAAGCTCGCGCGCGCCCGCAAGCGGGGCGACGGCTAGGTGCCGGCCGGAGCGGCGGGCCGACACGCCGACCGCCGCTTCTCGGCGGCACGTGCCGGGGCGCTAGTGCTCGCACTGGTCGTGTGCGCATGGTTCGCACTCGGGATCCGCCAGGCGGCCGCGCAGAGCCGCGCCGAGGCGATCATCGGCGTCAGGGCGCACGCGACGGCGGCGCAGGCGCGGCGCGCTCAGCAGCTGCTGAGCGCGGCCGCCACGCTCAACCCCGACCGGCAGATCGAACTTGACCGCGTGCAGGTCCTGCTCGCGCGCCGCCAGCAGCGCGCCGCCCGCCGGATCGCGCTCGCAGTGACGCGAGCCGAACCGCAGAGCGTCGCAGCCTGGGTATCACTCGCCCGCACGGCTGCCGGCGACCACGCGCTCTTCGACGCTGCGCTGCGGCACGTCGCGGCGCTCGAGCCGCTGCGGCCGTAGCACGCCGCGCGCCGCGCGCCGCCAGATGCGCGACGCGCGAGGCGCGACGCACGACCGGCGGGCGCCGCGCTCACGGCGCCCGGGTTGGCGCCAGCGCCGCCTCGACGAACGCCAGCACGCGCCCATCAAACGCCGCCGACCAGCTCGTGGGCCAGCGCACGTCGCTGCCGGCGACCCGCGCCGCGTAGTCGCCCGCCCCCGCCGCCGCGCGCGCCAGCGCGGCGGCGACCGACTCGATCGTCGGCTCGGCTGCGAGCAGGTTTGATGAGATGCGGCGCAGCGCCGCCGCGGTCTTATTCTCGAAGCTGTTGGTCACCGCCAGCAACCCCGCCGATGCCATCTCCAGCGGTACCAGGCTCGGGTGCGGCGTGTACATCAGCGCCAGCCCCACGTCGTGCTCGCGCAGCACCCGCGCATAGTCGCCCTGGGTGGCGCGTCGCAGCAACCTCAGCGAGCGCCCGTCGCCGAGCGCCAGCGGCGCCTCGCCCTGGACGGTGCCGATCCCGTGCAGCTCCCAGCCATCCCCGAAGCCGCCGTCGGCGACCGCCCGCTGGAGCGCCAGCACGCCCAGCTCGAACAGGTTTCGGGCCGCGTGTCGCTCGGGGCGCGCGTAGAACAGCAGCCTGCGCGTGCCGCGCTGCCCGAGCTCTTGCACGGTCGGGCGAGCAACGGTGGTGATCGCGTTATCGAACACGCCACTGGCACGGTCGCCCACCTCCACGCCGGGCGCGTAGACGCCGATCCGGCGCGCACGGAAGTAGTCGCGCAACAGCTCGGTTGAGAACAGCGCCTGGTGCGGGAAGTCGTAGGACTGGCGCGCCAGCGCCGCGTAGGTCCCCATCGCAAATGTGAACGGCTCGTACTCCTGGATCAGATACAGGAAACGCTCGGCGCCTAGCGCCTGCAGAGCGCGCGCGGCGATGTGCGCGGTCCACCAGGTGGTCGCGATGAAGCGGTCCGCGGGGCTCACCGCCAGCCCCGCAAGCTCACGCGCGAACGCGACCTCCACCCGATCGGCGAAGCCGGCAAGCCCGCTGTAGGACTCGAGCTGGCGGACCCACCCGCGCGGCAGCGGTGCGAGCGGATCGACGGTCACGATCCGCACGCGGTGCCCGCGTCGCGCGAGCGCCAGGGCGAGGTTGAACTTGGCGATGTAGCCGCCAAAGAAGTGGTCGAGGTCGATCGTCGGGATCAGCAGGTTGACACGCGCCGGCGCGTCCGCGCGCACGTCGAGCGCGAGCGGCGCGATCTTGTCCGCGATCGCGCGGGCGGGCGATCCCGGCGCCCATCCGGGAGCCGCTCCCGGTGCCCATCCGCGGTCTGCTCCCGGTGCCCATCCGCGAGCCGCTCCCGATGCCAGATCGCTCGGCGGCAGCGCGTCGAGCCGGAAGCGGCGCTGAGGCAGCTCGCGCGCGCTGGCGGACAGCAAACGGCGCCACAGCAGCGCGAGGAACAGCATCCATTCAGCGCCCAGCGTCTCCGAGGTCCCTGTCAGCTCACGCACCCCCCGCCACAGCAGCGTCAGCAGCTCCGCGAACGACCGATCGCAGGCCAGGAAGCGCTCCAGCGTAAGGCGCTTGCGCGGCGCCATGCGATCGCCGCAACGCTGCTGCAGAACGGTCGCGAACACGAGCAGGCGTGCGAGGTCGACGAAGTAGTGCATGCGCCACTTGCGGATCCGCTCGTGGCCGCTGCGCGTGCGCAGGCCACGTAGCCGTTCGCCCAGCGTCCGCATCTGATTGGCGGTTGCGTGCCCCAGCGAGGCGTCGCCGTGCTGGACGTAGTCGTACAGCGGGCGCCGCGTGAAGCGGATCTCGCCGAGGCAGGCCGCCACCAGGCCCAGCCAGTGGTCATGGTAGTGCGCGAACTGGCCGGGCGGGAACGGCAGCGCGTCGTCGAGCAGGTCGCGGCGCAGCAACGAGGCGGCGCCGGTGACGCAGTTGGCGACCAGCAGCGATCGCAGATCGGTGTGGTTGTTGCGTCGCGCGCTCCAGTAGGTGTCGGACAGCATCCTCCCGTCGCGCGCGACGATCCGCGCGTCGCTGTAGATCAGCGGGGCGTCGCCGATCTCGGCCAGCAGCGTCGTCAGCTTGTCGGGGTACCAGCGGTCGTCCTGATCGGCGAGGGCGACGAACTGTGCGCGGGCGGGCGCCATCGCCAGCGCTCGCTCGAAGTTGTGGTAGAAGCCGAGCCGCCGCGGCGCACGCGACAGCGCGAAGCGCGGATCGCCAGCGAGGGCGGCCGCCAGCATGCTGAACGACGCGGGGCTCGAGCAGTCGTCGCTGACGCAGCAGACCCAGTTGTGGTGCGTCTGCGCGCGGATCGAATCGAGCTGCGCCGCAAGCAGCTCGCGCGGCGGGTTGTGCGTGGCCATGCAGATCGCGACCAGCGGCTCGCCGCTTGGGGCGATCGAGCTCGCGCCGGCCACGGTCTGGGTTGGCGCCCCCGGCGGTCGCTCAGGCGTCGCAGCGGCGAGCGCGCGGCGCATGCGGATTCGTGCCAGCTCGGCGCGAGCACTGTTGCCGTCCTGCAGCTGCGCGAGCAGCTCGAGCACGAGCTCGGCGTGCACGCCGGCCGGCAGCGGCGGTGCCGGTGGCGCGATCCGAGCGATCCCCCAGAAGCCGCTACGGTAGGCGTACGGATCCCGTAGCTCGCGATACGGATCCAGGCGCGGCATGCCGTGCGCTAGCAGCTCCTGCCGCTGGCCCGCGACAAGCAAGCTGAGCGAGCTGATCCGCACGCCCGGGCAGTGGCACCAGCCGCACACGAACAGTGCGGTTCCGACGCCGGTCGCGAGCTCGCCCGGCAGCGGCACGTCGAGCTCGACGTGCAACACAGGCGCTTGCGCGGATGCGGCGGACATCAGGCCAAGCTAGACCAAACTCGACCGCGAGCGCGGCTCCCCGGTCGTCTAGACCGAGGGGGAGCTTCGGTCTAGACTCGCGCGCCACGGTGGCGAGCTACACGTCCAAGATCGACCCGATGGCGACCGACCCGGGCCGCTGGGGTCATTCGCTCGCCAATCTCGCCGAGCTTGTGTTCGCGTGCCTGGACGCAGCCGCACCGCGCTCGCTGATCGAGGTCGGCGCTTACGCCGGCGACATCACCGCGCTGCTGCTCGAGTGGTCAGCAGCGTCAGGGACGCGGATCGTGTCGATCGACCCCGATCCACATGAGCGCCTCGTCAAGCTCGCCCAGGCCAGCCCGCAGCTGACGCTGGATCGCCGCACGAGCCTGACGGCGCTCGCCGAGCTGCCGCGCGCGGACGCGATCATCATCGACGGCGACCACAACTACTACACGGTCAGCGAGGAGCTGCGGCTGATCGCAGCGCCGGCGGGCGGCCAGCCGCTGCCGTTGCTGATCTGCCACGACCTCTGCTGGCCGCACGCGCGCCGCGACAGCTATTACGCACTCGAGCAGATCCCGGTCGAGCACCGTCAGCCAACGGTTCACGGCGGCTACGTGTTCCCCGGCGATCCGGGCTTGCATGAGGGTGGCCTGGTCTACCAGTGGCCGGCGCGGCGCGAGGGAGGTGCGCACAACGGCGTGCTCACCGCGGTTGAGGATTTCGTGAACGCCATCGATGGTCTGCGTTTCGCGCTGGTGCCCGCCTTCTTCGGCCTCGGCGTGATCTGGCAGCACGACGCGACTTACGCCGGCGCACTCGAGCAGATCCTCGCGCCCTGGGATCGCAACCCGATGCTCGAGCGGCTGGAGGCCAACCGGGTCCTTCATCTGGCGTCATCGCAGCTGGCAACAGCGCGCGCGGGCTGGCGCCAGGAGGCAATCAACAGCAAGGACGCCGTCTTGCGCAAGCTCCTGGCGTCGCGGACCTTCGCACTCGCGGTCGCGCTCTCGCGCGTGCGCCAGGGCGGGACGCCGGCGTTCTCCAAAGACGAGATCCGCCGCGCGCTGGACGGCCGCTAGCGCCGGCGCCGCGCCAGCCCCCGCCGGCGCCAGTGGTTGAGCCGCCGCAGCGGCTCGGTCAGACGCCAGCCGGTGCTCGCTTTGATCTCGTCGAGCTCGCGCTGCAGCTGGAGCACCATCGCGTCGCCCTCAGCTTGTTGGTCACGGCCAGCGCCTGGTTGACAGCCGCCTCGGCCTCGGCTCGGCGCGCGCGCTGCTTCCACTCGCCGCCGGCACAACCGACGCCGGGCATGCGGCCGTCCCACTTCTCGGCGACTCGCATGTGCGCCTCGACCCACGTGTCGGGGTTGCTGACAAGATCAAGCGAGTGATGGTGGATCGCCTTGAAGTCTGCGGTCACAACCTTGCGGCCGGCCTCGCGAACCTGCAAGCAGAAGTCGAAGTCGTAACCGTGCAGACGCCCGAGTGACTCGTCGAAGCGGATGTTCTGCACCGCCCACTGAGACAGCCCCAGCACGAACCCGTCGACCGTGTCAACCTGGCCGAGGCGTGATGTCGGCGCGACCGTGTCGGTGCTCCAGGTCAGCGCCGGCAGATCCCCCCCACCAAGCTCGTGGTAGCGGTGGGTGAACGAGCCCCACGTGACCGAGCCCTCCCACCAGGCGATGCTGCGCACGCCGAGTGCCCCGACGCAGCCGACCACACCCACCTCGGGGTCGCTCAGTGCCGCGCGCAGCTTCGAGCAAAAGCTGGGATCGACGATCTCGGCGTCCTGGTGCACCAGCACCAGTGCTTCGAGGCCCTGGAGTCCGGCCGCAAGGTCGAGGATCAGGTTGTAGGCGCGCAGCAGCGAACCGCCGCTGACGTTCGGGAACACCTGCGAGTCCGGTTCGCGGACCAGCTCGATTCCGGGGCCACCGTAGAGCCTGTACTGCTCGGGGTCTGTGACCGCCGTACCGAACGCGATCATCCGGGTCCAGCCCCACCGGCACGCGACCGGTGCGCCAACCAGCGGGCCGGGCCGCGGAGCGGCGAGCTCGTCAGCCGGCGGATGTCGGCCTCTGCGAGGGCGAGCCGTCGGCGCAAGCGTTCGAGCTCCTCGTGCAACTCGAGCTCCTCGATCGCCGGTACGCGCGCGCCCGGCGCGCGCTCCACCGGCGCGGGCGCGGGCGCGGGCGCGGGCGCAGGCGCGGCGGATCCTCGCGGCCGCCACGGCCGTGTGCGCGGGCGTGCTGCTCGGCGCCGGGCTGCTGACGGGGGTCGGCCTGAGCTGGGTCTCGGGCAGCGCGCTGTCGAGCTCCGGC
>JBKQKK010000366.1:0-9823 GCA_052147535.1 Solirubrobacteraceae bacterium | reverse complement strand
ACCAGCAGCCCGTCGGGCCGCTCGATCGCGACCAGTTCGACCTCCAGACCCACCAATTGGCGGCACAAGGACCGCACACCCTGCTCGTCGTGCGCGAACGTCGCCGACAGCAGCCGCACTCCCGCCGACTCCCGGCTCTCGGTAGCCCACCGGCCGGAGCCGACGGGACGCGACCGACTCGCAATCCGCCGAACGGGAGTTGACACAGGATGACCTATAGGCAAAGCAGCGGTCTCGCCGGCCGACTCGAGACGGCTGTTTTTGCCAATCGTGCTTGCAGTCGAACGGAGTCGCGGCTAGCGGTCGGACGGGGCCTGTCGGCGACAAGGAGAGCTTCCGCCGCGCTGCCGTCTTAGCTCCACTCGTCGCCGAAAGATGTCATATCCGGGGTTGTTCCCCGGGGCACGCGGGCCAAGACCGTGAAGGTGGCCGGGCCTTCGTGTCGAACAGTCATAGGTAAGGCGCGCGCGGGTTGCACCCCGTGCGGCCGGACCGTTAGACAGAAGGGCACCAAGCATCTGATCGAGGATTCCGACCGCGAGTACGTCATCAAGGAGGGAGAGGACCGCTTCATCTGCTCGAGTGTCTTTGCGGGAGGTCGCTATCCATGGGTGGGCATTGACGTTTCGCGAGAAAGCCTGCGACTCCGCTCGACACCTGAGACGGAAACCGGCGAGCGTCTTCGGGAACTCGCTGTCGGGCTTCTCGGAGTGTTACCGGAGACGCCTGTGTCGAGTCCACCTGTCTCATGTCGTTTTCGTCGCTCTGGGTGAGGAGCGCTGGAACCGACTCACGTCGCTGCTGGCGCCAGTCGAACGCGTCGCGGACCACTTCCGAGACGCTCGGCTCGAGACCCTGGAGTACAGATCTCCGCGAGAAGCCGGCTACGCAGACCTGTTGATCGAACCGTCACGCATGGAGGGTTACGAGTTGTTTGTTGAATATGAACGTGTGTGGGAACTCACTGATCCGCCGGGCGCAGACCCGGCCCGCGCCATTGAGGTCCTCGACGCCGAGTGGGCAACAACTCAAGACGAAGCGGCCGCGATCGTGAAACACGTGGTCGGACTGGCATGAGCCGGGCTGGCCTTCTTGAGCCGCGCGTCGCCGGAGTTGGCACTGGCCCGTCGTATCTCGAGTTGCTGCTCGATACGACAAGCCAAGCGGCCTCCGTCCGCTCGATGCAGGGCGAGCGGGTTCCGCAGGCAGTCCTGCTTCGCCGGGTTGCTTCTTGGCTCGAGAGATCGCCGGAGTTGGCGAGTGAGGCGTCTCACGCTCGCCGCGCGGACGTCATTACGTTCCAGGGCACCTACCCTGTTGTGATCGAGGCAAACATCTCATTCGGCTAACCCGGGCGGTTGGCCACGTGAAGTGTGGTATTACCGGCCGGAGCCGAAGCCGCGAAGCTACTTTGAGCGAGTCCAGGAGTTCGTCGGGCGGGTTCGTGAGGTTCATCGCGACGCCCAAACGTTCACGGCGATCCTCGGCGGACGCGTCGCCGATCCAGACCGCGAGGTGGTCGGCACGTTCGACCGCCGGCTTGTGGGAGATCGCGCATTCGATCAGCTCCAACGCGGTACGCGTTTCACTCTCGTAACCGGGCACGAGATCCATCTTGATTCGCATGGCAACGCCGAGTCCGGATCCCTCGCGACTCGCGTGATCGTACACAGGCCACGGCCCCGAACTCACGAACGTCGCGCCGCCGCCATGGCCGAAGCGGCCGATCTGCTTGAGGATTGACTGGCGCCTACTCTGAGCCGCCAGCTGCCGACGAGCCCGAGATCTCGACCTTCGGGCGTGGTCTCGGAGAATGCGTGCTATGCCATGTCGGTGCTAGCAGGTGGCTTGTAATCGACAGTTTTCGCAGCGGAAGCGGCCTTCCCATCGCGACGGAGTATCTCGAGCAGCTTGTCGGAGAGCATGAGGTCGTCGCGGTCGTGATTACCCATTGGGATGACGACCACATCCACGGGATGAGCTCGGTCGTGGAACGGTGGAATCCCGCAGAGGTATGGCTTCCGAGCGTGCTGAGCGACAAGGAGCTCATCGCATTTGCCGTGGAACATGTAGGCGCGATGGAAGGCCTCGCGCCCTCCGGTCTTCGTGATTTCGTGCGCGTCCTCCGCGTGACAAAAGGCCGCAAGATCCGGCGTTGGGGCAGCGCGGGTCATGCGATCGCGACAGGAACCGCGACGACCGTACGGCTACTGTCGCCCACTCATGAGTTCATTGACGAGGCGCTGACGATCCTCGGCATCAACCACGCGCCCGGTGAGCGAGAGGTCGCGTCTGTTGATTCCAACTGCACGTCGATCGTCCTTTTGGGTCGACTCTGGCGACGCGGTCGCTCTTCTGGGCGCAGATCTGGAGGCGACCGAGAACGGTTGGACGTCGGTGGTCGATGCTCACGATCCAGCGTGCTCGCTGGCTAGCGTGGTTAAGGTGCCGCATCACGGTTCGGAGGACGCTGATGAGTCGCGGGTTTGGGAGCGGATGTGCAGCGAACGCATCTTCGACGTCACGACCCGATACACGCGCCTCAAAGAGCCTCTTCCGCCCGGGGCAGACGTCAAGCGACTTGTCGACCGGGTGGGCGGGCTCCATGTGGCAGGGGAGCTCCCTGCGCGGCTACGCCGCGATGCCTCCGCCTTCGATTTACATCTTGACGCCGCTTCGAAAACGGGCATTCGCAAACTCGGAAAGGTCGGGCTAATCCGGCTGCGCCACAAGCCGGGAGCACCATGGTCATTCCACACGTTTGGTGAGGTCGCGAGCTACGCCGGTTGCTCGGTGGACGTTAGAGTCGCCCAGGGCTCTGCATCGCCCAGTAGTTGCTCGTTGGGGTGAGGATCGAGTGCCCGGGCCGAACAGGTGCTTTCGCTGCTCGGGCCGAATGGTGCAGCCGTTCCCAAGCCAATGCTCGGGCGCCAGTCCGAGGACGCGTCAACTGGCGCGGCGTCCGCTGTGGAAGCCGCGTGGAAGCCTCAACCGCCCCGAGACGGTCCGCATCCATCCGCATCCCTGGCGGTAGACGTCCGCCCGTTGGGCGATTTGGCCTGATTGAGCCGCAGCCGGCCGCAGCCGCGCGCTCATGGTAAGGAAGGGGTCATCGGTTCGAGTCCGACAGAGGGCTTTCCGTATATTTCCAGGGATTTTTCAGGACGCGAAGGGTTCGGTCAGTTGGGCCAGCGCGTCCACTCCGCGTCCACTAGTTTGACGCGCGGCCCGGATGGTGGCCTCGCGAGCGACCCTGATCGAGGCCTCCGCGGGGCGTTGCTTGCCGTCCCAGTTGGCGATTACGCCCGCGGAGTGCTGCTCAATCATCCGCACGCTCGTGCCGACCTCGCGGCCGATCTGCGTGAGCGGGGTGCCCTCGTAGATCCGCAGCGTGACGTAGCTCGAGCGCAGGTCACGCGAACGCGTGCTCTTCGGAGCGCAGCCCGTCGTGGGGTGTGTGGGGTTCTTGCGGTCCCGGCGTTGTCGCGCGGGCTCACCTTTGTCATACGCGTGTGCGCCAGTTGCGCCAGCCGTCCTGGTCCGAGAAGTCGCCGTCGTGGGCGGGGAACACATGAGCCGTGTCTGGCGGTCGGCCGGAGGCGAGGAACCACTCGTTCAGATCGTCGGCGAGTGGTTTGAGCAGTGGCGTGTGCCGGGTGCGGTGGCGCTTGGTGTCTTGGTAGCGGATCGCCTGCTCGCCGACGTCGCCCCACGCGGGGCGGCAGCCGGATAGAGAAGCCCGTCGCGCCCTCGCGGGCGGCGATCGCCGAGCGCGCCTACCACCTCTACCTTGACGGGGTGCCCGGCGGCGAGACGGAGCACTGGGTGCTCGCCGAACGCCAGCTGAGCTCACCTCGCCCGACGCGGTGAACAGAGCGCACCAGGCGTGCGGCCGCCGGCAGCTCCTGGCGGTGCGCTGGGAGCTCGGCCTGTCGCGCTCACCGGGACGCGGCGCGCTCGGGCGGCGTGCGCGCATGCGGTGAGCGGACGCACGTCGTCGTGTGTGCTCGTCCACTCGCCCGAGCGGCATCTGCCTGTGCGATCCGCTAATGCTGGCCAAGGTCGTAGCGGCGCCGGTCGCGTTTCGTCGGGCGGGGGCCGTAGGCGAGGTGACCGTCGAGCCGGCGTAGTTCCGCTTGGTGCTCGCGCTCCGCGCGACTCTCAGCGGTCTCTTCATAGAGCTGCGCGGCCTGCGCGGCTGAAACGCGGCGCTCGGCGGCGCCGCGCACGAGCACGGTCCGTCGCGTGTGGCCGAAGGTGATCTCGATGCGGTCGCCTGGCGCGAGGGCGCGGCTCGGTTTGACCGCCGCGCCGTTGACGTGCACGCGGCCACCGGCGACCGCCTCCGCCGCGAGGGTGCGCGTCTTGAACAACCGCGCGGTCCACAGCCACTTGTCGATGCGCATCAGCCTCCGGCGAGGACCGGGTTGTAGCCCTCTGCTTTGAGCAGCTCGAGGACGTCGTCGCGGTGGTCGCCCTGAATCTCGATGACGCCGTGCTTGACTGAGCCACCAACTCCGCAGCGCTTCTTGAGTCTGCTCGCGAGCGCCTTGAGGGCGGCATCGTCGAGCGGCACCTCGGACACGGTCGTCACAGCCTTGCCGCGGCGGCCCGCGACCTCGCGGCGGGCCTTGACGTGCGCGCCGGCGCCAGCGCCCCGCGTCAGCGCGGGATGACCCGCTGCGCGCTCCTCGTCGCCGCTGGAGGAGTAGATGAGCCGCGCGTTGCGCTGCATTGCGCAGACGCTACCGGCTCGCAAGTATCACCGCGCGGAGCGTGCGGGCGGTCTGGGTAGCATCGTGCGATGCTGTTTGAGAGGGCTTCGAGGTGGCGGACATCGCCACCCTGCGCGGGCGGATTCGAGTGTGCGGGTCGGTGGGCGTGGAGCGCCGCTGCTGGTGCTTCACGGCTATCCGGAGTCGCATCTGATGTGGCACGCTGTCGCGCCGCGGCTCGCGGAGCGCTTCATGGTCATCGCTGCGGCCCTCCCCGGCGACGGTGATTCGTTTCGACCGCCGCTCGCCGCCGACCATTTCTCCCACAGCAAGCGCGCGATCGCCGAGGACCTGCTCGCGGCGATGCGCGCGCTCGGCCATCCGACGTTCGGACTCGCCGGCCATTACCGTGGTGGGCGCGTCGGCTATCGGATGGCGCTCGACCATCCTGACGCCGTGACCCGCTTGGCGGTGCTCGACATCGTTCCGACCGGCGAGATCTGGTCGCGGGCCGACTGGCGCTTCGCGCTCGGTTACTGGCACTGGTCGTTTCTCGCCCAGCCGGCTCCCGCTCCCGAGCGGCTGATCTTGGGGGATCCGGATGCGTTCTGGGGCTCCGTCGTGCGGTTGGGGATCAAGGACGACGCCCGCTATCCGCCAGAGGAATCATCCTCAGCGTCTGAAGTAAGCACGTCGTTGCAGGTCGTCGCTTCTGTTCGAAGTGCTTGCCGGAGCGCAGCAAGCACGAGCGTGCTCTTGAGCCGCTTCTCTGGCGACTGGGATCGTCTCGGCGTGAACGAGCCGACGATCGGGTTCACGCGAAGGCGATCGTTCGGTTGGCCCAGCCGGGACGAGCGTTTGTGGCAAAGCAATGGCGCCGGTGGCCGGGATCGCACGATCGCAGCCTGTCTCTATGAGGGAAGGCCCGGTGTCAAGCTCCTGCCCCCTGATGTTGTCAGAGTCGTATTTGTCTTTGTCAACGATCCGCTTTCGGAATGGGTGTAACGATTCACGCGTCTTTGCCAAGCGTCGTCGGGCCTCGTTTTGCGTGCGTAGCCGGTACGGTTCTCGCATGAGCTGTCTGGTGGGTAGTGTTACTGTGGCCACCGCTGTCGCGCTCGCGCTGCCACTCGCAGGCTGCGGTTCGAACTCGGCGACGGGCCGTTCCGCCACGACAACCGGTACCGCCCCGGCCGCGCTGATCGCTGCCTCCAATGGCTTCATTGCAGCCGTGGAGCGAACGGACGCGGCCGCCGTCTGCTCCTTTTTCACACGGCGCGGGCGCGCCTACATCGTCGCGGACGCACACTCCCGAGCCACATGCACCCAAGTGCTGGCCACCGTGTTCAAGCGCGGTGACAGCATCCTGAACTACAGGCCGGTCGGCGCCGCGCGGGTGATCGGGGTGCAAAGCTACGGCTCGTCCGTGATCATCTCCTACCTCGGCGCCGGGGGTCGCGGCGACACGATTCCGTGGGTGAAGACCCATGCGGGCTGGAAGGTAGATCGCACGGGATAGCCCGCCGCGCCGCCGCGCGACCTCGGCGCAGCGAGTACTCCCCGGCAATGAAGCAGCACCGAGGCCGCCGAGCGTGTGACCACAAGGTACTGGCTCGTCCCGGAGTTCGAGATCGAGAGACTTCTCCGCTCACCATTAGCGGCACTCTCGTGTCGGCGCAGACCGGCCAGCGAGACTCTGCATGGCGACGATCTCGACAATGCCGGGCTGGACGACGCTGGGTAACCGCACAGCGGCCGAAGCGGGACTCACGCGGCGGTCAAGAGCTTCCCTACTCCTCGCCACACGCGAGACTCGCCGGGTGCGGCGGACGATCGACAGCCTCAGCGATCAGTCCGGAGCCCTGGTTTACCTCGCAAGGAGGAGAGCGCTTGCTCGAATCCCTGCAAACGCCGACCGACGCTCGGGACGAAAAGCAGCGGTCTGATGCAAAGACACGAGACCGCCGGCTTGCCGCTAACGGGCTATCTATTTCAGTCAGGTAAAGTTGTCGGCCGGGCGCGACTATCCGGGCTCCTACGCGGAGTTGTCCGTGTGGTTTCCCGACGACGCGGCGTGTCTGGACTACCTGGAGTGGTTGCGCTGGCCGGAGGGGATCCATTGCCCTCGGTGTGCGGGTCGGGAGGGGTGGCGGCTGGGGAGTGGCGTGTGGGAGTGCGCGCGCTGTGGTCACCAGGCGCCGGCGACTGCGGGGACGATCTTTCATAGCACGCGCACGCCGCTGCGGCTGTGGTTCGCGGCTGCTTGGCTGATGTGCAGTCAGAAGCATGGGGTGTCTGCGCTTGGGGTTCAGCGTGCGCTCGGGCTGGGGTCCTACCAGACCGCGTGGGCGATGCTGCACCGTTACCGCGGCGCGATGGTTCGCCCGGGCCGCGAGCGTCTCGCTGGTCTCGTCGAGGTCGACGAGGCCTACGTGGGGGGTGTGGAGGAGCGCGTGCACGGACGGCAGGCCGAGAGCAAGGCGATCGTCGCGATCACTGTGGAGATCAGCAATCCCAAGGGCTTCGGGCGGATCCGGCTGGCGAGCGTGCCCGATGTCTCGAGACAGCCTGCTGGCGTTCATCGACGCAGCGGTCGAGCCGGGCGCGACCGTTCACACCGACGGGTGGCAGGCGTACCTGACGGTGGGTGAGCGTGGCTACGTGCATGAGCGGACCGTGATGTCGCACCAGTGCGACCCCGCCCATGTCGTTATGCCGGGTGTTCATCGTGTCGCGAGCTTGCTGCAGCGCTGGCTGCTAGGCACTCACCAGGGGGCGGTCAGCCGCGCGCATCTCGACGCATACCTCAACGAGTTCACCTTTCGATTCAATCGCCGCGGCTCACGACGTCGTGGCCTGCTGTTCTAGCGGCTGCTCGAGCAGTCCGTGGCGGCCGATCCCGTCACCTATCGCAGCCTCATCGCCGCTCCGAACCCCACTGGCCGGCGGCCGTCACCCGCGGGGCGACCGGGGCGGGTCGCTACGACCACGGCCACGGATCGCCCCTGGCGGCGCACCCTTGCAGACACTGGGCTCCCTGACTCAAATAGATCGCCCGTTGCCGCTAAAGGAGCCATCGCGAGTCCACGCGAAATTAGCTGACAAGCCGTGCTGCAGCTAGCACCTGGACCGCCTCGAGCGGACCGGTGCCCAGGTGCCCAGCACTGGCTACCACGCATCCGATCGTCAGCGCTGTGGACGCCAACGCTCGCCTTCGGCCTCGCTGCGACGTGATTCGGACGCTCGCTATGCGACGTCTCCAGGCGTCCGCAGGACCACATTGCGGGTATCACCGCGTACGCACGTTGAGGTCGCACGGCTCGTCGCCGCTGCGCGTGACCCGCAGCTTGCAGCGTCCGCGCTCGATTCGGCAGATCCACCTGTTACCCCGTGAGTCTCGACCTGGTCTCAGTCTTGGGGTGTCGGCTCAGGATCGCTGGGCTGTGCGGAGACGAGTCACGACGCGGCAATGCGCACCTATGGCGTCGCGCTCAAGCTGGACTCACCGCCGACACTGTTACTCGGCCAGCAGCTTTGCTTCTGGCTTGCGAACTCGGCGTCAGTCAGCGCCCCGCGGTCGTGGGGATCCGCCAGTTCTTTGAGCTTGTCGATCGCGTCGGGCGCGTTGAGGACGCGTCGGGCCGCTGCCCCTGCTCTGCGCGGATCTCAGGACCCGAAACGGCTTCATGAGGTCAAAGGCGCTGGGGCGCTGGAAGGGACGGCTGAGGCCTGCTCTCCGCGCGGAGAGCAGGTCTTTGGCCGGATCACTGCTGAGGCCTGTGGCCGAGCGTAAGCGGGTCTGGACCAGTGCTACGGCGCGGACGCTTGGCCCGGACGAGTGGACGGGGTGTTTCGGGTTGCTCGCTGCGGCCGGAGGCCGTGTCACGTTGAGCGAAGAGTGATGAGGCGGGACCGCTCGTTGTCGTCGAGCTGGCGCCGAACAAGCGGGGAACTCGAATTGTGATACTCTGAATTGAGTACTCGTGTCGCAGGCCCACCGCAAGAATCCGCTGGCGCTCGCCGTGCTGATGACGCTGATCCAACGCGACATGCACCCGTACGAGATCGCGGCGACGTTGCGCCGCGAGCACAAGGATGAGAGCGTCAAGCTCAACTACGGTTCGCTTTACTCGGTTGTCTGCTCGCTTCAGCGCCGCGGCTTGATCGTCGCTCAGGACACCGAGCGCGAGGGTCGGTTACCGGAGCGCACGATCTTCCGGCTGACCGATGCCGGACGCGTCGAGGCGCACGACTGGCTTGCGGACATGCTCGCGGTCCCGGTCAAGGACTATCCCGCGTTCGCGGCCGGCCTGGCGTTCCTGTCGGGCGTGGCGCCGGTTGAGGCGGTCGCGCTGCTTGAGGAGCGCGCGGGGCGGCTGGAGGAGCTGATTGCGGGTGCCGGTGTTGTGCGCGGGATGCTCGAGCAGCGCGGTCTGCCGCGCGTGCTCTGGGTGGAGGCCGAGTTCGAGGCCGAGCTGCGCCGGACCGAGCTGCGGTTCGTGCGGCGCCTGCTCGAGGAGATCACGTCCGGAACGATCGACGGGATCGAGATCTGGCAGGCATGGCATGACGGTGTGCCGTTGCCAGAGTTTGCGCCCGCAGGCGGGGGCGCGCAGTGAGCGCGGTGATCGAAGCCCGCGAGCTGCGGAAACGCTTCGCGGCGCGCGGCGGAACCGTCGAAGCCGTGCGTGGCGTCAGCTTTGCGGTCTCGCGGGGCGAGATCTTCGGGTTCCTCGGGCCCAACGGCGCCGGCAAGACGACGACGTTGCGGATGTTGACGACGCTGCTGAGTATCGACGAGGGCGAGGCGCGCGTGGCCGGCTTCGATGTCGCGAGCGCACCGGCGAAGGTCCGCCAGCAAATCGGCTACGTCAGTCAGCTCGGTGGCGCCGATAACCTCGCGACCGGCCGCGAGGACCTGATGCTGCAGGGCTGTCTCTACGGTCGCGAACGCGGCGCTGTCGCCGCACGCGTGCAGGAGCTGCTGGGCCTGCTTGACCTCACTAGCTTCGCCGAGCGTCAGGTGAAGACCTACTCGGGCGGGCAGAAGCGCCGCTTGGATGTGGCGCTTGGGATCGTCCACGAGCCGCAGGTGCTGTTCCTGGACG
>JBKQKK010000365.1:0-5816 GCA_052147535.1 Solirubrobacteraceae bacterium | reverse complement strand
GCTTGGCCGGGGCGGACTGAGGCTGACGCGATTACGCCCGGCCGTCTTGGCGGCATACAGCGCGCTGTCGGCGGCAGCGATCAGCTCGTCGCCGGTCCGGCCATGGCGCGGGAAACTGGCGATGCCGAACGAGGCCGTTACGGCGATGTCCGAGACGCCGTAGGCGACAGGCGCGGACGCGATCGCACTACGCAACAGCTCAGCACGCTCGGCAGCGCTTGCTTCTGGCATCCCGGGCAGGACCAGCAAGAACTCCTCGCCGCCGTAGCGGCAGTAGGTATCGCTGCCGCGCGCCTGGCGCTTCAAGATGTCGCCGAAGACCCGCAATACCTCGTCGCCGGCGAGGTGTCCAAAGCGGTCATTGACCGCCTTGAAGCGGTCGAGATCGCCCATGATCAAGCTGACCGGATGCCCGTGGCGCTCCGCCAGAATCAGCTCGCGGCAGAGGGTCTCCTCGAGGTAACGGCGGTTATAGAGGCCGGTGAGGGCGTCATGCGTGGACTGGTCGCCCAGCCGCGCTTGCAAGGCCTGCAACTCGCGCTCGGCGTGGGTGCGCTCAGTAATGTCCAAAAGCAGGCTGATGAGAATCAACTTGCCGTCGACGTCCATCGAGCTGCCGTGGCATTCGATATCCACCACTGCTCCGTCCTTGCGTAAGCCGCGGAAGACGTAATCAACGTGGTCTACTTCGCCACTCACGCGCTGGCGAAGATTCTCCGCGACCAGCGCGCGGTCACTCTCGATGGCAACATCGAGTGGCCCCAGATTTCGGACCTCATCCGCGCTGCAGCCGAACATTTCGTCGAACCTGGCGTTGGAGTAGCTGAACTTGCCGTCCTCGATGAGGACGATACCGACCAGCGATTGGCTTACCAGCCCTCGAAACTTCGCCTCGGATTCGGCCAGCGCGTGATTGATCTTCTCGCGCTCCTCGGCCTCCCGCGCTCGGTGAACGACCTGGCCGAGCATCGCGCCAGCCGCGACGACCAGGCGCACCTCCTCCTTGCGAAACGCGCGCGGGGTGGCGGAGTCCAGCATGAGCACTCCCACGGGATCGCTGGAAGCGCCCAACGGCACCGCCAGGGCCGCCTCGGTGCCGAATGCCACCGACCACCAGGCGCTCAGCCGCGGATCCTGGCGATGCACGGCGCTCAGCGGGCGCTGGGAGGCGAACACCGCATCGACGATCGCCAGTGGTTCCGTCGCTGCCCGAAAGCGTGCCCACGCGTCAGGATCGGGATGGCCGTCGGCGAAGCACGACATCCGTGGCACCAGCCGCCCCCCGATGCGCAGGAAGATGCTCGCCCGCGTGACGTCCAGCTTGCTGGCAAGCCGCTCGCACACCGTCCCCAGCAGCGCGCCGATGGAGCCGGAGTGAGACGACGCCGCTTCGATGAGCTCCAGCAGCAGCTCGGCCTGCGCTCGTCCGCGCTCGGCTACCTGCCAGGTCAACAGCGCCGCCATGCTCGTCGCGATCCGCGTGACCGCCTGGCCGGCCGACGGAGCGGGTGCCGGCTCGACCGTCAGGATCCCCAGGGGCTGACTGACGACGAGGGGCTCGCACCACACGGACTCTGCCAGCAGCTCGCGGGCGAACATGGGAACCTCCCGCTCCAGCTCGGCAGCGGCAACGACGACTGGCCGACGCTGCTGCAGGGTTCGCTCGAACATCGGAATGTCCTCGACGCTCCTCTGCGACCAGCGGCAGGCGAGATTGCGAAGCGAGAACGACTCCTCGCTCCCGGCCCCGGCCACAGGGGAGACCAGACGCGAAGACTGAACGTGGCGCCACACCACGATCCGCCGCGCGCCCAACGCCTCCAGCGCCGTTGCGCACAGCTGCTCCACCGCCGCCTGGGCGGGATCATCAGGACGGTCCCCCCCTCCAATCATTTGATCCTCCAATCGGCGGTGCTACAACCGACCTTGAGAAAGGTCCGCCATCCCTCAGCGGCCGGCCAGCGACCCGACGAGGCCTGGTCGGGTCGCCGAGGAAACCACCGGCTGAAAGGCCGACACGGCGCCTCCCGCCGACCCTACCCAAGGTCCGGGACTCGGACACGCCTATTACCCCTTTTCGGCTTATCTTTGCTGTGCGCCGACAAACAAGTTTGCGTGTCGTGTTCCCTGCCACGGTTTGTCTCGCTCTCGGACCGGCGCAGTCCACCCAGTCTGCGCGCATGCATGGCGCAACCTTGATCGCCGGCGCTGCCGGCGATCAAGGACGCCCCCCGGGCATGGTCAACCGGCAGCTCGTGGCGCATGCCCCGGTAGGTCTCGGACTACGCGGCCTCGCCGGGGGCGGAGAAGCTCTGCTCGAGCTCACCGATCACGCGCGGGTCGTTCAACGTGGTGAGGTCGCCGAGCCCTCGTCCTTCGGCGATGTCGTGCAGGAGCCGCCGCATGATCTTCCCCGAGCGGGTTTTTGGCAGGTCAGACGTCCAGACGATGCGCGTCGGGCTCGCCGCCGGCGCCACGCGGTCGGTCACCTCGTCGCGGATCTGCTGCTCGAGGGCCGGCGAGCCGACGTGATCGCCGGCCAGGATCACGAATGCGCAGGCGGCCTGTCCGGTGCTCTCGTCGTGCTGACCGATGACGGCCGCTTCAGCGACCTTAGGGTGGGCGACGATCGCCGACTCGATCTCGGCCGTGCAGAACTGGAAGCGCCCGATCCGGATTACGTCGTCGACGCGCCCCTGGACCCAGAAATAGCCGTCTTCGTCCATCCGTGCGACGTCGCCGACGAAATAGGTGCGCTCGTGGAAGCGATCGAAGTAGGTCTGCTCGTCGAAGCGACCGAAGTAGGTCTGCTCGTAGCGCTCATCCTCGCGGTAGAGGGTGCGAAGCATCGCCGGCCAGGGGCGCTTGAGCACCAGATAGCCGTGCTCGCCGAGCAGGGTGTTGCCCTCCTCATCGACGACTTCGGCGTGGATGCCCGGAAGCGGTCGCGTGACGGCGCCCGGCTTGGCGGCGGTGACCCCGGGCAGCGGTGCGATCATGACCCCACCGGTCTCCGTCTGCCACCAGGTGTCAACGACCGGGCAGCGCTCGCCGCCGATGACCTTCCAGTACCACAGCCACGCCTTCGGATTGATCGTCTCGCCGACGGAGCCGAGCAGCCGCAGTGATGAGAGGTCGTGGCGCCGCGGAAAGTCCGCGCCCCATTTCATGCAGGTGCGGATAACAGTCGGGGTGGTGTAGAAGATCGTGACGTGATGCTGCTCAGCCAGCTCCCAGTAGATACCCCGGTGCGGGAAGTCCGAGGTGCCCTCATACATGACGCTCGTGACGCCGTTCGCCAATGGTCCATAGACGATGTAGGAGTGACCTGTGACCCAGCCGACATCCGCGGTGCACCAGTACACGTCGGAGTCGGGCTTGAGGTCGAAGACGTACTTGCTGGTCCAGGCCACGCCGGTGAGGTATCCGCCGGTCGTGTGCAGCACCACCTTCGGCTTGGCGGTGGAGCCGGACGTGTACAGGATGAAGAGCGGATGCTCGGCGTCGAGCGGCTCGCAGGGACAGGTCGGCTCCGCGCCCTCGAGCGCCTCGTGCCACCAGAGGTCGCGCCCGAGGCGCATCTCACAGGCGAGATCCACGTTGCGCAGCACGACGATCGTCTCCAGCCGCTCCAGATCAGCCGCGCGCTCGTCCAAGGGCGCCTTCAAGGGGACCGTCTCGCCGCTGCGGCGGGCCCCATCGGCCGTGATCAGGGCCTTGGCCTCGGAGAACTCGAGTTGCCGGCAGGCCGCCTCGGCGGAGAACCCGCCGAAAATGACGTTGTGCACGGCGCCGATTCGCGCGCAGGCCATCATCGCGACTACCACTTCGGGAACCATCGGCAGGTAGATGCCGACGACGTCCCCCGCGCGGATGCCTCGGTCCTTGAGCGCGTTGGCGAGTCGTTGTACGTCGCGATGCAGTTGGGCATAGGTGACCGCCCGTTGCTCCCCCTGCTCGCCTCGCCAGTGAAATGCGACTCGGTCGCCGCGGCTGGCCTCCACGTGGCGGTCCACGCAGTTGTAGCAGGCGTTGAGCTTGCCTCCGACGAACCACCGGTAAAAGGGCGCGTGCGACTCGTCGAGCACCGTATCCCACGGCTGCGCCCAGTCCAGCAGCGCCTGCGCCTGGCTCGCCCACCAGCAGCGAAAGTCGCGCTCGGCCTCCTCATAGACCGAGGCGTCCCGGATCAGCGCCTGGTCGCGAAACTCCTGGGGGACCTCGAACCGCTCGACTTTCAGCAGGCGGCTGATCTCCCGCTCAAGATCGTCACCGGTCGGCCCGCGGTCCATCCGCCGTGTCCCTCCTCGTTTTCCGACCTCCTCGGAGGCCGCGGAGAGTATACCCGCCGCGGTGTCGGCGGCCGTCGCTGGATCGCGTCCGCCGCCGCGGACAGCACACCGTCTCACGGCCGCAGGATCCGGATGCGACCGGACATCCTCACGCCAGCCGACGCTGTTGACAGTCCCGAAGGAGTGAACATAACCGCGCTCGATAATGGATTGGGAGACCGGCGTGATCGCCCGTCGGTCCCACAGGCAATGTTAATGTAGGTGCTTCTGTAAGAGCGGCTGGCGGCAACGGCGCTTGCTGCTTGTCGAGATGATCGACTTGGCGCTCAGGTCGTGGATGGTGACGCCGATGACGTGGTCAGGATGCGTTTGGCGCGTCTAAGTCGCGACGCCGAGTGTGGGACCGACCGGGGGTCGGGCAGGGTCGTGCGCGTGGTTCTCGTCGGCGCGGGGGCTGTCGCGACGGTCTGCACCGGGTTGGCTTCGGCGCTCGTTCTGGCGCCCAGCGTTGGTGTCGCAAGTGCCGTCGTGGTCGCTGTGGCCGCCGTTGCGCTGGTCGGGCTAACGTTCGGGCAGCGACCGGCTTCGGCTCCTGCAAGCCGCTTCAGCCAGCGCTTTGAGCGCGATTTCGACGATATCGCGATCGGCATGATGATCCTTACTCCGCAGCTGCGCGTGATGCGGGTCAACGCCGCGCTATGCGGGCTGCTCGGTCGCGACGCTGAGCAGCTGGTTGGCCGCTCGATACTGGATTTCACGCATCCGGACGACGTGCAGCGCAGCGAGTCGCGGCTCAAGGGAAACGTCGAGACGCCGCTGGTCAAACGTTACATCCGTCCAGACGGGTCGGTCGTCGACGCTGCCGTGATCACGGCGCTGGTCGAGCCGGACGGCGTCGAGCCGTACTTCTTCTCCCAGCTTCAGGACGTGACCGAGCAGCGCCGGGCCGAGCGTCAGAAAGCGGCGATCGCCGACCTGGGTCGTCGCGCCCTGGAGTGCACCGACGTGATCGCGTTGATGGGCGAGGCGATGCACATGGTGCGCGAGATTCTCGGCACGGCGACTTGCATCACCACCCGTCGCTTGGCCAGCGGGGAGGTTCGAATAGTCGCGGCAGAGCGTGAGGGCTTGGACCCCACGATCCCTCCGGGCCGGCCGTCGCAGACCGCCTTCACGCTTGCGGTTGGTGAGTCGGTCGTGAGCAACGACCTGCCTGGCGAGAAGCGTTTCGGCGCGCCGCCGACGGTCCTCGAGAACGGCCTGCATCGGAGTGTGAGCGTGCCCGTGCCGGAACGCTCGGGAGCGCGGCATGTAGCTGGTGGCGATGCTGTATGGCAACAAGGCGGGGCTGCACTGCCCGGGCTGTTCAAACAACCTCCTGCAGGTGGTTCACAACATGCAGGACAACGCACTGCAGGTTCCGTGGCCAGAGGTCGAGCAGGTGCTGCGGGCCGGGCTTGGCGCTGAGGTAGACGACGTGTTTGAGAGCTTTGACCGCACCCCGCTCGCCGCCGCATCGATCGC